>JBOGIQ010000299.1:0-7286 GCA_050742535.1 Vicinamibacterales bacterium | reverse complement strand
TCCACCTCCGCTCACCATCGACTTGAGGACCTCGCCGATCGCCGTGACGTCGTCTTTGCGTGCCACCTGCGAGAAGGTGGCGGAGCTGCCAAGGCCGACGATCGGGATTCGTTCCCCGCCGGCCGGGATGGCGCGTGTGATGAGTGGCTGCTGCGCCGACAGCCAGGCACGATCGAGGGCGGCGGCGGCACCCGTCGCGAGCGTCAAGGAAAGCCATTCGCGGCGTGAAAGCATGAGCTCTCTCCTATGAACTATGAATTAAACCGTTCCGTACAAGCGGTCCCCGAAGTCCCCCAACCCCGGCACGATGAATTTGTGGGGGTTGAGCTCGCGGTCGATCACCGGAGTGTAAATCACCACGTCCGGATGCCGCTTCTGAAGCAGCGCCACCCCCTCGGGGGCGGACACGATGCAAATCATACGGATCGTCCGCGCTCCCGCAGCCTTGATCAGATCGATGGCCGCCGCGGCGCTTCCGCCTGTGGCCAGCATCGGATCGATCATCAGGACGAAGCTGTCCGCCATCTTCGGCGGCAGCTTCGAGTAATACCGCGAGGCGATGGCCGTTGCCTCGTCGCGCTGCAGGCCGATGTGACCGACCCGCGCCGACGGCAGCAGTTCGAGCACGGCGTCGAGCATCCCCAGGCCGGCGCGGAGCACCGGAACGACGACGACGTCCGTTTCAACAATGCGGCCGTCCGCCGGGCCGAGCGGCGTGGTGACGACAGCAGGGGAAGCCGGAACGTCCCGGAGGGCCTCCGCGGCCAGCAGCACGCTGATCCGGTTGGCGGCGCGGCGGAACGCCGGCGGCGCCGTACGCACATCGCGGAGTTCCGCCAGTGCATCGTGAACGAGCGGGTGATCGACGAGCTGCAGCGACACGCGGATATTCTACTGTTCTATGAAATCGCGCCTCCTGATCGTCGCGGCGGTGACCGCGGTGCTCGTCGCCGTGCTGTTCGCGCAATCCCGTTCCCGTGCGGTCTCCCTCGTAATTACCAACGGCCTCGTCGTCACGATGAATCCGGGCCGGGAGATTGTCGAGAACGGAGCGGTGGCGATTGACGGCGCCGACATCGTGGCCGTTGGCCCTGGCGCCGACGTGGCGGCCCGGTTCAGCGGGCGAGAGACGCTCGATGCCCGGGGCCAGATCGTGCTGCCGGGCCTGATCAACACCCACACGCATGCGCCGATGGTCCTGTATCGCGGCCTGGCGGACGACCTGGCGCTCTCGGAGTGGCTGGAAAAGTACATCTTTCCCGCCGAGGCGAAGACCGTCTCGCCCGGCTTCGTTCGCGCCGGAACGCGGCTCGCAGCGCTCGAAATGATTCAGTCCGGGACGACGACGTATGCGGACATGTATTACTTCGAGGAGGAGATAGCGAAGGAGACCAAGGCCGCCGGTCTGCGTGGGGTTCTCGGGCAGACGGTCATCCAGTTCCCCGTTCCGGACGCGAAGACGCCGGCCGACGGTCTGGCCCGCGCTGAAGCCTTCATCAAGGCTTATAAGGACGATCCCCTGATTACGCCGGCCGTCGCCCCGCACGCGATCTACACGCTCGACGCGGCCACTCTTCGCGCGGCGCGCGACCTGTCTCGCCGTCATAACGTGCCGACGCTGATTCATCTCGCGGAAACGGCGGACGAAGTGAAGAACGCCGAGGCGCAGTTCAAGCTCTCGCCAGTGCGGTATCTGGAGAGCCTCGGATTCCTCGGTCCGGGGGTGCTCGGCGCCCACGGCGTCTGGGTCGCCGAGCCGGACATCGCGCTGTTGAAGATGCGCGGAGTCGGCGTCTCGCACAATCCCGAGAGCAACATGAAACTGGCGAGCGGCGCCGCACCAGTTCCGGCCTACCTTGCCGCCGATGCGGCTCTCGGTCTGGGCACGGATGGGGCTGCCAGCAACAACGATCTGGACATGTTCGAGGCGATGCGTGTGTCGTCGCTCCTCCACAAGCTGCAGACGGGCGACCCGCGCGCGGTGAGCGCCCGCGCGGCACTGGAGATGGCCACGATCAGGGGAGCGCGCGCGCTGGGCATGGAGTCGCGCATCGGCTCGCTCGAACCGGGCAAGCGCGCCGACGTGATCCTCGTTGACGTGTCCGGCGCCCGTCAGACGCCCATGTATGATCCGGTATCGCATCTGGTCTACGTGGTACGGGGCAGCGATGTCCGGACGACGATCGTGAATGGGCGGGTACTGATGAAGGATCGCAGGGTGAGCACGCTCCGCGAGGCCGACGTCATTCGTGATGCGCGGGCGTGGGCCGACAAGGTTCGCGCCGCGGTACGCTAGCGCGGATGCGTCTGGCCGTTGCCGCTCTGGTCGTCCTCGCCCTCCAGCTGACAGGCGCACCAGCCGTCTATACGCAGTCGCCGGAAATCGACGAACTGCGGCGCCGCGTTGCCGCCTACACCCGCCGCTTCATCACCCAGTTCAGCAACGTCGTGACCGAGGAGGAGTACGACCAGCGCTTCACGATTTCCTCTCGCCGCCGGCGTCTGACGTCTGATTTTCTCCTCGTGGCGTACCCGGGAAAGAAGGACCTGGTGATGGTCTTCCGCGACGTCCGCCAGGTGGACGGCAAGGCGGTTCGGGACCAGGAGGACCGGATTGTCCGGCTGTTGGTACAGCCGTTCGACAACGCGGTCAGGCGGGCGAGGGACATTCATCGCGACGGGCTGCGGTTCAACGTGGACAACGGCCGGATGATGGACCCGCTGACGGCGATCGGCTACCTGCAGCTGGAGTATCAGGGCGGCTTTCGATTCTCCCTGGGGAGCCTGGCGCCCGACATCGGGCCCGACGTGCGGGAGATTGACCTGCTGCCCATACCGGCGCGCGGCCGGACGGCGAATCAGGCCCGTGTCTGGGTGTCCGAATCGACGGGTGAAGTGTTCAAGACGGAACTTCGGTCAGGGTTCGGGGCTCGCGCGCAGACGACGACAACGACGTTCAGCCCCGATCCGGTCCTCAAGATTCGAGTGCCTTCGGAGATGCGTGACGAAGTCCCGCGCGGCGGCGACGACTTCATCGGAGTGGCGAAGTACTCGAACGTGCGTCGATTCGAGGTCACAACGGAATCCGTGGTGACGGTTCCCGATCCGTAGTGACTACGGCCCCGCTGGTCGGCCAAGTACGCAGATCGACTGCCCGAGGTTTCCGCGCTCCGAAAGCACCTGCCCGCTCTCGAGCGTTACTGGTATGGAAAGAGGGACAAAGGCCTCGTCTCCATCGCGCACGTCGAGAACGGCGAGCCCGAGGTGCACGGCCCAGGCCTGGATCGCATCCCGATCGATGAACATATTGAGCGGGTGCTCATCGCGGCCGCGTGCCGCGTCGACAGTAGACGCAAAGACCGACCAGTGAAAGGGCATCCGAAACTCGAGGAACGAGAAGACGATCCGTCCATCCGGTTTCAGAACGCGCTTCGCCTCTTCCAGGTAGAGATAGCTCTGTTCGGGGAGGAGGTGAGTGAGAACCGAAAAAAAGCACACCATGTCCGCGGATTGATCCGCGGCGGGGATTCGCAGCGTCTCGACGAGCTCGAACCGCCAGTCGGGCCTGCTGCATGACTCACGTGCGAATTCGAGCAAGTCAGGAACGATATCGGTGCCGAGATATAGCCCTCGATGTGTCCTGGACAGCGGGATGGCGAGGCGCCCTGAACCACAGCCCACGTCAATCAGCGTGGACTGTTCGCGGAGGCCGAAAAACCGCAGCATGTCTGCCTCGATTTGTCCGTATGCCTCGAATTGACCGCCGATGGCGAACTTCACCGCCGCGGCCCTGGAGCGGCCGGACTGCGCCTGTTGCACCCACCGGCGATAGGCTCCCTTGAGATCGAGCTTGCTCTTTACAGTTCGTCCGACGTCCGGCCGATGGGTGAACATATCCCATAGCCCTCATGTAAAAGCGATCTAGTCGCCGATAACGCCGATGTGCGGGAGGTTCCGATACTGCTCCGCGTAGTCGAGGCCGTATCCGACCACGAACTTGTCCTCGATGGTGAAGCCGACGTAATCGACCTTGACGTCGACCTTGCGGCGCGACGGCTTGCTCAGCAGACACGCGGTGCGCAGGTTCCGCGGCGACCGCGCGCGAAGAATCTCCTGCAGGTAGGTCAGCGTGAGGCCGGTGTCCACGATGTCCTCGACGATCACGACGTCGCGATTCTCGAGCGTCGAATCGAGATCCTTCAGGAGCTGCACCTGCCCCGACGACTTCGTGCTCGAGCCGTAGCTGGAGACGGCGATGAAATCGAGCGTCGTGTTGCCGTCGATCGCTCTGGCCAGATCGGACATGAACATGAACGCGCCCTTCAGCACCCCGACGAGATGCACGCCGTCGGGATGATCGCCGCGTATCTGGCGGCCGAGCGCCTCCACGCGCGCGTGGATGTCTGCAGCGGAAATGAAGGTGCGCACGCCTTGAGCGGTCATCGGGCGCGAGAGTAACATAGCGCGTCGTGAAGCGGTTCCAGATGATCACCGAGGCGGACGCTCGCGTGCTGGAGCCGGGAAGCACGGTGGTCCTCGTCGCGGGCGGGCACATCACACCGCTGGCGCAGGACACGCTGAACAGCCGCCGCGTCGCGGTGGTCAGCGAGCACATGGACGCGGATACGGCCGCTCTCGTGCCGAGCGCCGACGTCAGAACAGTCGCCATCGCCGGCGATCACACCTCGCTGACGCTCAAGCGCGCCATCGTCGGTCATCTTCGCGCCCGCGGCGTCGCGGCCCACGATCTCGGCACCACGACGACCGATCCTGTTGACTATCCGGATACGGCTGCGTCTGCGGCCAGGGCGGTGGCTCGGGGTGAAGCCGACGCCGCGATCGTGATCGACGGCGCCGGGCTCGGATCGACGATCGCGGCGAACAAGGTGGCCGGCGCGCGGGCGGCAATGTGCCTGAACGAGACGCTGGCCCGCTATGCCCGGGAGCACAATGGCGCCAACGTGCTGGCACTGGGATCGACCCTCCTGACCACCGAGCAGGCGCTGGCCATTGTCGACACGTTTCTTGCCACGCCGATGCGCGAAGCGCGCTACATCCGCCGGCTGGCAAAGATCCGCGAGCTCGAGGCCAGGGTCCGAAGCTGAATGGATCCCGCCGACGTTCAACGTCTGGTCCAGATCATCGTCGAGGAGCTGGCTGCCACCGAGCAGTCCCCGCCGCAACGGTGCAGCTGCCACGCCCTGTTGTACGAGTGCTGCCCGGACCGGCTGCGCGGGGTCATCGAGGCGGGAGCGACGCGCCTTGGGCTGCATGCGGCCGGCGGCGCGGCTGCCGGGGTTGCCTCGATGATCGACCATACGCTGCTCAAGCCGGACGCCACGCGGAAGGACATAGAAGCGCTGTGCCGGGAGGCCGCGGAATACAGCTTTGCGAGCGTTTGCGTGAACCCGACCTGGGTCGCCGAGTGCGCCCGGCTGCTGCGCGATAGTGCGGTCAAAGTCTGTTCGGTGGTCGGGTTTCCGCTGGGAGCGACGACGGCCGACACGAAGCACTACGAGACACGGCGCGCGATCTTCGACGGCGCGCGCGAGATCGACATGGTGATCAACGTGGGCGCGCTGAAGTCGGGCGATCTCCGCCTCGTCGAACGCGACATCGAGGCGGTGACCGCGCCGTGCCGGGAAGGTGGTGCCGTCAGCAAGGTCATCATCGAGGCGGCGTTGCTGACGGACGATGAAAAGGTCACGGCGTGCACGCTGGCCAAAGCGGCAGGTGCCGATTTCGTGAAGACCTCCACAGGGTTCGGGCCCGGCGGCGCAACGGCCGCCGATGTAGCCTTGATGCGCCGCGTGGTCGGCGAGGAGATGGGCGTGAAGGCCGCTGGTGGCGTGCGCGATCTCGACGGGCTGAAGGCGATGGTAGCGGCCGGGGCCACGAGAATCGGCGCCAGCGCCGGCGTACGGATCGTCCAGGAGTCGAGAGGGGAGAAGCCCGCCGGCGCGAGCAGGGGATATTGAAGTAATTCAAAATGCAAAATGCAAAATGCAAAATGGAAACAGCGATGGCCGTTTGCATGTTGACATCTGCATCTTGCATTTCTGCGGAAGGACGTCCATGGCGAATTTGAATCAGGAGCAATTGCGGCGGCTGGCGCGCCTGGGCGCCGTTGCACGGCTCGAACAGCTGCGTGAAGAGGAGGCGGCGATCCGCGCCGAATTCCCTGAGCTGTTCGGTGGCCGTCGTGGCAACGGGCGGGTCAAGGACTCGAGCCCGAAGAAGCGCCGTCGTCCGGCCATGGGCGCGGCGCAGCGGAAGGAAGTCTCCGAGCGGATGCGGAAGTACTGGGCGGAGCGCCGCAAGGCGAGCGCGAAGTAGTGCGGCGCGCGGCGGCCTGCGATCTGCCTTCGCTGCTGCGCAGCTTCGGCGGGACGGTCGTCATGATGGTGATGGCCACCGCGCAGGCCGCGGCGCAGACGACCACACCGCCGGGCCCGTGGGTGCTTGACGTCCGCGGGGTGACGAGCCCTGTTCCCACCGATGCGGGGTTCTATCCGCCGCTGGCGGCGACCTCCGTGCCCTCCCGCGGGTTCGGCGCCGATTTTGGCGCTCACGTCTACCTGGGGAGTCTGAAACTTGCCCGCATCGGCTTCGGTGCGAACTTCGTCATCGTCCGATCCGCAGTGGATGCGCCAGTGGCCGCCACGGAAGACGAGGCCACCGAGTCGGCGGCCACGCAGCGCGTGACATTGAACATGCGGATGCTTGCGCCGCAGGTATCCGCGAACTTTGGGACACGGGACGGCTGGAGTTATCTGAGCGCCGGCGTTGGCATCGCCACCGTCGCCACAGAAGCGGCGGACGAGATGCCCGGCCGTCAGGAGTCCGGCCGATTGCGCTCGGTGAATTTCGGCGGCGGCGCCCGCTGGTTCATCACCCCGCGCCTGGCCTTTGGTTTCGACCTGCGCGCGCATCGGATTGCCGCGGGGTCAGGCACGCCGAAAACAAGTGTCTTCGCGGTCGGCGCGGGATTGTCGATCAGGTAATCCTTGCCGACCGAAGCTCGGATGCGATGCCAGTGAGCGAAGGTTGGAGCGGGAGACGGGGATCGAACCCGCGACATCGAGCTTGGGAAGCAAGGCGCGCCGCTAGGCACATACGGCTTTACACGCACTCACGCGACTGGCCGTGAGCAGTGGTTTGCTACAATGACCGCTGTTCACGGCCTTTTTCGCACATGCTTCGCACAGTAGATCCGGCGATTGTCGTGCTACGCGTGCCTGGGGGTCCACCCGTTCGGCTGCCGCTGTGGCGACCCGCCTATACGC
>JBOGIQ010000298.1:0-7632 GCA_050742535.1 Vicinamibacterales bacterium | reverse complement strand
GGGTGGCGTGGCGCGCCCCGCTGACATCGAGGATGCTGCTCAACTACTTGGCGGCGAGTGGCGTGAGCTGCACGGCCATCGTTTCCTGGTCATCGATCGGAAATATCCGCCCGGCCATCGCCACGGCCAGATCACCCTCGCGGACACGCTGCCGCCTGAAGACGGCTGCTGGGCACGGTTTCCGATCCTGAACGGGCCGGCGGCTCCACCTCGCGGCGGCCGGATGTTATTCATCGATCTCGAGACGACCGGGCTGGCGGGCGGTGCCGGGACGTATGCGTTCCTGGTCGGCTGCGCCTGGTATCAGGACGGCGGGCTCCGCGTGCGGCAGTTCTTTCTGTCGAGCTTTTCAGCCGAGCGCGCGCTGCTCGAGGCGGTGGCGGAGATAGCCGACTCCTGCGGCGCCGTGGTGACGTACAACGGCAAGTCGTTCGATCTGCCGTTGATGGAGACCCGTTTCGTCCTGCATCGGCTGGAGACGCCGTTTGCCGGCGTCGCTCACGTGGACATGCTGCACCACGCCCGACGGTTGTGGCGGCGTGAGGATCCCGCGGGGGATGGCGGCTGTGGACTTGGCGCACTGGAAGAGAGCCTGTGCGGCCACGTCCGCGAAGGCGATGTCCCCGGGTTCCAGATCCCGGCGCGCTATTTCCACTTCGTCCGGTCGGGAGATGCGCGTGGCCTCGCCGCTGTCATGGAGCACAACCGGCTCGACCTGGTGTCGCTGGCGATGGTGACGGCGCAGGCCGCGCAGCTGCTCGAGGACGGTCCGTCGGCAGCACGCACGGCCCGTGAAGCGCTGGGAATGGGACGCCTCTACGAGCGCGGCGGCATGACCATCGAGGCGCGCGCGGCGTTTCTCCGCGCGGCCGAGCATCGCGCTGCCGATACCCTTACCTGCGCCGAGGCGTGGCGCGCTTACGCCGTGCTGTCCCGCCGGCAGCGCCGGTTTGCGGATGCGGCGGCCGGCTGGCGCCAGATTCTCGACCTGCGGCGCTGCCCGCCGGCGATCCTGCGCGAGGCATCCGAGGCTCTCGCGGTCCACCACGAGCACCGTTTGCGCGACCTGCAGGCCGCCCGCGCGTTTGCGCTGCAGACGCTGCGTCTGAACGCGACGCGTTCCCGCCACGAGTCCGCACAGCATCGGCTGGCCCGGCTCGACCGCAAGCTCGACGATGCCGGCGCAGCATCCGTAACGCTGTTCTGAACGTGGCGCAGGAGGGTCTCTTCCCGGCGCTGCCGCCCGGGTTCGAATATCGCTCCGATTTCCTGTCGCACGAGGATGAGCACCAGTTGCTGCGGGAGATCGAGCACGTTCCGTTCAACCGCGTCGAGATGCGCGGCGTCGTTGCGCGCCGCCGGACCGCGCACTTACGAGCACAGCATTCCGCCCGTCGCCAGGAAACGATATCCGTTACGTTCCGGACGCTGCGGCGGTAAGACGCATGTCGCGAGCCATCCGGACCAGACAGATGGCTGCGTAGAGCAGCAGGCCGTTCCTGATCAGCAGCGCCACCGTTCGCCAGAGGCCGAGACCGAGGGTGTACTCCCGGCTTGGATAGAACGTCGGTACGATCATCGTCGCGATAAAGATCACCCATGCGGCGCGGACCGCAGCACGGGGCAGGGTGTCGCGGCGTTCGAGCACGAGCGCGGCGAGCGGGATCAGCCACAGATGGAACTGCGGGCTGAACACGGTGTTCGTGGCGACGAACGGCACGAGGGGCAGAAGCAGCAGCGCCGCCACTTCCGGCGCCGCAGTTGGATATCCGCCGATCGCAACGTCCGCTTTCAGGCCGGCTTGCGTGTCGCTCGTAGTGTCCGCCTTCAGGCGGACCTGCCGAAGCGCGGTCCCAACCGCGACGCCCAGCGCTGCGAGCGTGTAGAGGACCCAAATGGCGCGCGCCGGTGCCAGCAGTTGATCCGCCAGTGGGCCGCCGACCTCGTTCGAGGTGCCGACAAGACCCCAGGACGCGTCCACACCCAGGAAATGCAGCGCCCAGACGATGCTCGCCGCGAGAGAACCGACTTCGAGTCCGCGCGATCCGTGGAACGACGCGAAGTTCCACCACGGCAGCCATAGGGCAAGCAGGAGGAGCGGCGCGGCTGCGACGGCGACGCCAAGCGCGAACCGGCGGAATTGATGACGGCTGCGCCGCCACGCCACGACGGCCAGAATCGGGATGAAGAGGACCGGATACGCCTTCGATCCAGCGGCCAGCGCGGTCACAGCGCCGCCGAGAAACGGCCGGCCGCCGCAGACCGCGAGCACACCCGCGAGTGCCAGGGCCGCCGGCACGGCGTCGTACTTCATCAGCAGCATGTGGCCGAGCGCGGCGCTGCCGAGCGAGTAGACGAGGAACGGGATCAGATCAGGAACGCCCTGACGCGCGCGAATGCCGCGCCACAGCAGGACCGCCTTGATGACGGCGTCGAACAGCCAGATCTGCAGACCGAACGCGAAGCGGAACCGCTCGGCGTCGTCGGGTGCCCAGGCGTACGGAGCAAGGAACCAGATCAGGGCATAAGGGGGGTATTCGAAGACGTGCTCGCCGTACAGACGCCCGGCCAGCAGCGCCTCGACGCCGCCCATGAAAATCGGAATCTCGCCGGCGGTTCTGCCGAGGTATTGCCGGCTCAGCACCGGCAGCGTGGCGATTGCGAGGAGGAACGCGACGGCCGTTGTCCGGGCCGCCGGTGACAGTGTTGACCAGATCCGATCTGACCAGATCCGAGCCGACCAGATCCGATCGGCGGACGTCAATCGTGGTCCTTACGCGGTCGCGGTCTTGGCCTTGGCGGTCTTGGTCTTCTTCGCGGCCGCGGCCCGGGTGGCCTTCGCGGCCTTCTCCGCGGTCTTCCGCTGTTCCGACGTCTGCGCGCCGAATTTCTTGCTGAACCGCTCGACGCGGCCCTCGGTGTCGATCAGCTTCTGACGCCCGGTGAAAAACGGATGGCAGGCAGCGCAGATCTCGAGGTGCAGCTCGGGCTTGGTCGAGCGCGTCTTGAAGGTGTTGCCGCACGCGCAGCGAACCTCGACCAGCTCGTATTTCGGGTGAATCCCTTCCTTCACGACAAGCTCCTGGCGGCCCTCTGTTCCGGACTTTGGCTGGGGGCCGAAACAGAAATTATAGCAAACAGGGTCTAAACGGGCGGCTCCCCGCCAAGTCTGCGCCAATCTAGCTGGTGAACCGGTGTTTGAGCAGCACCCACAGCGCGACGACGCCGTCCTTCCAGCCGATCTTCTTGCCTTCCTCGTAACTGCGGCCGTCGTAGGTGATCGGAACCTCGTAGACGCGGTAGCCGCGCTTGAAGATCTTGGCCGTCATTTCCGGCTCGATGCCGAAGCCGTTGGACGTGAGGTGCATGCTGTCCAGTACTTCGCGGCGCATCACCTTGTAACAGGTCTCCATGTCCGTCAGCATGGTGTTGTAGAGCACGTTGGTCAGCAGCGTCAGGAAGCGGTTCCCGAGGTAGTGCGTGAAGAGGAAGACGCGATGCCGGCCGAGAAACCGGGAGCCGTAGACGACGTCGGCGCGCCCCTCGATGATGAGCTCGGCGAGCATCGGAAGTTCTTCCGGCGAGTATTCGAGGTCGGCGTCCTGGATGACGACGAGGTGGCCCTCGACCGCCGCGAAGCCCCGCCTCAGCGCGGCGCCCTTGCCCTGATTCCGCTCCTGCAGGAGCAGCGTGAAACCGTGCTCCCGCTGCAGGCCGACCAGCCGCTCCCGCGTGCCGTCCGTCGAGCAGTCGTCGACGACGATCAGCTGTATCCGCATCGGCACGCTGAGCACGCGCGGGATGATCTCGTCGATCGTCGCCAGCTCGTTGTAGACCGGCATCACGACCGAGAGCAGCGGCGATTCGAGGGCCGTGCGTGCGCCGTGCTTCCTGCGGACCGCGGGTATGGTCGGACCGCCGTTCACGCGCGGTTACGACTTGCCGGACGCCATGGCCGCGAGGAACTCGCTGTTGGTCTTCGTCTTGGCCATCTTCGACAGCAGCAGTTCCATCGCCTCCGTCGGCGACAGCGGCGTCAGCACCTTCCGCAGCACCCAGACGCGGGTGAGGTCCTCCTTCGCCAGCAGCAGTTCTTCCTTCCGCGTCCCGCTCTTGCTGATGTCGATCGACGGGAACACGCGGCGGTCGGTCAGCTTGCGATCGAGGTGGATTTCCGAGTTGCCCGTGCCCTTGAACTCCTCGAAGATGACCTCGTCCATGCGCGATCCGGTGTCGACCAGCGCCGTGGCGACAATCGTCAGCGAGCCGCCTTCCTCGATGTTGCGCGCGGCGCCGAAGAACCGCTTCGGCCGCTGCAGGGCGTTGCTGTCCACGCCGCCCGAGAGCACCTTCCCCGACGCCGGGACGATGGTGTTGTAGGCGCGGGCGAGGCGCGTGATCGAGTCGAGCAGGATGACGACGTCCTTCTTGTGCTCGACGAGGCGCTTGGCCTTCTCGATGACCATTTCGGCCACCTGCACGTGCCGCTGCGCCGGCTCGTCGAAGGTCGAGGAGATGACCTCGCCTTTCACCGAGCGCTGCATGTCGGTGACTTCTTCCGGCCGCTCGTCGATGAGCAGCACGATCAGATAGACCTCGGGGTGGTTCGTCGTGATGCTGTTCGCGATGCTCTGCAGCAGCATGGTCTTGCCGGTCCGTGGCGGGGCGACGATCAGGCCGCGCTGCCCCTTGCCGAGCGGCGTCAGCAGGTCCATCACCCGTCCCGAGAGGTTCTCCGACGCCGTTTCGAGAGAGACCTTCTGCTGCGGGTAGAGCGGCGTGAGGTTCTCGAAGAAGATCTTCTCCTTGGTCTTCTCGGGCGGTTCGAAGTTGATCGCCTCGACCTTGATCAGCGCGAAGTAGCGCTCGCCGTCCTTCGGCGGCCGGATGACGCCGGACACGGTGTCGCCGGTATGCAGGTCGAACTTGCGTATCTGCGACGGCGAGACGTAGATGTCGTCCGGACCGGGCAGGTAGTTGTAGTCGGGAGCGCGGAGAAAGCCGAACCCATCGGGCAGCGTCTCGAGCACGCCTTCCGAGAAGATGTTGCCGCTCTTCTCGGCGCGCACGCGGAGGATCTCGAAGATCAGCTCCTGTTTGCGCATGCCCGTCGCGCCGGCGATCTCCAGGTCCTTCGCGATCTTGGTCAGCGCGGAGATGCTCATCTCCTTCATCGCCGACAGCGAGATGGCCTGGGCGGGCGGCGCCTGCTGTTGCGGCCGGCTTCCCGCCCCGTCACCGGTAGCAGCGGGCCCCGCGCCGCGCTCCCCAGGTGGCTGTTTTCCAGCACCGCCGTTGCCGGCACCGCCGCCGCGTTCGTGCTTTCCGCCATGGTCGCCCTTGGCGCTCGGCTCGGGTTTGCCGCTAGGTTCGGGAGCCGGGCCCTTGTCGGCAGCGACTTTCTCGGGCTTGCCCGCCGGCTTGTCCGCCGGCTTGTCCGCCGTAGCGGACTGCGCGGAGGGGGAAGCTTCAGCCGAGGCCTTGCCCGCCGGAGCCTCGGCGGAGGCGGGGGGAGGGGTGGCGGTTGCTACGCCGCCGTTGCCTTTGGCAGGCTTGCGATCATCTTCCACAGTTCATCCAGTCCTTCACCCGTGTGCGCTGAGAGCAGCGGGACGGGGATATCAAACAAGGTGTTGAGTTCACGTCCGTGGCGCGCCCGCTCGGCGCGCGTCAGCTTGTCTACTTTGGTTCCGATTACCGCATGCGGCCACTGCTGCATCTGCAGCCATCGCCACGCATCCATGTCCGATTCCAGTCCCGGGTGGCGCGCGTCCACGAGGAGAAGCACTCCTATCGGGACCGGGGATGGGGGACCGGGGACCAGCCGGGCTTTGCTTTGCCCGACCCCCGGTCCCCGATCCCTGACCCCCGAAAAGTACGCCTCCGCCAGCCGATTGAACTCCCGCGCGGACGCATCGCCGCCTCGCGCGTAGCCATAACCCGGGAGATCCACCAGGAACAGCGCCGGCGCCGCTCCCCGCTTGACGCGGTAGAAGTTCGCCAGCCGCGTTTTACCCGGGGCCGCGCTCGTGCGCGCCAGCGACTGGCGCATCAGCGCGTTCAACAGGCTCGACTTGCCCACGTTCGATCGTCCGACCAGGGCGACTTCCGGGAGCCGCTCCCGCGGAAAATCATTCGCGCCGGACGCGCTCGTGACGAATTCAGCGGAGATCAGCAAGTTGTGGACGCCGGTCCGTGCCGGTGGTCCGTTCGCGGCGCGGAACCCGGCCCACGCAGCCCATTACCACTCTGATTTCCATGGTGTGGGGCGGGTTCCGGCGCGATCCGTATCCGCCGCGCTGGACCTGCCGTAATCAGTGCGGTCGTTGATCTCCAGCTGGTTCGGTCACTTCAGCGACCACGGGCGTTGCCGCGAGCCGCGCCGGGAGCGGTTGCGCCAGCGCGATCTTCAGCACCTCGTCCATCGTCGAGACCATGTGCACGTCGAGCGTATCGAGGACGTTCTTCGGGATGTCCGCCAGGTCCTTCTCGTTGTCGCGCGGCAGCACGATGTTCGTGACGCCGGCGCGATGCGCCGCGAGCACCTTCTCCTTGACGCCGCCGATCGGCAGCACCTTGCCGCGCAGCGTGATCTCGCCGGTCATCGCCACGTCGCGGCGCGCCGGAATCTTCGTCAGCGCGGAGGTCAGCGCGGTGGCCATCGTGATGCCGGCGGACGGACCGTCCTTGGGAATCGCGCCTTCGGGCACGTGCACGTGAATGTCGATCTTCGAGTGGAAGTCCTCGGAGAGGTTCAGCTCGGCCGCCTTCGAGCGGACGTAGCTGAGGGCGGCCTGCGCCGACTCCTGCATGACGTCGCCCAGCTTGCCGGTCAGCGTGAGCTTGCCCTTGCCGGCCATCAGCGTCGCCTCGGTGACGAGCAGTTCGCCGCCGACCTCGGTCCACGCCAGCCCGGTGGCGATCCCGACCTCGTTCTGCTCCTCGGCCAGGCTCGGACGGAAGCGCGGCACGCCGAGGTACTCGGTCACTTTCTCGGGCGTGATGGCTTCCTTGAACGTCTTGCCTTCGACGACGACCTTGCGCGCGACCTTGCGGCAGATTGACGAGATCTCGCGCTCGAGGTTGCGGACGCCGGCTTCACGCGTGTAGCGCTGGATGATCGTCTGGATCGCATCGTCCTGAATGACGATGTTGTCGGAGGTCAGGCCGGCGCCCTCGATGGCTTTCGGGGCGAGGAATCGCTTGGCGATCTCGATCTTTTCCTGCTCGGTGTAGCCGGCCAGCTGCAGCACTTCCATGCGGTCGCGGAGCGCCTGCGGGATCGTGTGCAGCACGTTGGCCGTGCAGATGAACATCACGTTCGACAGGTCGTACTCGACGTCGAGGTAGTGATCGAGGAACGTGTTGTTCTGCTCCGGATCGAGCACTTCGAGCAGCGCCGCCGACGGGTCGCCGCGGAAGTCCATCGACATCTTGTCGATCTCGTCGAGCAGGAAGACCGGGTTCTGCGTGGCGGCCTTTTTCATCATCTGGATGATCTGGCCGGGGAACGCGCCGATGTAGGTGCGGCGGTGGCCGCGGATCTCGGCCTCGTCGCGCACGCCGCCGAGCGACAGGCGCACGAACTTGCGGTTCATCGCACGCGCGATCGACTTCGCCAGCGACGTCTTG
>JBOGIQ010000297.1:0-7670 GCA_050742535.1 Vicinamibacterales bacterium | reverse complement strand
GCTGTTCATGGATCGCGAGATCACGCGCGCGAACGTGCGCGAGGTGATCCGCCGCGGCCTCGAGGAGGCGCGTGGCAACTACAAGATCGTCGCGCGGCTCTTCAACATGGAGCCGCGTGATTACAAGCGCTTCCTGAACTTCCTCCGGAAGCACGATTGCCAGATTCCATTCAAGGACTACCGGTGATGACACACTTCATTGCAGCGATTGCCGCGGCGCTGATCGTCGTGTCCGTGAACGTTGCCGCACAGACGAAACCAGCGCCGTCTCCGTCCACCAAGGGTGCGGCCGCCGGTCCTGCGGCCGCTCAGACCACGCTGACGCCGCCCGCGGATTATGTGATTGGCCCCGGGGACGTGCTCGAGGTCGCCTATCGCGATGAAAAAGACATGACCGGCGACCGTCTCGTTCGACCCGATGGCAGGATCACGATGCCGCTCATCGGCGACGTCGAGGTCGTTGGCCTCACACCGGAGCAGGCAAAGGATCGCCTGCTCAAGCTGTCTACGCTGTTCATCAACCCAACCATCAGCGTCGGCGTCAAAGACATCAATAGCCGCGTCGTGTCGATCACTGGCGGCGTCGAGAAGGCGGGCCAGTACAAAATCCTTGCGCCGATGGACGTCATCCAGTTGATTTCACTGGCCGGTGGCCTGCGCGAATACACGAGCGGCAAGGCGATCACGATCATTCGCGGCGACGGAGCCAAACAGACATCGTTCAAGTTCAATTACAAGGAGGTTCTGGAGGGCAAGAACCTCAAGCAGAACATTCCACTGCAACCAGGCGATCGCGTTCTGGTGCCTGAATAGCCGCGTGATGCGCTTGGTCTGTCGCTCATTCGGCGGGGTCGTTCTCTCTCTTGCGCTGGCTACATCCGCCTTCGCGCAGCGCGCGGCGGGCCCGAATGCGGGCGTCCTGGGAACCACCGATGACGCCACCGTCAGGGAGACGCTGACCGTTCGCGGCTCGCTCTTCGGTGCCTGGGATGACATCGTCAACGAAACAGACAACCCCGATGTCGATCGGCGATTCCTGCGAAGCGGATTTGCGACGGGGGCCAATGGACGCTTGTCGCATGCGCGGCGGACGACACGAACACAGTGGCTGTCGTCGGCCGACAGCTCGCTGCGGCTCTATGGCTCCGACAGCGAGGACATCGCCGCGACCTTTCTCGGCCGGAGCGGCCTCAACTCGGAGCTCAATTCGCGCCTGACCCTTTCACTGTCGGGGGGCTGGCTGTACTCGCCCTATTTCGAGCTGTCGCCCTCGTACGGGAGTCAATTCCAGAACATTGGCGCATTCGGCGGCGGCTTTGGTCTCGCCACGGCGGCCGAGCGGAACTGGTCAGCCGACGGCCGCGCGGGTCTCAATGTCCGTCTGTCACGGCGCGACACGATCGAGCTGGATGTCAACGGCCGGCGCTGGAAGTTTCTCGATCAGCCCGAGAGCTCAGTGACGTTTTATGGCGCGCACGGCCGCTATCGTCACACGCTGACCCGCGCGCTTGGCGTCTACGCCGGCTTCGGCCGTGAGGAAGCGAAATACGAGCTCCCCGACAGCCGTCCGGCCACCAGCGACGTCATCGACCTCGGCATCGATTACGGCGACACGCTCGAGTTCGCCCGCAGGACAGCCCTGTCGTTTGGCTTCTCGACATCGGCCGTCCGCTGGGAGGAAGACACCCACTATCGGTTGAATGGGTCGGCGACGCTCACACAAGGAATCGGCCGGACCGGCAGCGGGCTGCTGCAGTACAGGCGCGCGACGGAATACACCGGGGGCTTCCGTGAACCGCTCCTGACCGACACGTTCAGCGGCGGCTTCAGCGATCAGATCGGAAGGGATACCAGCTGGTCCGTCAACGTCGGATATGTGCGCGGCGAGATCGGATTCGAGTCGGAGTCGCGCCGGTTCGACATCTACGACGTCGGCGGGCGTCTGACGCGCGCGCTGACACGGCATCTCGGCGTGTTCGGCGACTACACGTTCTATCGATACGAGGTCCCTTCCGACGCCACGGTATTTGCCTTCCTGCCCAAGTTCTCTCGGCAGTCATTCTCTGTCGGGCTGACGGTGTGGACGCCACTTGTCAACGACACACGTCCTCCGCGCGAGGCACGCTAGACGTTCTGCAACCGCCTCCAGTCTCCGCCTTGGGGTACGATCCACGCTATGAGCATCCCTCGTCTTTTTGCCGGAGCTCTGACCGCCGTTGTCCTTTGCGTGTTCGCGCCGGCCGCGTTGCACGCGCAATCGGCGGAAAACGTTGCGGTTGTCATCAACGATAACAGCGAGGATTCCCGCAACGTCGGTGAGCACTATGCGCGTACGCGCAATCTCCCCGCGTCCAATGTGCTGCGGATTCAGACCTCCACCGACGAGGTGATCCAGCGCGGTGAATACGTCCTCAACATCGAGCGCTCCCTGAGCCAGGCGATTCGGCGCAGCGGCCTGCAGGACCGGTTGCTGTATCTGGTGCTCACCAAAGGCGTTCCGTTACGAATTGCCGGTTCTCCTGGCGTCGGTGGGACCACGTCGAGCGTCGACTCGGAGTTGACGCTGCTGTATCGGCGCATGGTTGGCACGCCCGTACCGGTCGACGGGCGTGTGGACAACCCGTACTTTCTGGGCACGCGTACGGTCAAGGAGGCCAAGGCCTTTTCTCACCGCGATCACGACATCTACCTGGTCACGCGAATCGACGCCTTCACCGTCAATCAGGCGATGGCGATCATCGATCGTGCACAGATGCCGAGCAAAGAAGGCCGGATCGTCCTCGACCAGCTGGGCGCCGGCGGAACAGGCGATCAGTGGATGTCGCAGGCCGCGGCCAGACTGACGGAGCTCGGTCAGGGTCCGCGCGTGCTGCTCGAGAGCACGGCGCAACCCGCACGGAACGAGACGGCGGTTCTTGGGTACTACTCCTTGGGTGCCTCGGATCCGCAGAATCAGGTTCGCAATGTCGAGATGGCTTTCGTTCCGGGTTCAATCGCGGCGAGTTTAGCCAGCTTCGACGCGAGGACGTTCAAACAGCCGCCGCCGAACTGGCGCCCGACGGCTTCGGCCGACAGGGCCGTCTGGTTCGAGGGCTCGGCCGACGCGCTGATCGGCGATCTGATCGCGAGTGGCATCAGCGGCGTCTCAGGCCAGGTGAGTGAGGCGTATGCGTTCGGCGCCGTGCGACCCGAGATCCTGTTTCCTGCGTACCTGGCTGGGTTCAATCTTGCCGAAGCGTTCTATCTCGCCACGCCCACCCTCAGCTGGCAGACGATTGTGATTGGCGATCCGCTGTGCGCCCCGTTTGGCAGGACGCCGCTTTCGCGCGATCAGTTGGAAGAGCCGGTTGATGAATCGACCGGTTACCCGGGGGCGTTTGCCAGGCGCCGCTCGGCGGTCGTCATCGCCGCTAACCGCGACGTGCCGGAGGCGGCCGCACAGGCGTTGATGCGCGCGCAGGCGCTGCTCGATCGCGAAGACAAGGCAGGCGCCAGGCGCGCGTTGCAGGAGGTTGTCACGCTGGCCCCGCGAGCGGCCGGTCCGTTGGTGGGACTGGCGCAGCTCGAAGAAGAACTGGGTGAATACGAAGCGGCTATCGGGCGGTACCGTCTGGTCGTCGAAGCGCAGCCGAATCACACGATCGCGTTGAACAACCTCGCCTACGGGCTGGCGGTCCGCCTGAAATCGCCCGCCGAAGCGCTGCCGTTCGCGCAACGCGCAGCGAAGTTAGCGCCGCTGAGCGGCGGGGTCATCGACACCCTCGCTTGGATCCACCATCTGCTCGGCAGCAACGAGGTGGCGGCACAACTATTGGCAGAAGCCGTTCGCCTGGAGCCTCGGCAGGCCGAGATTCGTCTCCATGCGGCCCTGGTCTCCATGGCGATCAACGACGCGCCACGGGCCGGGCGTGAACTCGACGAGGCGGTACGCCTCGATCGGGACCTCGAGAAGCGCGACGAGGTGCAACGCCTGCGCCTGCAGCTGCGGCGCTGAACGATACTGACCTAATTGACGGCGGAGTTCGGAGCCCGGACGCCCATACGCGGCCGCGCCCGGCGTAACCATTTGAGCGTGAACCGCCTCAGCACGTTCATGACCGTGCGTTTGGTCGTCATCGCCCAGGGAAGCCACTGATACGCGCCGCGGATCTTCAGCCGGTACTCCAGCGGCCAGTCCGTTGGCGAGACTTCGATGCGTCCGACGACGGGATCCGCCGAGCTGACACGGTGGACCGGGACGTTCAGGAAGAGCCGCGTATAGCCCGCGGATGCGGCCAGACGAACGATGTCGTCGCTCCCCGCGCCGTACGGCAGCGCAAACAGCTTCACGTCCTGTCCGAGAATCTCGGCTAACTGACGTCGCGAGTCGGCAAGTTCCGCCAGTGCGTCGCGATCGCTCAGCTGTGTCAGCGGCCGATGCGTCACGCCGTGGGATCCGATCAGTGCTCCGGCGTCCCGCATGTGCCGCAACTCGTCCGCGGTCAGTATTCGTTCGCCGGCGTCGCGATGTCGATCGTCGCTGATCCAGCCCGGTGACTTGCCCAGGTGCTGTGTCGGCACGAACAAGGTGGCCGGAACGCGTCGTTCCCGGAGGATTGGCAGCGCGTTCTCGAGCACGCTGCGGTAGCCATCGTCGAAGGTGACGGCGACCTGCCTGCGGTGATCGCTGTTCTGTCCCTGAAAGTCGGCATAGACCGGGTGCGCCAGCCGGGTCAGTTGATCGATTTGACGCGCGAAGCGCTCGCACTCGTCGCGCTTGACCGAGTGATACATCAGGACGACGAGCGGTGGAGCGATCTCGGTTCCCGCGAGCCGCCGCACGAGCGATCGCGCCGTGTCATAGGCGTAGAATACGAGCGCCAGAACGAATTTCAGGACGCGGGTGGACGTCTCCCCCTCGTAGCTGATGGACGTGGCGGCTCCGGCTGGACGGAAAAAGGAGTCAGGCATTCGCTCCGGCTTCCGCTGGTCAGTTGACGATTCGTGCGAATCCGATCTGCGCTCAGTCGAATCAAGCGGTTCGCGTCGTCGCGGACCTGGGAATACTATCCGATCGCCGAGTGGGACAGACAGTACTCCAGCTCGACGTGGACCTACCTGAGCGGTCTCGAGCAACTGCCGCGGTATGCGGTCATCGAAGGCTGGCGGCGGCGACTGAAGCCCCGCGGCAGCGTCCTCGACCTCGGCTGCGGAGAAGGTGTGCTCCTCGATCAGATTCCCGTTGCGGACGATGTGAACTACACCGGAGTTGATGTGTCGCGGGTTGCGATCGACGCCGCGACGCGGAAAGTTCGCAACGCGGCGATTGAGCGGTTTGTCTGCGCCGACCTCGTGACGTTCCAGCCGCCGCCCGGCGCGACGTTCGACGTGATTGTCTTCAACGAGGTCCTTTACTACCTCGAAGACCCGATCGCCACCATCAACCGATATCGCGCGGTCCTGGGGCGCGACGGGCTCGTCATCGTCTCTGTGTTCCATGAGAACCTGAGGACCTGGAAGGCGATCAGCACGTTGCTCGCCAGGCAGTGTCTGCAGACGACCGTCGTTCATGACGTGTCATCAGGGAAGCGCTGGCATCTTGGTCTGTATCAGGGCCACCCGTTGGCGTAACCGCGTTGGTTGCGCCACGATGCCTGACTCGCACAGTTTTTCAAATCCGTCCTAAAAAACGAAAGGGCTGATTGCTCAGCCCTTTCGTCAAGAGGACGTCAGACCCTGACTGACTTACTTCTGGTTGCGCCGGCGCAGGTAGCCGAGGCCGAGCATGCCCAGGCCGAGGAGACCGAGCGTGGCGCCGCCATCTGGAACCGACGGAGTCGGGTTGTAGAGCACCCAGTGCGAGAGCCCGCCGCCTGCGCCCGGGTCGCTGCCGCCGGGGCCGAAGTTGGCAGGGATCTGAACCGTGTCATTCACATCAGCCACATACCACACGACCATCGTGTTGCCGTACTTGGCTTTCAGGTACGTCCAGTCGTTGACATCGATCGTGGTGGACGGGTCGGTGTCGTCCGCGAGTTCTCCGGTCGTCGAGGCTGCCGGGCACGCGGCGCACGCGTTGTCGCTGCGATTGTAGAGACGGCCGTCAATCGTGACGCTGAAACCGTCGTCCGCCCCGGCATCCGGGGCAATCGTCAGCAGGTTGTTAATCAATCCGGCCTGATCGTCAGGGCTACCGGATCCGGGGTCCACAGCCCCCAGGAAGCGGGGGTCCGCATCGGTTGCGGTCAATACCGTTAAAGCCTGGGCGGTGCTCGCAGCCGCAGTCAGCATAAGCCCGCTGGCGAGTGCTACTAGTGTCCTTTTCATCTGAGTCCTCTCTTAGGGTCCGTCCGTCGAATTACCCGATGTTCCAGCGCATAGTGGTGCAGCGCGTATGCCACGAAAAACGGTGCCGCCGCTGGTCACAGCGGATTGGCATAAAGCTTTGGTAATAAAGGGTTTGTGATAGTGGTCTTCGGTGGTGATGCGAGCAGGAGGCGGGCGTGGCGTCTCTGATTCGTAAGGTATTCCGACGGGACGCCAGCTTCGGAATAGTGACATTCTCAGTAAAGCCTTTATTGACAATCAGTTATCTCAGTTGGCTGGAGGCTGCGTGGCGTAAGCGATTCCGACGACATTGCCCCCATCGAGAAGGCTGGAAAACCACGTCACATTTCGACGGGCGGCGCGACTTCGTTCGCGCTATATGTCGATAACCTATTGAAAAATAGGCACTTAAAACTGTCGCCTTGTCGGCTTCTTTTACAACGCGCGAACTGCAGAGCCTGATGTGGCACTTTCGGGCCAGTTTCCTGAGCTTTCCGCCTGGGCCGGAACAGTACCTTCGAGCTACGGCGTCAGCCATCTTTACAAGTTCACTCCCGGATTATCGTCCACAGCGGTGGAGACAACCTGTAAGCCCAAATCACGCAGTCACTTCCACAGACCGCTTGCCGTTCGTCCGGACACGTCCGCCTTGGCACCGGTGTCGCTCATGTGGTGGGCACATGAGTTCCTGGGTCATAACGTCGGGTAGAACGGAGGCTTCGTGGTGACAAGGTTTTTAACGCTCAAGACGGTCGGGGTTCTGGCGATGGCGTTCGCGTTCTGGGCGCTGCCGGCGAGGGCCATGGCGATACCTGCGGTGTGCGGCGGTGGGGTCGACGTGACGACCTACACAGAGGGCTGCACGGTGGACGGCCTGCTCTTCTCGGAGTTTGCCGTTCTGGACGCCGGTTCGGACACCGTGCTCGTCAACGCGGTGCTTGCGCAGCTGGTCGGGGGGACGGTGTTCTTCACCTTCAATCCGAATCTGACCGGCCCCGGGATCGACGACATCCACTTCTTCTTCAAGGTGTCGACGCTCGACGGCAGCGCGAACATCGTCGGCGTCGATCTGGAGAACCTGGGGATCGGCAACACGTCGATTCAGGAGTCGCTGTGCACCGTGTCCTGGTTGACCGGCGGCGTCGGGTGCGTGGGGAAAGGCGGGTCGCTCATCGGCACCGGCCTGCTGGCGCTGAGCGGCCAGTTCGATAACGACTTCTTCGCTCCCGTGTCCTCGGCGTACGTGTTCAAGGACATCTTCAAGGGTGAAGGCGGCCATCTCACCGCGTTCACCCAGAGCTTCCACGTGCCGGACGGCGGTTCCACGCTCGCACTGCTCGGGCTTGGGCTCCTGGGTCTCCGCA
>JBOGIQ010000296.1:0-7680 GCA_050742535.1 Vicinamibacterales bacterium | reverse complement strand
CCCCACGATCTGACGGCAGGGCCTCTCTACTTCGGCGCGGCTGATGCGGGCGGCCCGCCACGCCCGCCTGGGCCCGCCGGCGCGCCACGACCGGGACCCGGTGCCGGCGCCGGGGCAATGTAATTGGCGCTCGTCTTCGCCTCCGAATCGACGTCCTTCTCCCATTCCAGGATCAGCGGCCGCAGCCGGCGCGCGATCTCCGGGCGTTCCTTCGCCAGGTCGTTGCGCTCGCCGATGTCGCTGCGCAGGTTGTAGAGGAACACTCCCCCGCCGTCGAGGAGCAGCTTCCAATCGCCCTGGCGCACGGCACGCTGCGCGCGCGCGCCGGTCACCCGGAAAAACAGCGTGCGTTCGACGGCCGGCGTCTGTCCTGCCGCGATCGGCAGCAGGTTGATCCCTTCGAAACGTGCCTCGGCCGGAACAGTCGCTCCGGCGGCGGCGAGAATCGTCGTCGTCAGATCGAACACAAAGCCAGCTTGCGGAGTCGTGCGGCCGGCGGGAATCCGTGCCGGCCATTTCATGATCAACGGCACGCGGATGCCACCCTCCCAGATCGTCGTCTTCCGGTGGAAGAGCGGCGCGTTGCGCGACAGCCATTCACCGCCGTTGTCGTTGGTGAAGATCACCAGGGTGTTGCGCGTCAGGCCCAGCTTCTCCAGCGTGCTGACGATGCGCCCGACGCCCTGATCGGCACGCTCGAGGATCGCCGCGTAGTCGGCGCGGGTGCTGGTGTGCTCTTCGTGCGGCTGCACGAACCGTGCGTTGTCCGGTGCCACCGACGGCTTGTCGGGCACCTGGAACGGCCAGTGCGCGGCGTTGTACGCCACCTCGAGGAAGAACGGCTGCTGCTTGCTCTGATCGATGAACCTGATCGCGCGCTCCGTGATCAGATCGGTCATGTAGCCGTCGACGGTGACCGGCTTGTCGTTTTCGAACAGGTCAGGTTTTCCGCTCTGGTCGGTGTGCTGGTAGTAGTCCACCAGTCCGCTGAGGAAGCCGAAGAAGTAGTCGAAGCCGTGGGCCTTCGGAATCTGGTCCGGCCGATAGCCGAGGTGCCACTTGCCGATGAGGCCGGTGGCATAGCCGGCGTTCTTCATCAGTTGCGGCAGCGTACGGCCGCTTGCCTCCAGACCGCGCCCGCCAGCGGGCGCCGCTCCCAGTGGGACTTCCAGCGCCGTGCGCTGGTAGTAGCGTCCCGTGATCAACGCCACGCGCGTCGGCGTGCACGAGGGCGCGGCGTAGAAGTCGGTGAACTTCACGCCGTCCCTGGCCAATCGATCGACGCTCGGCGTCCGGATGTCCGGAGCGCCGTACGCCCCGTAATCTCCGTACCCCACGTCGTCCATGATGATGAGGACGACGTTCGGCTTCGTTTGCGCGGCGGCCGGCGCTGCCCAGAGCAGGGCGAGCACCGGCAGGATCACGAGTCGACGCATTGCGCGCTAGTTCCCCTTCATCAGGCGCGCCCAGCGCGCGCTGAAGAACGCCAGCTTGTCCGCCGGCACCGTGGCTTCGACCTGGACGGTGTCGCCGAGGACGATGACCTTGTCCTTCGACAGGTCCTTGTACTGCGGCCATGCCGGAAGGCCAGAGCCATTCGGATCGCCCTTGGCAATGAAGTTCGCCCAGTACGACGACATCTGATCGCCGAGCTTCTTGTCGACCTCGTTCCACTCGAGCGGCCCGTTGGCGTACGGATGATTGAACGCGTACGAGATTTCCGCGGTGTGTGATGCGCCGTTCTGCTGCGGCTGTCCGTTGCGAAGCGGCACGCGGGTGAAGAAGTAGGCGTAGCCCTTCTTGCCCTTCTTCGCCTGCAGGGCGGCGGAGTTCCGCATGTTCCAGTTGATCTCGTCGTTCTGCGCCTGCGCCCGCATCAGCGGCACGTCGGCGTCGCTCTTGACCGGATACAGCTTCAGGAACGCATCCGCGAGCTCGCCGTATTGCCGCTTCGCGTCGGCGATATAGCCTTCCATGACCGAACCTGGCGCGGGCGGTGCGGCATCCGCGCCACCGCGTCCACCACCGCCGCGGCCGCCGCCGAAGAACGTGTTCTCGTCCTTGTTCGAGCCGGCGAGCAGATCCACGTCGTTCTGCTTACCGTTCGCAAACGTGATCGACAAATCCTCCGGGAAGATGTAGCCGTCGATCACCATTCCGGCCTGGACCTGGAGGTTCGGCAGCTCGGCAAACGGTTTCGCACGCAGCTCGGCGATCGTCTTGACGCCGGCGGTTTCCAGCGCCTTCGCACCGGCTCCCTGCGCCTGCTCGATGGTCCTCATGCGGGCCATCTGCAGCCCCATCCAGCCGCCGCTCTGGAGAATCGCACGGTTGAACAGTCCCTTCGCCTGCGGCGATCCGACGAGCGCGCCGACCATGATGGCACCCGCTGATTCGCCGGCGATGGTGACGTTGTTCGGGTCGCCGCCGAAGGCGGCAATGTTCCTCTTGATCCACTGCAGGGCGGCAATCGCGTCCATCACGCCGTAGTTGCCCGAGCCCGTGTGACCGGCTTCCTTTGCCAGCTCCGGATGCGCGAGGAAGCCGAACTGACCGAGCCGGTAGTTCATCGTCACGATGACGGGACCTTTGACCGCGAGATCCTCGCCGTCGTACCAGGCCTGTCCACCGGACCCGCCGGTAAAGCCGCCGCCGTAAATCCACATCATCACTGGACGGCGATCGCCCGCCCTGTTCGCGCTCGTCCAAACGTTCACCGTCAGGCAGTCTTCGTTGGCGGGCGGCTGCCGTGGAGGGGCCGGTGGAGCCTGAGGCGCAGCAGCCGCCGGCGCGGCTCCTGGAGCAGCTCCGCCCGGAGCGCCGCCCCGGCCCGGTGCGCCGCCGCCACGTCCGCCGCGGCCAGCGCCTGGAACGTTGGCGATGCAGGACGGCCCGAACGCGTTCGCCTTGAACACGCCGTCCCACTTCGCCGCAGCCTGCGGGGCCTTCCAGCGGTTCTCACCGACCGGCGGCGCTGCGAACGGGATGCCCTTGAAGATCCGCACCGTTGGATGCACGGTGCCGGTGACGCCTTCGAGCGCGCCGGTGTCGATCTTCACCTGCTCGGGAATCATCGCGGAGGTTCCCGACACCGTGATGATTAGGGCGGCGAGCGCGAAGAGGAATGCGAGTCGTTTCATGAATGCCTCACTGAAATGCGAAATTCAAAATGCAAAACGGCGGAACCCACGCTACTTATTCCCGGCTTTCTCGGCTGCGCGCGAAATACTCAGGATGTTGCGCATCGCGTAGTTCCCCTCGTGGCACGCGTATTCGAACATCCCGTAGACCGGCTCGCGCTTCCACGGGAACTGCAGGGTCCATGGCCGCGTCCACGTGCCGGGATCGTCAATCGTCACCTGATAGAGCAGCGTGTCCTTGTCCACGAGCCGGAAGCGCTCCGTCAGCTTGAGGCGCTCGCTCGTCCGGCCTCCGCCGTTGCCGCCGATCCCGGTCCGCCCATTCAGGTTCGTGGTTTCGACGACGAGCGTATTGCCCTCCCACCAGCCGCGCGCATCGCCCATGTAGGACTTGATCGCCGGCCCGGCATGCGGACGGCCGTCGAGCGGCACGACTCGAGCCTCGTGAATCATCTCGTGGCGGATCACCACGTAGCCGGGGCCCTGCACGATTTCGTTGCCGTTGTTATAGATGGTGGGCAGCAGCGACCCCATCGGTCCGCGCGTGACGCAGCGGTCGTAGAGGCTGCGGTCGGTATAGCTGTCGGCTTCCCGTCCCTGCAGCCGTTCGCGCCGTGCACGCTGCTCGGCCTGCTGCTCTGTCTGACGCTTCTGCCCTTCCGCGGACAGCGGCGGCTGGCGGCCATCCGGAGGATCGACGATCAGCGAGGCCTGCCGTGAAGGCTTCCCCGTCTCCTGCCAGTGAGGCTGCGGCGATGTCGGGCACCGGATGGCGCAGTTCGGGTTGATCTCGGCCGTGAAGACGTCGATCTCGGCGAGGAGCGAATCCTCCTCGGTCTTGATGTCCTTGGTGCGCTGCGCGAACTCTTCGTCGGTCAGGACATTGCGCATCCCGAACCGCGCCGGCCGCTGCATCGGCACTCCGACCATGTCGACGCCCGGCCAGAACCCCTGCAGGTCCGGATCGCCCCACGGCGTTTTCGGCGTGACGAACCCCGGCGCCGGCTGCGGCATCGGCGGCGGTGCGGCGGTTTGGGGAGCCTGGGCGGCAACGGCGCCCGCGAAAAGAAGAGCGAAGAAGAGGGCGGCGGAAAGTGTCTTTGTGGACGTTTTCATGGCCTGCTCCGAGCGGCCTAATGATACGCCCGGGAGCAGGGATCAGGGATCAGGGATCGAAACCTGGGCTCGGGTGAATCCGCGCGACGGCCGTTTGCGTTCCTTCTAGTGGAGCCCATAACCGGGCTCAACGGAGGACGGCGATGCGGATCACCATGTTCACCCTTGTCGTAGCGACGCTGGCAAGCCCGGCCATCGCCCGGGAGCCGGGCATCACGTCGGAACCGAAGACGGTGCTGCTGAAGAACGGATCATCAGTGATCGTCGAGGCCGGGGAACTACGGGTTCCTGAAAGCCGCCGCCGTCCCTCTGCCCGCGAACTCACAATCCCCTACTACCGTTTGCGCTCGGAGGCCGCCCGGCCGGCCTCACCGATCTTCCTCCTTCACGGCGGCCCAGGTTCGTCGTGGCTCGAACAGTTTCCCGAAGACAACATGGCCCGGGAGGTGACGTTCTACCGCACCATCGCCGACGTCGTTGCCTTCGATCAGCGTGGAGGCGGACGCTCCCGCCCGGAGATGACGTGCCCGGATCGAAAGCCGTTTCCGTCGGACCGGCCCTTCAGCGCGGCTCGGGTTGCTGAGGTGTTGCGCGACCTTGCGATCACCTGTCGCGACCGCTGGATAAAAGCGGGCGTCGATCTTGCCGCATACAACACGGTCGAGAACGCTGCGGACGTCAACGACCTGCGGCTGGCGCTCGGCTACCGGAAGATCACACTCATCGGCGGCAGTTACGGGTCCCATCTGGCGCTGCAATTCATGCGTCAGTACCCCGACGCCGTCGATCGCGTGGTGATCTTTGGCGTCGAAGGTCCGGATGACACGTGGGACCGTCCTTCCGCCACGCTGGCTACTCTCGGCCGCATCGCCGCAGCCGCCGAACAATCCGCGGCGTTCGCCGGGCGGATCCCGGCCGGCGGCCTGCTCAAAACGCTCGAGCGCGTCGTCAAGCAGCTCGAAGCAACCCCGCAGCAGGTTTCCGCGGGGCAAGGAAACACGGAACGCACCGTCACGATTACCGCTGATCTCGTTCGCGCCATCGCCCGTCGCGGCGCCGACCGCCGGAATCCCGCGAACGCCTGGCCGGAGATGATTCTGGCGATGGATCGCGGCGACTTCACCGCCGCGGCACAGACCGTCGCGGGATTGCAGAATCTCCAGCTGCCGGACCCGGTCCATTTTTCGATGGACTGCGCAAGCGGGATCAGCAGCCGACGACTGGAAGCGGTCCGGAAGGATCCGGCACGTTCGCTGCTGGGTGACCAGAGTCTGGAATACGAAGCGGTGTGCCCGCTGTGGCCATCCGAAAACCTTGGCGAGTCGTTTCGAGCGAACGTTGTCTCCAGCGCTCCAACACTCATCGTCCACGGCACGTGGGACACCTCAACTCCGATCGAAAACGCCCGCGTCGCCGCGGCGGCGCTCCCGAATTCGCAGTTGCTGGAGGTTATCGGGGGCAATCATGGCGCGCTGTACAACCTGTACGCGCGGTGGCCACCGATGTACGACACCATGAGAGCGTTTCTGAGCGGTCGGCAGGCGACGTTTCCAGCGTCGGTAGACGATACGCCGGCGATTCGATTCACTCCGGCCGCGAAGTGAGATCAGGGAACAGGTGACATGGACCAGTCGATAGCCGTGGCTGGCGTCATCGGGCTGGCGATGACGCTCTCGGTCACGATCTACATGTTTGGGCGGCTGCGAATCGAGCAGGAGCGCTCGTTTCAGAAGCTGATCGATCGAGGACTCGCTGGAGAGGAACTCCTCCGCTCGGCCGGGATCGCAGACCGCGGACGCCGCGACCTGCGGCGCGGCATCCTGCTGATTGCCGTCGGGATTGCCTACTCCGGCTTTACCTTCAATATCGGAGGCGAGGGATGGACGCTGGGCATCATTCCGATCACGTTCGGAATCGTCCTGATCCTGTTCAGCATCCTGGATGGCCGCTTCCGCTGATCACGACCGCGGGGACGCAGCGTGTATCAGCCGCGTCGTGGTTCACGATGATCACCAGGCGTTTGCCGCGCTCGTCGAGCGGCATCAGTCGGCCGTCCGCCAGTTTCTGCGGCGCCTGACCGGCAACGACTCGAGTCGGGCGGACGATCTGGCCCAGGAGACTTTCTGGCGCGCGTACCGACATATTCGCACCTATCAGGGACGGGGACGCTTTCTGAGCTGGCTGTTTGGCATCGCCTACCAGCTGTTCGTCAGCGACGAGCGGCGCGCGCGCCGGATGTCGTATGTGCCTTTGCACGAGGAGTTCGAAGTAACCGCCGGCTCGGGAGATCCCGTGGCTGACCGGATGACATTCGACCAACTGATGACCAGCCTTCGACCGGAGGAGCGTGCGGCCGTCGTGATGCACTACCGTCACGAGCTGACGCATCCGGAAATTGCCGAGGCGCTGGGTGTGCCGGTCGGCACCGTGAAGTCGTTGATTCGTCGTGCACGGATGAAACTGCAGGCGGCGTACTCTCCAGAGACCGGAGGAGTCGATTGATGGACGACAGGGAGCTCGACGCTTTTCTCACGCGCCAGCTCGCGGATTCGACGATTCCCGATGGCGGGTTCACTCACGTCATCCAGCGGCGTGTGCGCCGGCATCGTCAACGACGTCGCGCGATCCTGGCTGGCGCGGTCGGCCTGGCGACCGCGCTCGTCGGTGCGCTTGCCGGTAATACCGGCTTGTCGATGTTGTCGCTGGTCTCCCCTTCGGCGGTTGTGTCGCTGATCGTGCTGACCGCCGCCTGCGGCCTGGTCTGGATCGCAACCGAATCGCGAGGCGAGGCCCTCGGTCGCCTGGGCTGATTCGGGCCCGCAGGATCAGGAACGAGCCCGGGGATCAGGGACCTAGTCCCATCCCCGATCCCCGATCCCCGATCCCTGATCCCCGATCCCTACTGCTGCGTCCGCCCGATCGACTCACCCGACACGATGATTTCCACCCGGCGGTTCTGCTGGCGTCCCGCTGCGGTCCCGTTGGTGGCGACGGGCCGCGTTTCGCCGAATCCGACGGCCGCCACGATCGGCGTGGTGACGCCCTGCTGATTGAAGTACTGCCGCACCGACTGGGCACGCCGCTCGGACAGTCCCTGGTTGTACTCCGTGGAACCGGTGCTGTCGGCATGGCCCTCGATCTCGATCCTCAGATCGGGGTGTGACGCGAGGATGCCGGCGATCCGCGCGAGCTTCTCCCGTGCGCCCGGCTTGAGCGTCGACTTGTCCACGTCGAACAGCACGTCGGACAGGTTGATGATGAGGCCGCGCGCGGTCTCGCGCGTCTCGAGAATCACGTTCAGCTGCTGCCGCAGCTGCTCGCGGACAGCGTCGCGATCCTTTTCCGCCTGCTCGCGGGCCAGGCGTGCCGCAGACGCTTCACGCTCGCGCTGTTCGGCCAGCCGCCTGGCCTCGTCGGCCTGCGC
>JBOGIQ010000295.1:0-7734 GCA_050742535.1 Vicinamibacterales bacterium | reverse complement strand
GAGAGATCTACGCCCTGTACGAGCTGGCGCAGTCGATGGGGACGACCCTCGGTGTCACGGAGACCATGGGCCACATCGCGTCGAAGCTCAGTCGCGTCGTGCCTTTCTCGGCCTGCTCGCTGTTCCTCTACTCCGAGGACGATGACACGCTGCAGTGCCGCTTCGCGTCGGGCACGGACGCGGAGCTCCTGCAGCAACTGGTGCTGAAGAACGGTCAGGGATTGACCGGATGGGTCGCCCGCAACCGGCGTCCGCTCGTCAACGGACGTCCGAGCGCGGATTTCAACGCCGCGGGTTCAGTGCTCCAGACCACTCTGGAGTCGGCACTGGTCTGCCCGCTCATCTCCGGCAACGCCGTGATCGGGGTGCTTGCCGTTTACCACACAGCCGAAGCCTTCTATTGCGATGATCACCGCCGCCTGCTGGACCGTGTGTGCGAACAGGCGTCTGCGGTGATCCGCAACGCGATCGTATTCGACCAGACCCACGAGGCATCCCTGACCGACCCGCTCACCGGCCTTCCGAACACGCGGTTCATGTTCCGTCACCTGACGCGTGAGCTGGCGCGGACGCACCGGCTCGGCGCCGAGGTCTCGATCCTGGTGCTCGACCTGAACGGGTTCAAGGACATCAACGACACCTACGGCCATCACGCAGGCGATCGCGCGCTGCGCGAGGTTTCCAACGTCCTGCGCGCGCTGGTGCGTCCCTACGACGTGTGCGCCCGGTATGCCGGCGACGAATTCGTCATCGTGCTCGCGGGCTGCAGCCGCGACGAGGCGGAGAACAAACGTCGCGAACTCCAGCGCGGGGTCGAGCAGATCGTCTTCGAGCCGGCGCCCGGCACGCAGGTGCCGATGTCGATCAGCGTCGGCGCCGCCGTCTTCCCGCACGATGGCGAGACCTATGAGTCGCTGCTCGCCGCCGCCGACCGGCGGATGTATCAGGACAAGAGCGCCCGCCGGCGCGACATGCAGCGGCAGCTCAGCGCCGCCCGCGTGGAGAGCGGTCCCGTTCCGGAGTACGACGCGTCGGTCGCCTGACGCATTCGGTTGCACGGCACGCCGCGGCGATGGTGGAGGCCGACCGTGAGGTCGGCCCGTGCGAGTACACTTCGCTTTAGTGCCAACGGTATCCGTCCCGCTGGTGAGCGTGGCACCGGTGACGCCGCGCTCGCGTCTTCTGACGCTCGACCTGCGGCAGCAGCCCTTCGACTTCAGACCCGGTCAGGCGGTGCTCATCGGAACGCGCGGAGTGCCCCGCAGGCCGTACTCCATCGCGTCGTCGCCGGAGCAGGCGACCGAGACGCGAACCCTGGAGCTGCTCATCGCACTCGAGGCGGACGGGACCCTCGGTCCCCACCTCCCGGATCTCGCTCCCGGAAGTTCAATCGATCTCGAAGGCCCGCTGGGCTCTTTTCTGCTTCCGGTGGAGCCGCCGGAGCAGCCACTTCTCTTCGTCGCCGGAGGTACGGGTATCGCGCCGCTGCGGGCGATGATCGATCACGTACTGCGCGGCGACCCGCCTTCACCTGGGCTGCCGTCGGCACGCGCGCGACCCCGCCTGTCGCTGCTCTATAGCGCACGCAACGGCGACGAGTTTGCCTTCATCGAGGAGCTGCGCGGCCACGAATCACGCGGATGCCTGGAACTGCACCAGACCGTCACGCGGGACGACAGCACGGCGTGGGCGGGCGGCCGCGGACGTATCGGCCGATCGCATTTCGAAAGCGTCGTGCACGACCCGGCACGGACGCTGTGCTTCGTCTGCGGGCCGCGGGCGATGGTCAACGAGTCGGTATCGACGCTGGCGGCGCTCGGCGTGCCGGCCGAGGCCATACGAACCGAGGCGTGGGTCGTCCCGCGCGTGTAGCGGTCTATCCGGCTGAAGCGGGACTCGACGTGGTGGTTATCCGGCTGAAGCCGGACTCGACGTGGTAGTTATCCGGCTGAAGCCGGACTCTACATGCCGGTCACGTGGAAGCCGGCGTCCACGAGCAGCACCTCGCCGGTGATGCCCTTGCCGGCGTCGCTCAGCAGAAACGCTCCCGCTTCGGCAACTTCGACGGTGTCCACGTTTCGCCGCAGCGGCGCGCGGTCCTTGTAGATGTTGAGAATGTTGGAGAAGCCGGAGATGCCGGCCGCCGCCAGCGTCTTGATCGGTCCGGCGGAGACCGCGTTGACGCGAACGTTCTTCGGACCGACGTCCGCCGCCAGATACCGCACCGACGCTTCGAGCGCGGCCTTGGCGACACCCATCACGTTGTAGTTCGGAAACACCCGCTCGCTGCCCAGATAGCTGAGCGTCAGGATGCTGCCGCCGCCGCGCTTCTCCATCAGCGGCAGCGCGCCACGCGTCAACGCGATCAGCGAGTAGGTCGAAATGTCGAGCGCCGTGCGGAAGCCCTCGCGCGTGGTCATCGAGAAGGGGGCGGACAGTTCCTCGCGCGGCGCGAACGCCGCGCCGTGCACCACGAAGTCGAGTCCGCCGAAATCGCGATCGACGCGAGCGAACACCGCCTCGATGTCCGCGTCGGAGCTGACGTCACACGGAAGCACGAGGGGCGACTCGAGCCCCTGCGACAGCTCGTGCACGTGCTCTTCGAACCGGCCCTGATACGTGAGCGCGAGCCGGGCGCCGCGCAGCGCGGTCACCTGAGCGATTGCCCACGCAATGGAACGCTTGTTGGCGACGCCGACGACGAGCCCGTGTTTTCCAGAGAAGTCCGCCATCCGTTGTCCTTGGTGCTTGGCCCTTAGTCCGTCCGTAGTCCGTCGTCCGTCCGTGGTCCTTGGTGCTTAGTGCGTTGCGCCTCGGACCAAGGCCCTGGGACCAAGGACGGACGAAGGACTACGGACGGACCATGGACAAAGGACCAAGGACGAGGGACCAGTCACCTACCCCGCTTGCGGCCGCCGCCTGGATGTTGGCCGCGCCCCTGTCCGGGACGGCCGGCGCCGCCACCCTGACCGGATCGGTTGCCGTGGCGCTGGCCCTGGGGCCCGCCGCCACCGTAGCCGGGACCACGCTGGCCGCCGAATCGAGACTGGCCCGACTGGGACTGCCCGTGGGCGTTACGCTGGCGCTGACCGCCGCCGCGGTGGCGCTGCCCGTTGCGTGAATCGAACTTGCCGCCGGACGGACGGAACGTAAAGTCCGGGGCCTTGCGCTCGGGGGTGTGCCCTTCCGGCCGCGGCAGCGTGGCGCGAATCAGCGGTCGATGGACCGGCCATTCATCACGGTCTGCGTCCGCTTCCTCGATCGGCTCGGCCTCCGCTGGCTGATCGGATGCGGGAGCCGCGGCACGTTCGCCCTGACTTCCAGCTTCCGGCTCGATGGTTTCGGCGACTTCGGCAACGTCGTCGACGATCACCGTCGGCTCCTCGGATGACTGAACATCCGCGACCTCTGCAGCCCGGTTCGAGCCCTCGACCAGTTGCGCCTCGAGCGGGCCGGTCTTGCGACGGCGTGCCGCGGGCACCTTGGCCTCTTTGTACTCATGCTCCGCGTCGCACGTCGTGCACCGTGTCTGCTTGACGGTGTCTTCGATCATCGCCACGACCGCATGGTTGGTAATGCGGCGCTCGCGCGGACAGTAGTCGTCCAGAATGTCACCGAGCCGAAGCCGGCGTTGCTGCATGAAAATCCCCCGGAACCGATTCCGTCAGGCGGGATGTGATCGTCCGCCGAAGCCCCCGGCGAAGGCGGAAACTAGCCCACCGAAGCGATGACGCAGGCGGGCTGGTGCGGGTGTCGGGAAAGTCTAGCAGGGAAAGGGAGAATTCCAAATCCCAAATCCCAAATCGCAACCCCCACATCCCAAAAAACACCGCGAAAAACGTCAGCTGACGGACTTAATCCAGGCATGGCATTCGGCCAGAGCGGCCGTTACGGCGTCCGGATTGGTCGACTGCGGAGTCCGTCGAGCCTTGACGGAGGCCAGCGCGGTCGCCGCCAGGGGGGCGTCGTCGCCGAACATCTCGCTCGCTTCCCGCCATTCGCCCATCGTCAAATCGCTGAAGTCCCGCCCTTCCGTCACCAGCCGCCGGACCATCGCGCCGACGACTTCATGAGCGCGCCGGAACGGCATTCCCCGCGTGGTCAGGTAGTCCGCCACGTCGGTGGCGAGCAGCAGACCGGAGGCGGCGCGCCCCGAGCGCTCGGCATTGAGCGTCAGCCGCGACACCACGGCATGGACGGCGCGAAGGGACACGGCCAGGGTCGATTCGGCGTCGAAGACCGCTTCCTTGTCTTCCTGAAGATCCTTGTTGTACCCGGTGGGCAGTCCCTTCATCGTGACGAGCCAACCGGTCAGGCGGCCGACGGCGCGTCCGGTCTTGCCGCGCACGAGCTCCAGCGGGTCCGGGTTTTTCTTCTGCGGCATCATGCTGCTGCCGGTCGCCGACGCATCCGCCAGCTCGAAGAAGCCGTGTTCCTCGCTGGTGAAGATGATGAGGTCCTCCGCCAGCCGGCTGAGGTGCACCATGGCCAGCGATACGGCATACAGGAAGGCAGCAACGAAGTCGCGATCGGACGAGGCATCCATGCTGTTCGGCACGACCCGCGAAAAACCGAGCGCCTGCGCCAGGCGCGCCGTGTCCACCGGATAGCTCGTACCGGCCACCGCACCCGAACCGAGCGGCAGCGCGTCGGCTTCGACGGATGCCGCGGCCAGCCGCGCAAAATCGCGCCGGAGCGCCGACGCGTGCGACAGGAAGAAGTGTGAGACGAGCACCGGCTGTGCCCGGCGGAAATGCGTGTACGACGGCATGAGCGCGGACGCGGCGCGCTCCGCCTGATCGGCGGACGCGGCAACGAGCGCCACCAGATCCTTCTGCAGCAGCGGAATGCGGCGACGCAAGTACAGCCGGAGGTCGAGCGAGACCTGCTCGTTGCGGGACCGGCCCGTATGCAGGCGCCGGCCCGCGTCACCGATCCGTTCAATCAGTCGCCGCTCGACGAAGCTGTGCACGTCTTCGTCCGGACCGGCGACCGACTCCGGGCGGCGGCGGCCTTCCTCGAGGATCTCCCTGAGCGCCGCCACGATCGCCCGGGCGTCATCCGGCCCAAGCATGCCGGCCCCCTCGAGCGCTTCGGCCCACGCGATGCTGCCGGTGACGTCGTCTTCGAACAGCAGTCGATCGAAGCCGAAGGAGACGCCGAAGTCGAAGGCGGCGGGATCAGGTGCCGTATCGAAACGGCCGGACCAGAGCGTCATCAGCTATGCACCAGGACGGGCTGCGCAGGGTGCAGCTGCAGCGTGATCGAGCCGCGACCGCCGCACGCGTTGTACGCCGCGCGCAGCAGGTCGAGCGCCGGCGCCTCCGCGGTTGCGGCCGCGTACTCACCGCCGATCAGCGACAGGATTTCAATCAGCTCGCGCAGCCCCAAGGGCACGCCATTCACCGAAACGGGCACGCGATCGTGAAACTCGATCGTGACGTGCGCGGGCTCCGACGCGGTGTATGCGGGTGGCCGCATCAGAAGATGACCGCCGGCGCGGACCGCGCTCGTCTCCGGCGACGCGGCGGGGGGCACGATGACGTTCATCGCCGGGTCGATCGCGCGGATGTGTTCGCCGAGCGATCGGTCGGCCGACGCGTCAGCCACCGCATCGGCGCCCTCGATGGCGGCCACCTCGAGCAGGGCCGCGGCAATCACGGGATGCGCAAGCCGCCGCAGCGCTTCGCCATCCGGCGGCGCCGGCGCAGCCGCGGCCGGCACAATCACGTCGCGCGCGAAGGCCTCACACCGATCGAGAACGTGGGCCCGCACCGCGCCACAGGCGATCGCACGGGCGCGGATTTCCTCGAGATCGTCCGGCTGGCCAACGTCAACCATCAGCGCCGCCACGTCCGCACCGCATGACCCGGTCAGCCACTTCACGGCGGCGCACGACCGGGCATCACCCGCGAAAACCAGCACGATACGTTGTCTGTTCACGATGGGGTTCCTTAGAGCTGCTCGAAGCGCTTGACGAGCGCGCGCGCCCGGCGCGTGTCGCGCGCAATGACGAGGATGGTGTCGTCCCCGGCCAGCGTGCCGACGACTTCCGGGAGGCTGGCGGCATCGATGGCCACGCCAAGCAGCTGCGCCTGGCCCGGTCCGGTGCGCAGCACGACGAGCTGCTGCACGCGATCGACGCGGGTCAGATAATCGGCGGCGGCGCGATGCAGCAGCGACTGCCCGTTCTGCGGCGTCCGCGGATGCAGCGGCGGCGCCTGGTAGGCACCGTCGGCGCCGCCCTTCACCAGGCCGAGGTCGCGGATGTCGCGCGACAAGGTCGCCTGCGTCACGTCGAATCCGGCCGAGCGCATGCTGCGGCGCAGCTGTTCCTGGCTGCGCACCGGCGAGCGGTGGATGATGTCGACGATGGCCGATTGACGGCGCGCTTTCATGGCAGTTCCTGCACTCCCTCCGACCTTGACTGATTATGCACTGAACTGTATAAATATACTTTTTTCTGGTCCGCCTCAAGGCGGCACTGAGGGCTACACTACAGAGGATGCCAATCGCCGCTCCGCTCCCGTCGCCTGCCGGCACGCCGCCCGGCACCCGTACCCGCGTCGCCATCGCCGGCGCCACGGGTTACGCCGGGCAGGAGCTGGTGCGCATTCTTGCGCGTCATCCGGCGGTCACGCTGACGACGGCGATGTCGTCCGGCGCAGCGAGCGCGCCCCGCCCGATGCCCGCGCTGGCCCGCATCTGGGACGGCACGGTCATCCCTCTGGACGTCGAGAAGCTCGTCGCAGACGCCGACATCATCTTCCTGGCGCTGCCGGAAGCCGCCTCCGCTGAGCTCGCCCCGGCGCTCGTCGAACGGGGCCGCCGTGTCATCGATCTCTCCGGCGCCTTCCGGATTCGCGACCACGCCGCCCGCCAGCGCTGGTATCCGGCGACGGCGGCGCTGCCGTCCGGCACCGTCTACGGGTTCTCGGAACGGAACCGCGAGGCCATCCGCGACGCGCGCCTCCTGTCCAACCCGGGCTGCTACCCGACCGCCGCGCTGATGGCGCTGTCGCCGCTGGCCGATGCCGACCTGCTCGCCGGTCCCGTTGTCGTCGACGCGAAATCGGGCGTATCTGGCGCCGGCAAGACGCCAAGCGACCGCACGCACTTTTCCGAGAACCACGGCAGCGTCGCGGCGTACGGCATCTTCGCGCATCGGCACACCGCCGAGATGGAGCAGGAGCTGTCCGCCCCGGTGACGTTCGTTCCGCATCTCGTTCCGCTCGACCGCGGCATTCTCGAGACGATCTACGTCGCCCTCCGTCCGGGGACCACGGAAGCGCACGTCGCGGGGGCGCTCAACGCCGCATACGCCGATGCCCCATTCGTGCGTCTCACGGGAACGACGCTCCCCGAGATCAAGCACGTTGCACACACCAACTTCTGCGACATCGGGTGGAAGGTGGATGAAGCCGGCTCCCGGGCCGTGATCGTCGCGGTGCTCGACAATCTCGTGAAGGGCGCGGCGGGATCTGCGGTTCAGAACCTGAACATCATGCTCGGCGTGGACGAGCGCACGGGCCTCCTGTAATGGCGCGCGTGCGCGCCGGGGCTCCGATCGTCCTCAAACTCGGCGGGGAGCTGCTCGAGCAGGCTGACGATCTCGGTCGCATGGCCAGAGGGATCGCCGCCCTGTCGGCCCGGACGCCGCTGGTGGTCGTTCACGGCGGCGGGAAGGAGATCGACGCGGCGCTGGCGGTGGCGGGCATTCCGAAACGGCAGGTG
>JBOGIQ010000294.1:0-7762 GCA_050742535.1 Vicinamibacterales bacterium | reverse complement strand
CGCGCATCTGGTCGCGTCGAACGGACACGTCCACGGCGAGGTGCTCGACGTCATCCTGGTGTTCCGTGGCGAACGTTCTCTGCAGCGGACGGATTGACCTCTGCCGACGTCAAATCGCTCCTGAAAATCGCCGTTTCTTCAGCTGAGCGGTTGGCATCGCCGGTGCAATAGGCCGCCGCATGCACAAGCGACTCTTACCTGTGCTGCTGGCTGTCTGCGCGATCGTGGCTGTCGCGCCGGCAACCGCATCCGCACAGCAGACAATCAACTTCACCCTGGGTGTGTTCACGCCACGCGGCGAGGATGCACGCGTCGCCGGCGACGTGCTCAACGCCAACCGCAATTTTCTCTTCTTCGAGATCGACGACTTCACCAGCGCATCGATCGGCGCGGAATGGCTGGTGCCGCTCGGTGAGTATTTCGAAGCCGGAGCAGGCATCGGGTTCTCCCGCCGGACGGTGGACAGCGTGTACACCGATTTCACGGAGGACAACGGGTTCGAGGTCGCGCAGGAACTGAGGCTGCGCCAGGTGCCGTTCTCCTTTACCGTGCGGGCGCTGCCGCTCGGGCAGCGGAACGCTCTGCAGCCGTACATCGGCGCCGGCCTCGGCGTGATCAACTGGCGCTACTCCGAGTCCGGAGATTTCATCGACTTCAATAACAACCTGGAAATCTTCCGCGGGTCGTTCGTCGGCAGCGGCACGGCGACCGGGCCGATCGTCCTCGGCGGGATTCGATTCGGCGGCGAGACATTGAGCGTGGGCGGCGAGATTCGTTATCACGCCGCGGAGGGCGATTTGGGCAGCGACTTCGCCGGCAACAAGATCGATCTCGGCGGCTGGACGTACAACTTCACTATCGGGGTGAGGTTTGGACGGTAGTTTGGGAATGCAGAATGCAGAATTCAAGCGGCTGCATTCTGCACTTTGCATTCTGCATTACTGAAGCTTGTATAAAGCCACCCCGCCGCCCGCGCACACACGCGTCATCCCGGCGGCAAAAGAGACATCCTCGCGCATCCGGCGCGCGAGGATGTCGCCGCCTTCCGACTGCTCCTCGGCGATCAGCCAGCCCACGTGCGCGGCGGGACGGGTCGCCAATGCCAGCTCCCAGATCGCGCCGTTTCCCTCGTGGACGAAATCCGCGATGGCGAACCCGTCTCGCGACAGCTCCTGCATGTAGTGCGCGAGCGAGCCCATGCTCGCCAGAATCTTCTCGCCACCGTAACCGCCGCGCAGGCAGTCGGTCACGCCGCGCCGCTCGATCGTCCGCGGTACGTCCCACTGCGCCTCTTCGAGCATCGGCGCGTGCAGGCTGAAGGGCGGCGACTCGACCATCGAAGCCGTCAGCAGGGCTGTGGCGAGGGCGACCGCCGCGCTCTGCCGGCGGAACTGCGCGACGGCAAGACCGCCGGCCAGCGCACAGGCGGCCGACAGGGCGACCATGTAGCGGACTCGAAACGGGTGCCCACCGACGAACGCGTAAAACGGCAGAACGGCGGCGGCCGCGAGCGCGAGCGGAATGAGCGCGCGAGTAGCGGCTGGGCGCGACGCGGATCGGACAATCAGCCAGAAGGCTGTGCCCATCGCGACGATCTCCAGCACGTAGCCGCTCAGGCGGTGCGTTCCCCACCACACGGCAATGAACGATTTGAGGGGAAGTCCGTGGTAGGTCGGGTCCACTTCGTAGAAGCCGCCCGTCACGAGCCATTGGCCGGTCGTGATCCGGCTGTTGAGAGCGAACAGCAGGATTGCCAGCACCGGCCAGACGGCAAGGCGGGCGATCAGCCGGGCGGTTCGCGCGGGTCTGACGCCGCCGCGGATGAGCGAGAGTCCGGCCAACGCCAGCGCAGCGGACAGGATCAGCCACGCTTCGTAGCGCGTCCAGGCCGCCGCGAACAACGCCGCCGCCAGTTTTGACGGTACCGGGAGTCCGGGTTCAGCGACCCACTCATAGATCCACAGCACCGCGAGAAACACCAACCCGAGCGTCAGCGATTCCGTCATCGGTGTGCTCTGCAGATACAGCAGGTTCGGGTTGACGACCAGAAGCGCTGCGGCGGTGATTGCGCCTGGCGCCGAACCGGTCATCGTCAGCACCAGGCGGGCCGCAGCCCAGGCCATCAGCGTGAACGACGCGATCGACACCAGCGACGCGAACGCGCCGGTGCGATAGAAGACGTCCACCTGCGCCGGAAGAATCTGAATCAGGTGGGGCAGCGGCAGCCAGACGGCGCCGATCTGCTGCCAGCCAGGCGTGATGCTGTCGATAACCCGCCGGGCCACGACCAGATGCGCCTTGGCATCGTAGTGGCTGAGCACGAGGTCCAGTTCGAGAAAGCGGATCCATGCGGCGGCACCGCACAGGAAGGCGACCGCGGCGAGGATGCGTGGAAGGCGCGGGATGATCACGAGGCGCTGCTCAGCATATTCTGTGTAGGCGTGCGGTCGTTCATCGGTTGGCTCCATACCCTGGCGCTCGGTCTCGGCGGTCCCGGTCTCTTCGCGGTGGCGTTCCTCGATGCGTCGTTCCTGTCGCTGCCGCACATCAACGACCTGCTTGTGGTCGTCATGGTCACCGAACACAAGAACCGGATGCTCTATTACGCCGCCATGGCCACGTTCGGCTCGGTGACCGGCTGTTACGTCCTGTATTACCTGGCGGAAAAAGGCGGCGAGGCGTTCCTGCACAAGCGCCTGAAAGCGGTTGCCGTCGAGCGGGCGCTCGCGGCCTACAAGCGCAACGGGCTGATGGCGCTGATGATCCCGGCGTTGTTGCCGCCGCCGGCGCCGTTCAAGCTGTTCGTGCTCGCCGCCGGCGTGGCGCGCGTGCGGCCGATGCAGTTCGTCGTCGCGCTGACGCTGGCACGCGGCGCCCGCTACGTCGCGCTTGGCATCCTCGCTGTGTACTATGGCGATCAGGCGCTGGAGTTGATGAGGACCCATGGGCGCGTGGTCGCGCTCGTCGTCGTCGGACTCCTCGTGGCAGCCGCCGTTGCCGTGTGGGTGATGCGCAGGAAAGCAGGGCGTGAGCGAACCTGAATTGTCCGTCGTGATCCCGCTGCGGGACGAGGAAGCGAACGTCGTCCCCCTGCACGCGGAGCTCAGCAGCGTCCTGCAATCGATGCGGCGGCCCTATGAAGCGATCCTGGTCGAGGACGGCAGCTCCGATCAGACGTTTGCGCGGCTGTGTGAGATCCAGGCGCAGGACCCTCACGTCCGCGTCATCCGGTTCACGAAGAACTTCGGCCAGACAGCGGCGTTTGCCGCCGGATTCGCCGCCGCCCGGGGGCGGCTCGTCATCACCGCGGACGGCGATCTGCAGAACGACCTCTCGGACATACCGCAGCTGGTCGAGCTTGCGGCCTCACACGACATCGTCTGCGGGTGGCGGAAGCGGCGGAAGGATACGTTCCTGACGCGGCAGCTGCCGTCGATGGTCGCCAATTGGCTGCTCGGCCTCGTGTCCGGCGTGCGCCTGCACGACAACGGCTGCTCGCTGAAGGTCTTTCGTGCCGAAGTCGTCAAGCCATTGAAGCTTCGGCCCGGCATGCATCGCTACCTGCCCGCGATTGCCAGTCAGCTCGGCGACCGCGTCGCCGAGGTGCCCGTCAACCATCGGCCGCGGCGCTTTGGCCGGTCCAAGTACGGTCTCTCCCGAACCTTCACGGTCGCCAACGACCTGCTGCGTCTCCGCAGCGTCATGCGCTCGGCGATCGATCCCGCTGCGCCCGGTCAGCCGATCTACGAAATCGCCGAGTCGCGCGAGTCGTCGCAGACTGGAACGGACGGTCCGGGCCAGCTGTTACACTAGGCGCCTAGGTCCGCCTTCCGCCTACGCCCTTCGGGGCTACGGCGGACAAGAAAGGCGGACACTACAAGCCCGATGGCCTATCGCAGTCCTCTCGAAGCGCGAATATCGAAGCGCACGACCAAAGCGATCACCGACTTCAACCTGATTGAAGACGGCGACCGGATCATGGTCGGCCTGTCCGGCGGCAAGGACAGCTGGGCGCTGATGCAGGTGCTCGACAACCTGCGGCAGCGGGCGCCGATCCGGTTTTCCCTCATCGCCGTGAACGTCGATTCCGGCTACAAGGACTTCAAGCACGGGGTCATCGCCAGGACCTGCGAGGAGCGCGGCTGGGAGTACCGGATCGAGCACACGTCGATCGGCGACGTGATGGACGACATCCTCGAATCGAATGCGACCCCCTGCTCGCTGTGCGCGCGGCTGCGCCGCGGCGTGCTGTACCGCATCGCGTCGGAGGTCGGCGCCACGAAGATCGCCCTCGGCCACCACATGGACGACTTCATCGAGACGCTCCTGCTGAACCTGTTCTTCGCCGGTGCGCTCAAGGCGATGCCGGCCCGCCTGGTGTCCGACAACGGCGAGCACGTCGTCATCCGGCCGCTCGCGTATGTGGGCGAGGATGACGCGCGCCTGTACACCAAGGAAGTCGGCCTGCCGATCATCGGCTGCTGCTGTCCGGCCTGCGGCGATCTGAGCCTGCAGCGGCAGCGGGTCAAGCGGTTGATCATGGACCTCGAGGTCGAACATTCCGGCGTCAAGCAGTCGATGCTCAAGGCGCTCGGCAATGTCATGCCGCGGCACTTGCTCGACACCCGCCTCAACCCCAGCGGCGAGCTGCGCGACAGCGCAGCGCTGCGCCTGGATGACGAATCGTCGAAGCTGATCCAGATCCAGCATTAGCCACCGAGGTGCGCGCCCTTCTCCAGCGTGTCAGTTCGGCACGCGTGCTCGTGGACCGGGAGATCATCGGCGAGATCGGCCGTGGGCTTCTCGTCTTCGTCGGCGTTGGCCGCGACGACACGATCGACGATGTGCAGTACCTCGCCGCCAAGATTTGCGACCTCCGCGTCTTCGAGAGTGATGCCGGCAAGCCGATGGATCGGTCTGTCCTCGATGTCGGCGGCAGTGTGCTGGTCGTGTCGCAGTTCACGCTGTATGGCGACGTGCGGAAGGGCCGCCGCCCATCATTCGATGGCGCGGCGCCGCCCGATGATGCTCGCCGGCTGTATGAGGAGTTCGTGAGAGAATTGCGCGCGACGCACCTGCCGATGGCCACCGGCGAATTTCAGGCGATGATGCAGGTCGAGTTGGTGAACGACGGACCGGTCACCCTCCTCGTCGACAGCAGGAAACAGTGAGGCGTCCGTATCGATGACACGTGTGCTCTGTGCGGTTTTCATCCTGTTCGCGGCCAGCGGGGCTGGGGCGCAGCAGCGCCCGCTCACGACCGAGGATCCCGAGACGATCGGGGCCGGACGGGTGCTCGCCGAAGCGGGCTTCGATTATTCGCGCGACGTGGAATACCCGGCCTCCGGCCTCGAGGGCGAGCTGTTCCGGTTTCCGGTCATCGGCTTCAGCATCGGCGTCAGCTCGATCGCCGAGATTCAAATCGATGGCGGCTTCTATAACCGGTTGCGCATCTCGGATCGCCGCGATGCGCCGCTCGCGTCGATGGTCACCGCAACCGGTGACTCGACCTCCAGCGTCGAGGACATGGTCATCGGCACCAAGGTGCGTCTCGTCCCTGAGGGTGCGGCGAACCCCGCGATCGGGTTTCGATTCGCGACGAAGCTGCCGAACGCGTCGAATGAAAGCGGCATCGGCCTCGACACGACCGACTTCTTCGCGTCGCTGCTCGTCGGCAAGACCGTACGGTCGATCCGCATCGTGGGTAATGGCGGGCTGGGAATCCTCGGCGACCCGACGCGAGGGGATCGCCAGAACGATGTGGTGACCTACGGCGTCTCCCTCGCCCGCGCCATCACCGACGCCGCGGAGCTGGTCGGCGAGATCAACGGGTGGCTCGACGTCCGCAACGGCGATCCGCCGCCCGGCACCGACTCGCGCGGCATTTTCAGAGTCGGCAGCCGCTATACCATCGGCGGCTGGCGCGGCGACGTGTCGCTCCTTTTCGGGTTGACATCCAACGATCCGGCAGTCGGCGTCGGCGCCGGTTTCACCTACGTCTTCAACGCGTTTTCGGTGCCTTGAACATCGTCAAGGCGCACGCGTACGGAAACGACTTCCTGCTCGCGCCCGCTGACGGCGCGCCGGGCGATCTGCCGGCGCTGGCGCGTGCCGCCTGCCATCGGCACACGGGCGTTGGCGCCGACGGCCTGATCCTCTACACGCTGCGTGAACGCGGCGCGACGATGAAGCTGCTGAACGCGGATGGCAGCTGGTCGGAGCTGTCCGGCAACGGCCTGCGCTGTCTCGCGGCGTTGGTGGCGCGCGTGCAGAATCTGCGGCCGGGCGTGACGGTCAGCATCGACAGCGACGCCGGCCTGAAGACGCTGGACTTCCTCGCACAGGACGGCTGTCGCTATGAGTTCCGCGCGGCGATGGGCCACCCGGTGGACATCCGGCAAGTGACCATCATGGCGGCGGGCGAAACGCTGACGGCGACTGTTCTTCGCACGGGCAATCCGCAATGCGTGGTTCTCGGACCGCTGCCTGCGCCGGAACGCTTCAATACCCTCGGTCCGGCGCTTTCCACACATGCGATGTTTCCAGACGGCACCAACGTGGAATTCGCTCAGGTGGACGCTCCCGACCGGGTTCGGATCCTGATCTGGGAGCGTGGTGTCGGGCCGACGTCCTCGTCGGGAACCGGATCAACCGCCGCCGCCGTGGCCGCTGCCGCCCATGGCGGCGCCTCGCGTTCGATAGACGTGATGACGCCCGGCGGGCTGCAGCATGTGGACTGGCAGGACTCCGGAGCCTTTCTGACCGGGTGGGCGGATCTCGTGCTCGAAGGACGGTGGCTCGAGGGCGACAGGGCAGACTGATGCGGACGTTTCACAGCGCGATCAAGGCCGTCGAGACCTATTCGCCGGCCGAGGAGGCGTTCAACACCCGCCGCCGCACGATCGGTCTGTTCCTCGGTCCCATCGTCTGTATCGCGCTGCTGATCGCGCCGTTGCCGCTGGCCGCGCCGGCGCATCGCGTGGCGGCCATTCTCGGCATGATGATCGTCTTCTGGGTCACGGAAGCGCTGCCGCTTGCCGTCACGGCGCTGCTCGGACCCGTCCTCGCCGTGCTGTTTCGCGTCGTGCCGGTACGCGCGGCGTTTGCCGCGTTCGCCGACCCGATCATCTTCGTCTTCATCGGCAGCTTCATCCTTGCCGAGGCGATGTTCGTGCACGGCGTCGACCGCCGGATCGCCTACACAGCCCTCTCGTGGCGGTTTGTCGGAACGAGCGCCACGCGGATCCTGATCACCTTCGGGGCCGTCACGGCCATTCTGTCGATGTGGATGAGCAACACCGCCACGACGGCCATGATGTTTCCGATCGGTTTGTCGATCGTGGCGCACCTGGCGCGCAGCGGCATGGCGGGCGCGCGCCAGTTCGCGCTCGTGATGATGCTGATTACCTCGTTCGGCGCATCCATTGGCGGGATGGCCACGCCGGTCGGGACGCCGCCGAACCTGATAGGGGTCGGCATGCTCGAGAAGCTTGCCGGCGTGGACGTCACGTTCTTTCAGTGGATGCTGCTGGGCGTTCCCGCCATGGCCCTGATGTTCGGCCTGATTGCCGTACAGTTCTATTTTGCCGCGGCGCGTCACGCGCGCGTGGACGCCGCCAGCACGCAGATCGTTCGTGATGAGCTCGACAAGCTCGGACGCGTCTCACGCGGTCAACGGAACGTCCTCATCGCCTTTGGCATCACCGTGCTGCTGTGGGTGGCGCCCGGCGTGTTTGCCATTGCCGGTGTGGACGACACGGCA
>JBOGIQ010000293.1:0-7766 GCA_050742535.1 Vicinamibacterales bacterium | reverse complement strand
GCGCCCGCAATCGAGACTGCGACCCAGACGACCACAGAAAGCAATGAGCTCCGCGTCTTCGCGTCTCCGCGGCCGGTTGCCGTAATCATTTGAATGTCAGGAAAAGTAGACGGTTTGCCCCTGATGCCGCGACCCACAGCCGGTTCGACAGCCGCTGCGGCGGTTGACGGTCGCTGCCGGCGGTCAGGCCGGTTCCCGCCACCTTCGGCGGCAGCGGAACCTCGGTGATCGTTCCATCCGGCGTGACGCGGCCCACGTTATTGCCCTTCGTAAACCAGATGTTCCGATCGGGGCCGACCGCGATGTTCGTCGGCGACCCGGTGGCGCTGGGAATCTGGAGCTCGGTGATTCTGCCGTCCGTCGTGATCCGTCCCACGCGGTTGCCGTCCACCTTGCGCCCGTCCATCTGCCCGTTCAGCTCCAGGAACCACATGTTCCCGTCGGCGCCGGCGGTGATATCTCCCGGGCCCGAGTTCGGACGCGGCAAATCGAACTCGGTGATCTTCCCGTCGGGCGTAATGCGGCCAATCTTGCTGGCGTTGAATTCCGAAAACCAGATGTTGCCGTCGGGACCCGCGGCAAGCGCGCGAGGCCCGCTGTCGGGCGTGGGAATCGGGAACTCCGTGATGACGCCGCGCGGCGTGATCCGGCCGATCTTTCCGCCGGCGAACTCGCCAAACCAGATGTTGCCGTCCGCGCCGAGGGCAATTGCGCGCGGCATGCTGTCCGGCGTCGGAATCGGAAATTCCGCGACGGTTCCGTCCGGCGCGATCCGTCCCATGCGGTTACCCGTGTGCTCCGAAAACCACATGTTGCCGTCGGACCCGAGCGCGATAATCCGCGGCGAGCTGTTCGGGTTCGGCAGCGCGAACTCTTTCAGGCCGGTGCCGTCGGGGTTGATCCGGCCGATACGGTTGCCGGATCCTTCCGTGAACCAGGCTGAGCCGTCGGCCGCCAGCGCGATCGTCGTCGGCCCACTGGCCGGATTCGGCAGCGGATACTCGGTCCATACCCCATCTGTTGCTAGTGCCCGATCTGCCGGCCCCAGCCAGCGATGCTGGGCCGTCGCAACCCCGGCAGAGACGAGTATCCCTAGCACGCACAGCCATTTACGAGTCATAATAGATACCCCGTTGACCCGTCAGGGTACACCGGGAAGCCCGCGCGGAGCGCGGGCAAGAAGATACTGCATGGCGAGGCAAAGCCTCGCCACTTATAGTTCACGCCCCGTTGGGTGTGGCTATAGCTCTGCGCAGGTAGCGTCCGCCTTCAGGCGGAAGAAGCCGGGAGGAGTTCCGCAGCGTGCTTCATCATCGTCTGTTCTGGGCCTGCGGCTGCGTTTTTGCGCTGCTCCTCGCGGCGTCGATCCGCCTTGCGGCGGATCGCGAGGACGGGCGGACGCCTGCCCGTCCCGCCGCTGGCACCCAGCGCGCCGAACCGGCTGCCCCCGTGGCCGCGCCGACGGCGACGGTGCCGGATCAGGCGCTTGTGCAGAAGTACTGCGCGACCTGCCATAACGATCGCGCCAAGACAGGGGGCATTTCCTTCGAAGGGATCCAGGTTGCCCAGGCGGGTCAGCACTCGGAAATCTGGGAGAAGGCCCTGGTCAAGCTGCGTGGCGGGATGATGCCTCCGCAGGGAATGCCGCGCCCGGACGAGGCGGCGATGAATACCTTCATCGTTGCGCTGGAGAACACGCTCGACGCGCAGGCGCGCCGGAGCCCCGATCCCGGCTTCAAGCCGGTGCACCGCCTGAACAGGACCGAGTACGGCAACGTCATCCGCGATTTGCTGGACCTCGAGGTCGACGTCACCGACCTGCTGCCGGCCGACGATGAGAGCCACGGATTCGACAACATCGCCGGCGTGCTGCGCGTGTCGCCATCGCTGCTCGAGCAGTACCTCGGCGCGGCGCGCAAGATCAGCAGCCTCGCGGTGGGCACCGACACCGATTTGATTCGCGCCGCGTACCGTGTGCCGCCGGACGACTCGCAGGAAGATCACGTCGAGGGACTGCCGCTCGGTACGCGCGGCGGGCTGCTGTTCACGCATCAGTTCCCGCAAGACGCTGAATACGAATTCGCCGTCTTCCTGCTGCGCAACATCGTCGGCTACATGACCGGCCTCGAGTTCCCGCATCAGCTGGAGATTTCGATCGACGGCGAGCGGGTGTTCCTCGTGCAGGTTGGGGGCGAAGCGGACAACCTCGCGTCCGACCAGAACATGTCGGACACGGCGAACAAGATCGACGCGCGGCTGAAGACGAAGGTCAAGGTGAGCGCCGGCCCGCACATGGTCGGCGTCACGTTCGTGCGCCGGAACGCCGCCGAGTCGGACGAACCGCTGCAGCCGCACGAGCGCAACCACGACCTGCAGGACATGAACGGCCTGCCGCTCATCACGCACGTCAACGTGACGGGGCCGTACACCCCGACCGGACCGGGCGACACGCCGAGCCGCCGCCGCATCTTTACGTGCAGACCCGCGAAAGCGGCCGAGGAAGCCGGCTGCGCCCGCACGATCCTGTCCGCGATCGCGCGTCGCGCGTATCGGCGTCCGGTCACCGACGCCGACATGGCGCCCGTGATGGCGCTCGACGCCGAAGGACGCAAGAAGGGCAGCTTCGAGCAGGGGGTCGAGCAGGGCCTGCGTCTTGTCCTCGCCAATCCGAAGTTCATCTTCCGCACTGAAACGTCGCCCGCAGCCGGGAACGCCAAGGTGAGCGACCTCGAACTGGCGTCGCGCCTGTCGTTCTTCCTGTGGAGCTCGGTCCCGGACGACACGCTGCTGACGCTGGCGGCGCAGAATCGCCTCAGCCAGCCGGCGGTGCTCGCCCAGCAGGTGCGCCGCATGCTCGCGGACCAGAAATCGCGCGCGCTGGTCGAGAACTTCGCCAGCCAGTGGCTGCTGCTGCGCAACCTGAAGAACCACGTGCCGACACCGGGCGACTTCCCCAACTTCGACAACGAGCTTCGGCAGTCGTTCCGCCGCGAGACCGAGATGTTCGTGGAGAGCATCATCCGCGAGGACCGCAGCGTGCTCGACCTGCTCAACGCCAACTATACGTTCGTCAACGAACGGCTGGCACGGCACTACGGCATCCCGAACGTCTACGGCAGCCATTTCCGGCGGGTCACGCTGCGGAGCGAGGAACGCCGCGGCCTGCTCGGCCAGGGCAGCATCCTGACGGTCACGTCCTATCCGAACCGGACGTCGCCGGTGCTGCGCGGGAAATACATCCTCGAGAACATCCTCGGCACGCCGCCGTCGCCGCCACCGCCGAACGTCGATACGACGCTGGAGCAGAAGCAGGGCGAGGAACCGAAGTCGGTGCGTGCGCTGCTCGAGCAGCACCGCCGCAACCCGACCTGCGCGAGCTGCCACCGCGTGATGGATCCGCTCGGCTTCGCGCTGGAAAACTTCGACGGCGTGGGCGAGTGGCGCGTGAAGGAAACCGGCGGAACGATCGACTCGACAGGCCAGCTCGGGACGGGCGCGCCGGTGGACGGACCCGTCGGCTTGCGCAAAGCGATCCTGGCGCAGCCCGAGATGTTCGTCCGCACGCTGACCGACAAGCTGATGACCTACGGCCTGGGCCGTGGCGTGGAGCACAAGGACAAGCCGATCGTGCGCGCCGTCGCGCGCGAGGCGGCGCCGCAGAACTACCGGTTCTCATCAATCGTGCTGGGGATCGTGACGAGCGCCCCCTTCCAGATGAAGAAGGCGCAAACGGACACCGCCGGATTGTCGGCGTCGCATTGACAGTGTGGAGTCCGGCTTTAGCCGGATTGACGTAGCTTCCGGCTTCAGCCGGGAAGACGTAGTGTCCGCCTTCAGGCGGACCGGAGCAGATGATGGTCATCTTCAAGAAGCACCTGCCACGGCGAACCTTCCTGCGCGGAATGGGTGCGAGCCTGGCGCTGCCGCTGCTCGACTCGATGATTCCGGCCCGGACGCTGCTGGCGCAGACGGCCGCGAAGGGCGTGCCGAAGCTTGGCTTCGTCTACATCCCGCACGGCGCCGTCATGAGCAAGTGGACGCCGGCGACCGAGGGAGCGGGCTTCGAGTTCACGCCGATCCTCAAGCCGCTGGAGCCGTTCCGCGACTCGATGAACGTCGTGACCGGCCTCGGCCACAAGGCCGCCGACACGACGGCGGTCCATTCGCTGAGCCCGACGACCTGGCTGAGCGGCGTGCGGCCGAAGGCCACGCAGGGCGTCGACGCGTACGCGGGTATCACCGCCGACCAGATCGCCGCGCAGGCGATCGGGCAGGAGACCATCCTCCCGTCGATGGAGATCGCCACCGAGGATCACTCGGGCCTCATCGGGTCGTGCGACCGCGACTACGGCTGCATCTACATGAACACGCTGTCGTGGCGGACGCCGACGACGCCGCTGCCGATGGAGATCAATCCGCGCAAGGTCTTCGAGCGGATGTTCGGCCAGGGCGGCAGCGCCGCCGAGCGCCAGGCGCGCATCCACGAGGATCGTTCGATCCTCGACGCGATCACACGTGAAGTCTCCGCGCTGCAGGCAACGCTCGGCCCGTCCGATCGCCGGACGATGACGGAATACCTCGAGAACATCAGGGAGATCGAGCGGCGGATTCAGCGCGCGGAGAAGAGCCAGGGCGACGAATCGCTCCTGCTGCCGGCGCGGCCCGCGGGCGTGCCGTTCGATTTCGAGGAGCACGTCCGCCTCATGTATGACCTGATGGCGCTCGCCTATCAGGCGAACGTCACCCGCGTCATCACCTTCATGGTGTCGCGCGAGGTCAGCAACCGCACCTACCCGCAGGTGAACGTCTCCGACGGCCACCACGCGATTTCGCACCACCAGAATCGCGAAGAGAAGATGGAAAAGAACGTCCGCATTCAGACGTTCAACGTCGGCATGTTCGCGGAGTTCGTGGAGAAGCTGAAGAACACGCCCGACGGCGACGGCTCGCTGCTCGACAACCTGGTGCTCCTCTACGGCAGCAACATGAGCAACAGCAACGCCCACGATCACTTCCCGCTGCCGAACCTCGTGCTTGGCGGCGCGGCGGGGCGGATGAAAGGCGGGCGCCACCTGCGTTACACGGATCACACGCCGATGACGAACCTGCTCGTCTCGATGCTCGACAAAGCAGGCGTTCGCCAGGAGTCCCTCGGAGACAGTACCGGGACGTTGGCAAACCTGTAGAAGTTCGTAGTGTCCGCCTTCAGGCGGACTCGGAGAACTCGATGCGCGAATTAGCAATTGCCGTCTCCCTGACGCTCGTCGCGGCCCTGGCCGATGCCGCGGGCCCGGCCGTGCCGCGCGACACGCGTCTGATCGACGCCGTCAAGGCAGGCAACAGCACGGCCGCCGCGGCGCTGCTGCAGAAGAAGGTGGACGTCAACGCGACGGAAGCCGACGGCACGACGGCACTGCACTGGGCCGTCCGCAACGACGACGCGGCGCTCGTGGATCGGCTGATTCGCGCCGGCGCCAACGCCAAGGCGCAGAACCGCTACGGCGTCACGCCGATGGCGCTCGCCTGCGAGAACGGCAGCGCTCCCGTCGTCGATCGGCTGCTCAAGGCCGGCGTCGGCGCCAACGCGACCGGTCCGCTCGGTGAGACCGCCCTGCATCTCTGCGCGCGCACCGGGAAGCCGGACGCCATCCGCGCCCTGCTCGCAAAAGGCGCAACGGTCGACCCGATCGAGAACTGGCGCGGACAGACTCCGTTGATGTGGGCGGCGGCCGAAGGGCATGGCGATGCGATGAAAGTGCTCATCGAAGCCGGTGCCGACGTCAACGCGCGATCGTCGATCATCGTCTGGGAGCGGCAGCGCACGGAGGAGCCGCGCGACAAGTGGCTGCCGCCCGGTGGCCTGACGCCGCTGCTGTTTTCCGCGCGCGAAGGCAAGGTGGCGAGCGTCAGGGTCCTCCTCGACGCCGGCGCGGACGTCAACATCGTCGATCCCGATCGCCACACCTCCCTCATCCTGGCGCTGAGCAGCGGCCATTACGACGTCGCCGGACTGCTGATCGGGCGCGGCGCCGACGTGAACATGGAGGACAAGGTCGGCCAGACGGCGCTCTACGCCGCCGTCGATGGACATACGGTGCCCGCGTCGAATCGCCCCGCGCCGCGCGAGACGGACGACACGCTGACCAGCCTGGAGGTCATCAAGATGCTCCTGGCGAAGGGCGCCCGCGTTGACGCAGCGCTCCGGGCACAGCTGCCCTACCGCACCAAGCTCGATCGCGGCGGCGATGGCGTGCTCGGGGTCGGAACGACTCCGCTGATCCGCGCGGCAAAGGCTGCCGACCTCGCAGTAATCAAGCTGCTGCTCGAGAAAGGCGCGAGCGCGAAGGCGGCCACGCGCAACGGTGTCACCGCCGTGATGATGGCGGCCAATGTCAACACCCGCGAAGAAGACATGACCGGCCGCAGCAAGACCGAGAAGGACATCATCGAGTCGATCAAGCTGTTGACGGCCGCCGGCGCCAGCGTCAACGGCGCCGAGACCACGCAGGGCCGCACGGCGCTGCACGGAGCGGCGCTCTGGGGTCTGACGGACGTCGTGAAGTTCCTGCACGCATCCGGTGCCAGTCTGAACGCCGCGGACCGGCGCGGGCTCACGCCGCTGGATCACGCGCTCGGCCGCGCCGGCGGCTTCGGCTTCGACGGCCGGTCCGGCGTGGAGCGTCCTGAAACGGCCAAGGTGATTCGCGAGCTGGGCGGGACTGAGGGCACACCAACCGGCGCTGCTGCACCGGAACGTCGCGCCAACGGCGCGCAGGACGATCCGGACAACTGATCGTGGCGCGGACGCTGTTACGTCCGCGTTGGCGAGCCTGACAAGGCTCGCCCCACCGCATCGATGCCGAAGTCATCGCTCGACGACACCTTCACAACCCTGCGCGAGGTTCTCGCGGCACAGTCCGACGAGCTCGTCGTCACCGTCGATCGGCCGGGCGACTTCCAGGTCGCGTCGCCGACGATGCAGGATCGGATCGGCCGGCCGCTGTCCGTCGCAGGCGTGCGGACCAGGAAGCATTACGTCAGCTACTTCCTGATGCCGGTGTATGCGGCTCCCCGTCTGGTGCAGTCGTTGTCGCCGGAATTGAAGAAGCGGATGCACGGACTGTCGTGCTTCAACTTCACGACGATCGACGCGGATCAGGCGAAGGAATTGGCTGCGCTTACGAAGGCCGGCATCGCCGCATTCCGTGACGTGCCGCTGCCCTGGGCCCCATCACAGAAACGGCGCTGAGCTTTTCACTTGTGATCCAACTATAAATATAGTTAGATCGGCGAGCCTAATAGTTCGCCATGTCTGGACGCTCATATACCAAGCCCGAGCTGCAGATCATGGAGGTGCTCTGGAACGAGGGTGCCTGCTCGATCCGCGAGATCCATGACGCCCTGCCGGCCAGGGGAAGACCCGCGTTCACCACCGTTCAAACCGTCGTCTACCGGCTCGAAAAGAAGGGTGCGCTCCGCTGCATCAAGCGGATCAGCAACGCCAACATCTTCGAGGCGGCCGTCACCCGCGACGAAGCGCACACGACGCTCCTCGACGAGCTGCTGGGGCTGTTCGGCGGGCGGCCGAAGCCGATCATCGCGCGGCTCGTCGAGTCGGGCAAGCTGACGATGGACGACATCAAAGAGGCGGAAGAAGCCCTCAAGAACCACCTGAAGAAAGGCGGCGCGCGATGACGTCCTGGCTGCCGTTCGATGTCCTCGATCATCTGTGGCAATCGACACTCTTCGCAGGCGCGGTCTGGCTG
>JBOGIQ010000292.1:0-7859 GCA_050742535.1 Vicinamibacterales bacterium | reverse complement strand
CTTGACAACACTGCACCACGGGTTTAGGCTCGGCGGCCACATCACGCAGCATGCCGCGACGCAGGCTGCGATCCGTGATTCGCCGAAGGAGGCGCCATGCGTGTCATCGCTCGCTGTTTCGCTTTCCTTGGTTTCGTGCTGCTGCTTCCGACTCTGGCCCAGGCGCAGGCAACCATCTCCGGCACTGTCCGCGACAGTTCAGGTGCCGTCCTTCCCGGCGTCACGATCGAGGCGGCCAGCGGCGCGCTGATTGAGAGGGTGCGCACGGCCGTCACCGACGGCACCGGCCAATTCCGCATCTCGGAGCTGCCTCCCGGCACCTACACCGTGACCTTCGCGTTGAGCGGCTTCACGACCATGAGGCGCGAGGGAGTCACCGTCTCCGGCTCCGGTGTGATACCGGTATCCGTGGACATGAAAGTCGGCGCGCTCGCCGAAACGGTCACCGTCAGCGGTGAGGCGCCGATCGTCGACACCCAGTCGACGCGACGGGAAGTGGTGGTCGATGCCGAGACGCTCAGCTCGCTGCCGATCACACGCAGCTATGGTGCGGTGCTGTATGCGGTGCCGGGGCTGATGGTCGCGCCCGGCGTCAACGGCAACGATTATTCGCCCAGCATGGCGTTGTTCACCGCGCACGGCGGCAACAGCACCGAAGGACGGATGATGGTGAACGGTCTTCCGGTCGCCGGATCGTTTTCAGGGAACAGCGTCGCGCAGTTCGGCTACGACGTGAACAACGCGGAGGAGTTCCAGGTGCTCGTGTCCGGCGGCCTCGGCGAGTCGGAGACAGGCGGCCCGCTCGCGAATATCGTTCCCAAGTCAGGCGGCAACGCCTTTGCCGGCACGGGGTTCTATAGCGGTACCAGCTCGAAGTTCCAATCCAACAACATCGACGGCGCGCTTCAGGCGGCCGGAATCACGGCGCCCGCGGCCATTCGCGGCAACTGGGACGGCAGCGGCAGCGGCGGCGGCCCAATCATCCGCGATCGCATCTGGTTCTTCGGCAACGCGCGCAGCTACGGCAACTCGCAGGTGGTCGAAGGCGCCTCTGCCAACCAGTTCGCGGGCGACCCGACGAAATGGACATATCTGGCGGATCCGAACGTCGAAGTGCGTCGCATCGACGTGAAAACGGATCTGTCGGCCCGTATCACCGGTCAGCTGACGCCGAAGAACCGGGTGGCGTTCTCGTATCAGTGGCAGGATCGCTGTTTTGGGTCGTCTCTGACGTTGACCGGCAGTGCCTGCCGCATCCGCACCGATAGCTGGATCGGCATGGGCAGCGCCACGCAGTCCGGCGAGGGCGCGGCCTTCTACAGCGACGATCCGTCGAGCCTCACCCAGGCCAGCTACACCGCGACGCTGTCGAACAAGCTCCTCATCGATTCGACCGTCTCCCGCTTCTCATACGGCATCGTCGGCAACGGACAGGTTCCCGACGACGCGACGATGAATCTGATCGGCGTGACGGAGTCGTCCAACATCTACGGACGCACGAACTACGCGTATCGGGCGCCGTTCACCATGGGCAAGTACTACAACATCCCGTGGAACTGGCGTGCGTCACTGTCCTATGTGACCGGCGCGCACAGCGTCAAGGTCGGCTACCAGGGCGCGTATTTCATGTACGACCGGCGCACGCTCGTGAACGAGCCGCAGATGCGCTACACGTTCAACAGCCGGCGCGCCAACCCCGCCGATCCGACGAGCGCGATCATCATCAACCCGACGTCGGTGTCGTACTTCCTGACGCCGGGCTTCGACTTCAGCGACCGCACGGCGACCAACGCCATCTACGTGCAGGATCAATGGACGATGGGCCGGCTGACGCTGCAGGGCGCGATCCGGTACGACTACGTCACGGCCTGGGCGCCGGGAGACAAGCAGGGGTCGGACGCGACGTCCCGCTTCAACCCTCAGCCGGTCCGGTTCGAGACGACCGACAGCATCACCGGTTTCCATGACATCAATCCACGCGTCGGCCTTGCCTACGACGTGTTCGGCAATGGCAGGACGGCGTTGAAGGTGAACGCCGGACGCTATCTGGCGGCCGCGACGACCGACGGCATCTACTCGGCCAACAATCCTGCGATCAAGCTGGTGACGCAAGCGAGCCGCAACTGGACCGACAACGACGGCGATCTCGTCGTGGATTGCGATCTGTTGAATATCGCGGCGCAAGGTCCCGCCACCGGCACCGTCGATACCTGCGCGGCTCCAACCGGCACGAACCGGAATTTCGGCGACCTCAATCCGACGCTGGTGCAGGTCGACGATGCGATTACGCACGGTTGGGGTGTGCGCCCGTACAACTGGCAGTTCGGCGCATCGGTGCAGCACGAAGTGCTGCCTCGCGTGTCGGTCGATGTCGGCTACAACCGCCGGTGGTGGGGCAACTTCTTCGTCAACGTGAACACGCTGGTCAACGCAAACGATTACCAGGTGTATACCGTACCGATCCCGAGCCACCCCGAGCTGCCGGACACGGTCGGCACGTCGGCGTCGTACGTGGCAATCACGAGCGAAGCGAACGCGCGTGGCTCGCAGACGCTGATGACGAAGGAGAGCAACATCGCGTCCGAGCGGACCGCGTACTGGCACGGCTTCGACTACCAGGCGACGGCGCGGCTCGCCAACGGGCTGACGGTTCAAGGTGGCGGCAGCACCGGGCGCGGCGTGCGGAAGTTCTGCGACCTGTGGCGGGCAATCCCGCAGCTGCAGGGGAGCAACCGCGCGGACGCCTGCGATATCACCGAGCCATGGCTGTCCACGATTCGCGGCCTGGCGACGTATCGCGTGCCCAAGGTCGAAGTGCTGACCAGCATCATCGTCCGATCGAATCGCACGACCGCCGGTGAGGTGGCGAGCAACGGCGGCACGCTCGACGCGACCTACCGCATCCCGAACACCGTGATGCGCGACGTATTCCTCGGACGTCTGCCCGCCGGGGGAACGACAAACGGCTTCACCAATATCAATCTGCTGACGCCGTCCATGCTGTATCCGATCGAACGGCGCACACAAGTGGACATGCGGTTCGCGAAGATCCTGAGGTTCGGCCGGACGCGCTACGATGTCGGCGTCGACCTCTACAATCTGTTCAACGACAACACGGCGCTGACCTATGATGAGACCTACCAGTACACCGACAACGGCGCCACATGGTTGACGCCGGAGTCGATCATGCAACCGCGGCTGGCTCGTTTCAATGTGACGGTGAGTTTCTGATCGGAGATCGTGAATGAACGTGAGAAACCTGGCTGCGGTGGGCGCGATCGCGTTGGGGTTGTCGGCCCCGGCCGTCGCGCATCACTCCTTCGCCGCCGAATACGACAGCAACAAGCCGGTCAAGCTGACCGGCGCCGTCACCAAGGTCGAGTGGACGAACCCGCACGTCTACTTCTACATCGACGTGAAGGACGAGAAGACGGGCAAGGTGACGAACTGGGCGCTGGAGATGGGTGCGCCGGCGGTCATTCAACGCAGCGGGTGGAAGCGGACCTCGATGAAGATCGGCGACCTGGTCATCGTCGATGGTTTCCAGGCGAAGAACGGCCAGCCGCACGGTAACGCGCGGACCGTGACGCTCGCGTCGACCGGGCAGCGGCTCGGTGCGGGATCGAGCTTTGGCGGCGCGAACGCGGAACAGCAATAACCCCTCCCGATCGGCCCCGCGAAACCGGACCGGGCGTCACAAAATGACGCCCGGAACGTTTTACGGGCGTCAGCAGTAATACGAGTTACGATCCATTTCACCCCCAAACGGCACCCATAAATGGGCGCCCTACGCGTAGGGCGCCGCTTTAGCGGTGCCACGTAGGGCGCCGCTTCAGTCGGTGCCAAGGAGTCACGCCGATGCGTCGGGGACGGGTCCTGTGCGGGACGGGTGTCGCCATGTTGCTGGCTGCCGGCGTGTCTGGTCAGACGCGCGAGGCAAGCAGCGTGTCTGGGCAAACGCGCGACATCGATGGCCGGCCGCTCGCGCCGTTCGCGCCGGCCGGCAAGGCCAACGTGATCCTGTTCGTCCAGACCGACTGCCCCATTTCCAACTCGTACGCGCCAGAGATTCAACGCATCTGCAAGGCGTACGCGTCGAAGGGCATCAGCTGTTCGCTGGCGTATGAGGACGTCCGCGTCGACGCCTCTGGCGTGCGCAGGCACCTGAGCGAATACGCCTATAGCGGTGTCCCCGCCACCATCGACGGCTCGCGTGCGCTTGCGGATCGCGCGAAGGCGACGATTACGCCGCAGGCGGTCGTCGTCGACGCGCGCGGCGCGATCCGGTATCGCGGCCGCATCGACAACTTCTATGCGTCGCTGGGCAAGCCGCGACGGCACGTGACCGAGCACGACCTGACCGACGCGCTCGACGCGGTCCTTGCGGGAACACCTGTGCCCAAACCGGAGACGGAAGCGCTCGGCTGCTTCATCGCACGTCCGCCCCTCGGCTCCACTCGGGGCAGGCAGCCGAGACGGTAGAGGCCGACGTTTACGTCGGCCTTTCACGAGAGACTGATCATGCGTACACCAACCATCATTGTCGGGGCCGCCGCCGCAGTGCTCGTCATCGGATTCCTATCGGCACCTGGGGTCCGCCTGAAGGCGGACACTACAGCGCTCGGCCAGGCGTCCGTGCAGGCGCAGAACGCGCGCCCGGGAGCTGCGGCTGTCACGTTCAGCGAAACGATTGCGCCCATCGTCTACGACAATTGCGTGAGCTGCCATCGCCCGGGCGAGGCCGCGCCGTTCTCCTTGATCTCGTACGACGATGTGCGGAACAGAGGGCAGCTGATTGCCGCCGTCACACAGCGGCGCTATATGCCGCCGTGGCAGGCCACACATGGCTACGGCGAGTTCGCAGACGAGCGGCGGCTGACGGACGCGCAGATCCAGGCGATCGCGACCTGGGTGAAGAGCGGGATGCCGGAAGGCGGCCGCGCGAAGATGCCCGCCATGCCGAAGTTCACGACCGGGTGGAGGCTGGGCACGCCGGACCTCGTGCTCGAGATGCCGGCGGAGTTCGAGGTGCCCGCCAGCGGGCCGGACATCTTCCGGAACTTCGTGATTCCGTCGGGCCTGCTCGAGGATAAATGGGTCCGCGCGGTCGAGTTCCGTCCGCGGGCCCGCACGGTCGTGCATCACGCGCTGTTCGCCTACGTTCGTGCGGGTGCCTACGCGAAGATCGACGGGGCCGACGGCCAGCCGGGGTTCAGAGGTCTCGCGCCGATCGGCGCGAATCCCGCCATCACGCCTGCCGGGCCTCTCGGAGGATGGGCAGTCGGCGCGACGCCGCGGTTCCTGCCCGAGGGGCTGGCGCTGCCGATGGCGCGCGGCTCGGACTTCGTGATCCAGATGCACTTCCACCCGACGGGCAAGGTCGAACGCGAAAAATCGACGGTCGGGATCTACTTCGCGGACAAGGCGCCGGATCGCATGCTGCGCGTGCTCCAGCTCCCGGGCCTCTTCGGCATCGGCCAGGGCATCGACATTCCCGCCGGCGAGAAAAACTACGTCATCTCACGCTCCGCCACGCTGCCCGTGGATGTGAGGATATTTCTCACGCAGCCGCATGCCCACTACCTGGGCAAGGAGTTCAAGGCCACGGCAACGCTGCCGGACGGCACCGAGCGTCCCCTGCTGTGGATCCAGGATTGGGACTTCAACTGGCAGGACGGCTACAACTACAAGCAGCCGGTGATTCTGCCGAAGGGCACGCGCATCGACGTCCGCATCACCTACGACAACTCGGCAGGCAACCCGCGCAACCCGAGCAACCCGCCGAAACGCGTCTGGTGGGGCGAGGAATCGACCGACGAAATGGGCAGCGTCAGCTTCGGGCTGATTCCGGTGCGCAAAGAGGATGAACCGCAGTGGGCCGAGTTCGCCGGGCAGCAGCTCAAGGGAACGCTCCTCGCGGCCGGACAGAACGGGACGCTTCAACGCCTCGCGCTCAGCCAGGGGCTGCAGTTACCAGCCGCCGGCCGCGGCGGACTCGCCGCACTGCTCGGCCGGGGCGGACGCGGCGCGGCGGCGCCGTCGAGTGCGCCCGCTGCAGGTTCGGGAGCGGTGTCGGAGGCGGCGGGCCCGACGCTGCCGGCACAGGTGATGGCCGACCTCTTCAGCGGCCTCGGCGGCAACGCCGGCGCGCTGCAGCGCGGGCTCGACGTCACGGCATCCATCCTCGCGGCAAACCCGAACCACGCGCAGGCGCTCGCCTGGCACGGCGCGGCGACGCTGTACTACTCATCCACCAACCCGGATCTGGCCGCGCTCGACCGCATCGGCCTGTTCCAGCGCGCGACGAAGGAAATGGACTCGGCCGTCGGCATCGCGCCGGACGACCTCCGCGTGCGCATGGCGCGCGGCGTGGTGCTGCGCATGCTGACGCCGACCATGCCGCGGTTCGGGAACGTGCCGGGACTGATTGAGAACGCCCGTGCCGACTACCAGCGGATGTTTGATCTCCAGCAAAGTCAACTGGGCACGCTGAGCAGCCACTCGCTCGGCGAGCTGTTGCAGGGGCTTGCAGAATTGAACAGCCGTCAAGGAAAGACGGCAGATGCCGAAAAGTATTACGGGATGATCCCGTCGATGCTGACGGGCACCGACTACGCGGCACGGGCGGCGGAGTGGATGAAAACGAAGCAGCCGCTCCCGCAGGCGCAAACGAATTGCGTCGGCTGTCACGTGAACTGAACGCAATTCCGTAATGCAAAATGCAAAATTCAAAATGCAAACCTGGAACACGGGCGCTCGCACTGTTTGCATTTTGCATTTTGCATTTTGCATTACTGAGTCCACCTGCCTCCGCCCAGGGCGTCGACGAGGCGCTGCAGGCCGGGTTCACGGCGTTGGAAAGGAACGACGTCGACCGCGCGGCCACGGCCTTCCGCCGTGCGCTGGCCGCCGAACCTGAAAATCCCGCGGCACTCTACGGCGCGGGAGCCGCCGCATACCTGCAGGGACGCCATACCGACGCGATGTCGTTCCTCAAGCGGTCGCTGGCGGTCGAACCGCGCGTCACGGCGGCCTCCGCGCTCCTGGGCGAAATCGCCTACCACCAGGGCGACCTCTCGTTCGCAATCAAGACCTACGAAAGCGCGCTGGCCCTGGCGCCGGGGAACGTCGAGCTGCGTCAGCGGCTCGCCACGTGGAAAAGCGAGGCGACGGTCCACGACAACCTTCGCGCCTTCAAGGACGACCGCTTCACGATCCTCTTCGACGGACCGGCCAACCGCGTCCTCGCCGAGCGTGCCACGACCGTTCTGCGCAGCGCCTTCTGGCGCATCGGCCAGGCGCTCGGCTCCTATCCGACCAACGCGATCAACGTCATCCTCTACACGGACAAGCAGTTTCACGACATCACCGGCGCACCCGAATGGGCCGGCGCCGGCTTCGACGGCCAGATCCGGATGCCGGTGGCGGGCGCCACGCAGAACCTGCGCGAGTTCGACCGTATCCTGACGCACGAGCTGACGCACGCCATGCTCGCCAGTATCGCGACACGAAACGTCCCGGCCTGGCTGAACGAGGGGCTGGCGATGTATTTCGAGGGCAACAACGCGGCCGCGTCCGAGAAGCGGCTCGCGGCGGCACGGGCGTTCGTGCCGCTCGCCCACCTCGAACGTGGCTTCACGGGCCTGAACGCCGAGCAGGCCGACCTTGCCTACGAGATGAGCGCATTTGCCACCAACGCACTGATCGCGCGCATCGGCGCGTCGAATCTCGGGTTCCTCCTCCAGGATCTCGATGGCGGCCAGACCATCGACACGGCGATCCAGCGCTTCGGCGTGACGTTTGCCGACTTCGAAGCGCAGCTGGCGAAGCGCGTCGGCGCGCGCGTTAGGTAGCCTGGG
>JBOGIQ010000291.1:0-7864 GCA_050742535.1 Vicinamibacterales bacterium | reverse complement strand
GTGTTGTAGAGTCCCGCCTTCCACGCGGCTGCCTCCGCGCGCTCCGGTTTCCCGGCGCCGAGGTTCTGGCCGACCAGTGTTGCCCCCGCATTGGCGACGCCAAACGCCGGCAGGATGGCGAACACGATGATCCGGATCCCGATCGTGTTGCCGGCCACCGCAGCGCTGCCAAACCCGGTCAGGATGCGGACCAGTCCGACCCACGAGGCGGTGCCGATGAAATTCTGAAACACCGCTGTACCGGAAATCCGCAGGATGCCGCGCATGACGGGCGGATCGAGCCACAGGTGATGACGGCGGATGCGGATGCGGCCACCCGGCCGCGTCAGGTGATAGAGCTGCATCAGCACGCCGCAGCCGCGCCCGATGCTCGTTCCGATTGCCGCGCCGGTCACGCCGAGCTCCGGAAACGGGCCGATGCCGAAGATCAGGAGCGGCCCGAGCACGATGTTGATCGCGTTCGCGAACCAGAGCACGCGCATCGCGATGGCGGCGTCGCCGGCGCCGCGAAAGACGGCGTTGATCAGAAAGAGGAGGACGACGTTGACGCTCGCGCCGAGCATCACGCGCGCGAAGGTACTGCCGGTGCGAATGACCTCGTCGCTGGCGCCCATCGCCGCCAGAAGCTGCGGGGCGAAGACCGCGCCGATGATGCCGACGATCGCGCCGAAGCCGACGCCGAGCAGGATCGCCTGCGCGCCGGCATGCGCGGCGGATTCCGGATCCTTTTCGCCGATGCGCCGCGCCACCGTCGCGGTCGCGCCGATCGACAGGCCGATGGCGGCCGCGTAGAGGATCGTCATCATCGACTCGGTGACGCCGACGGTGGTAATGGCGTCGGCGCCCAGCTTGCCGACGAAGAACACGTCGACCACCAGGAAGATCGACTCCATCATCATCTCGAGGACCATCGGCACCGCGAGCAGCACGACGGCGCGGCCGATCGGCGCTTCGGTGTAGTCCTGATGAGAGCCGCGGACCGCTTCCCGCAGCGTCGACCAGATGGCGTGGCGCGGGGCGGCGTGGCTTCCGCCTTCAGGCGGAAGGAGCTCGGATGTTGTCATTTCCGCCGGGAGGGGCCCGTTTCGATGGGGCGCGAAGGGTCGCTCGACCACTCGGACCAGGAGCCGACATACAGGCGCGTGCCCGGCAGTCCGGCGTGTTCCAGGGCCAGCAGGTTGTGGCAGGCGGTCACACCCGAACCGCAGTACATCACCGCGTCACCGGGCGCGCGCCCCGAGAGAAGCCGCTCGAAATTCGCGCGCAGCGTCTCCGGCGGCAGCATCGTGCCGTCGGCGGCCAGGTTCTGCTTGAAGAAATGATTGGCCGCACCCGGGATGTGCCCGGCGACGCGATCGATCGTTTCCGAGCGCCCCTCGAATCGCTCGGGGGCGCGTGCGTCGATCAGCAGCGCCCCGCCATCCGCGGAGCGCGAGACGACTTCGCCGATTTCCACGCGACTCCGTTCCCTCGGCGCCGGCGAAAACGTCGCGGGCCGGCGCACCTCGTCGCCGCTCCGTGACGGCCGGTCTTCGCGCCGCCATTTCGCCCACCCGCCATCGAGCACGGCACAGGCGTCATGTCCGAGATAGCGCAGCATCCACCACAGGCGGCTGGCGTACGATCCCGCATCCTGGTCGTAGGCGATCACCTGCGAGGAGCGATCGATGCCAAGCCGTCCGAACACGGCCGCGAGCGCATCGAGTGACGGCAACGGGTGGCGGCCGTTGGTGCCGCTCGGGGTGCCGGACAGGTCGGCATTCAGGCTCGCGTACACGGCCCCGGGAATGTGCGCCAGCCGGTATTCGTCCAGTCCCCAGTATTCGTTCTGCAGATCGAAGCGGCAGTCCACGATTGTCCAGTCGTCGAGATGCGCGGCGAGCAGATCTGTAGAAACAATCGTGCTGTACATGGCAGGTGAGCACCGGTGGAGTCCGGCTTCAGCCGGATTGCTGTTGTAAGGCCGCGAGACGGTTCCTCGCGACCCCGGTGGCTCAGAGCGTTCGTTCCAGACGCGCCTTTTCGAGCGCCGCGATGCGGACCTCGAGCGGCGGGTGCGTGGAGAAGAAGACCATCCAGCGTCCCGCGCCATTGATCTTCATCGTCGCCAGTGCTTCGTGGCGGGTATCGACGAGCTCGTGGTTCGCCTGCAGCCGGCGAAGGGCGCCAATCATCCGATCGCGTCCGGCAAGACTTGCACCGCCATAGTCCGCACGGAACTCGCGCTGCCGCGAGAACCAGCTCGTGATCAGCGACCCGAGGATCCCGAACACGATCTGCAGGACGATCACGATGAGGAAGTACATGCCGCCACCGTTGCCCTGGCGACCGTCGCTCGACCGCGTCATCAGATGGGCCACTACACGGGCGGCGAACATCACGAACGCGTTGACCACGCCCTGCAGCAGCGTCATCGTCACCATGTCGCCGTTGGCGATGTGGGCAACTTCGTGCGCGAGCACACCTTCGACTTCTTCGCGCCGCATCCCCTGCATCAGTCCCTGCGACACGGCAACCAGGCTGCGGCTCTTGCTCGGCCCCGTCGCAAAGGCGTTCACCTCCGGCGAGTTGTAGACGCCCACCTCAGGCATCGGCACATTCGCCTGCTGAGTCAGACGGCGAACGGTGGCGTACAGCCAGTCGAGATCCGGGTTGCCCGTCCTCCCATCAACCAGCTGCACGCCGGTTGCGCGCTTGGCGATCCAGCGCGAGATCTGCAGCGAGATGAACGCGCCGCCCATGCCGTAAATGAAGCAGAACAGCGCGAGCGCGCCGATATCGAGACCCTGGTCGGTGACGGCCCGGTCCAACCCGAGGAGGGTGACCACGATCGTCAGCGTCGCGACGATGGCGAGGTTGGTCAGGATGAACAGAAAGATGCGCTTGCCCATGAGATCAGGATACCCGAGGCGCCCGAACGGTTGCCATGCGCAAACGGTAGCGCTGCGCAGGGACGTGGAATGCAATGCCAGTAGGACAATTGGATTGAATGCATCGCATTGTCTATATTTGCGTCCCATGACAATGTGGCTGCCCAAACTGGACACCCGGCGCGGGCCGGTCTACCGCGCGATCGCGGACGCGCTCGACGAGGACGTGCAGAACGGCGCGCTGCGCGCCGGCATGCGGCTGCCGCCGCATCGCGACCTGGCGGACCACCTCGGCGTGACGGTCACAACCATTACGCGCGCCTACGCTGAGGCGGCGCGCCGCGGCCTCACGTCAGGTTACGTCGGGCGCGGGACCTTCATCCGCGGGAATGAGGCGGAAGAGCGAACGTCGGAGACAGCGCCGTTCGATCTGAGCATCAACATCCTGATGCCCGACAAGGAGGTCGCAAACCTGCAGCCGCGTCTGTTCCAGCGGCGCGTCCTGCCGTGGACGCAGATTCTCGGGTACGTTCCGGCGAAGGGGCACCTGCGCCACCGGCAGGCGATGGCCGCATGGCTCGCGCGCGGCGGCTTCGTCGTCGATCCGGAAACGATCGTGCTCACCGCCGGCGCCCAGCACGCGCTGTCGTCGGTGATTTCCGCGCTGCTCAAACCGAACGACACGCTGCTGATGGAAGAATTGACGTACTCCGGCGCGCGAGCCGTCGCACAGCAGCAGCACCTGAAGATTCGGGCGGTCGCGATGGACGCGGAGGGGCTGCGTCCGGACGCGCTCGAGACGGCGTGCCGCGCTACGCGGGCGCGCGCGCTGTACTGCATGCCGCGGCTCCAGAATCCGACCTCCGCGGTCATGTCGGACCGGCGCCGGCGGCAGATTGCCGCGCTGGCGGAGAAGTACCGCCTCACGGTCATCGAGGACGACGTCTATGGGTTCGTGTCACCCGAGAAAACGCCGCTGGCCGCGCTGATTCCGCAGCGCACGGTGTACCTCACGAGCCTCTCGAAAAGTCTCTTCCCGGGAATGCGCCTCGGCTGTGTCGCCGCCCCGCCGGAGGCCCTCGAGGCAATTACCGGGTCCGTGTGGGCCTCGATGATCATGGCGTCGCCGATCGGCGCCGACCTGTTGAGTGGTTGGATCGAGGATGGAACGGCGGCGCGGATTGCGGAGTGGAAGCGGCACGAGTTCGCGGCGCGTCAGGCTATGGCCCGCCGCCTGTTCGACGGTGAGCGGGTGCAGACGCATCCGTCGAGCCCGCATCTCTGGCTGCAGCTGCCCGCGCGATGGTCGTCGGAATCGTTCGCCGCTCACGTGCGCTCGCGCGGGGTCATCCTCAACGCCTCGACGCAGTTTGCCGTCACCGACCAGCCCGCGCGCGCCGTGCGCGTGTGCCTGGGCCCGCCGCGAACGCGTCCCGGCATGGAGCAGGCATTCACGATCATCAGGCAGTCGCTCGCCGGCCAGCCTGCCGCCGCACGGGCGGTCTGAATCGTTCGAGTCGTTCGGATCGTTCAGTTACGGAGCGCTTCGGCGAGTCTGTGGAGAAACAGGCCGACGTCCGTTACCACGCCGACGGTTTGCGCCGAGCCGCGATCGCTCAGCTTCGTGACCACCGCGGGATTGATGTCCACGCAGACGACGCGGACCCAGGACGGCAGCATGTTGCCCACACCGATGCTGTGCAGCATGGACGACAGCATCAGCACCATCTGCACGTTGCTCGTCAGCGCCGCGGCGTACTGCTCCTGCGCGTCGACCAGATCCATCACGGTCTCGGGCAGCGGCCCGTCGTCTCTGATGCTGCCGGCCAGCACGACGTCGAGGCCGTGCCTGATGCATTCGTACATGACGCCCGACTTCAGGATGCCGCTTTCAACGGCCGCGCGGATGCTGCCGGCCCGGTTGATGGTGTTGATTGCCGCCATGTGATTGCGGTGACCCTGCTCGACCGGCGCGCCGGCCACCAGATCGATTCCGAGCGACGTTCCAGACAGCGCAAACTCGATATCGTGGACGGCCAGGGCGTTGCCGGCGAGCACGACGTCCACGTAGCCGCCGCGTATCAGCTCGGAGAAATGCTCGACGCCGCCGGTGTGCACGACGACGGGGCCGGCCACGACGGCGATGCGGCCGCCGCCTTTCTTCACCTCGCGCATCATCTGCGCGATCCGCGCGACGCTGCCTTCGACGCGGCGTTCCGACGAGACGTCGTTGTTCATGAAGGCGAAGCCGAGGCGATCGCGTTCGCGGAACTCCGGCGTGACCCGGATGCCGTCGTGTCCGCACACGATCGGATCCCCGGCCTTGACGTCGCGCAGCTTCCGGCACTCCGCCTGCCCCCCGGCAGCGACGATGACCGCGTCCATCCGCTGCCTGCCGACCTCGACCCAGCGGCCCTTCAGACGCACGTGCGTGCGGTGGTTGGTCGTCGAATAGAAGTCGTCGGGCACGCACGTGTCCCGTTCCGCCGGTTTCACGGACGCATTGCGCTCCCGCACCGGGTGGCAGCCGAACGTGGTCAACTGCTGCAGCAGGTCGTCGAGAACGGCCTGCTCGCCGGCCGTGATGCGCATCTCGATGCTGGAGGCGTCGTCGTTGGTCCGGCCGATGTCGAACTTCAGAATTTCGTACGCGGCCTTATGCTCGATGATCTTGTCGAAAATCGCGGAGAGGAGCCCCGAGTCGATCAGGTGGCCCCGCGCCTCGATCGTATCGCTGGCGGACATGTAGTGATTCTATGTAATGCAGAATTCAGAATGCAGAATTCAATTCCCCGTCTGCATTCAGCATTCTGCATTACTCGGGCTCAGCCCGTATCTCCGTGACGTGAAGATACGTCCCGCTGTCGCGCGCGGACTTCGCGGTGGCCGGGTCGAGCGCCCACTGGCGGATTGCGGTCTCTTCCGGCGGCATCGCGCGCACCAGCCCGATCAGCGTCAAGCGCGAACCGACCTGCACGCGCACGGCGGACACGTTTTTCACGTCGGGATCGAGCACCGCGAAGATCCGCTCGTCGCCGGTGCCGATCCAGAGCGTCCGCGGGCTCGGAATCTCGCGAACGACGACGCGTTCGAGCGACGCGCGGCGGCCGACGGAGTTGTCGGCCAGCACCTCGGCGATCTGCGTCAGCGGCGCGAGCGGCTCGGGCCGCGCCCCGGCGGTGCCGGACGCCGGCGCCACCGGACCGCTGACGCGCCACAGCGCCACGAGCGTCAGGACGGCGACGAAAGCGGCCGGGATCGCCAGTCGAACAGCACGCGGCCGTCTGCCCATGAATCGATCTTAAGGCTGGAACTTGTATCCGACGCCGCGGACGGTCAGGAGAAACTGCGGGGCGGACGGCCGCTCTTCCAGGTACTTTCTGAGGCGCACGACGAAGTTGTCGATGGCCCGCGTGTCGGTGCTCTCGTGCAGCCCCCACACGTTTTCGAGCAGGGTTCCGCGGGAGATCACCTGCCCCGGGTGTGTGACGAGATAGCGGAGCAGCTCGCACTCCATCTGTGTCAGCCGATGGGTCTCGCCGCGCGCCCTGATCTCCATCGCGTTGAAATCGAGCGTGCGCCCGGCGAACGTGAAGGTGTCGCCGACGGCCTCGGCCGGCGCGGGCGCATCGCGCTCGTTCCACCGGCGGCGCCGGAGCAGGCCGCCCACGCGCGCGAGCAGGATGCCCAGCTCGAACGGCTTGGGAAGATAGTCGTCCGCGCCCGACTCGAACCCGCGAAGCACGTCCTCGGGCCGGCCGCGGGCGGTCAGCATCAGGATCGGCACGTATTGGCCGGCCGCGCGAAGCTCGGCGGCGACGGTAAATCCGTTCTTCCCCGGCAGCATCACGTCGAGGACGACGACGTCGAACGGGGAGGGCGTGTCGAGCAGCAGCTCGAGCGCCCGTTCTCCGCTGTCGGCGACGACGACGTCGTGACCGTCGGCCTGCAGATTGAAACGGACACCTTCCGCGATGTGCTGTTCGTCGTCGACGACGAGGACGCGGCTCATGACGTGGAGCGGGGGAGCTCGACGGTGAACGTGGCGCCGCGGCCTTCGCCTTCGCTCTGCGCGAAGACGCGGCCGCCGTGCTTGCGCGCGATCGCGCGGACGATATAGAGGCCGAGCCCCGTGCCCTTGACCTGGCGGATTCCGCGCGCCTGCACGCGATAGAAGCGGTTGAAGATCCGCTTGAGCTGTTTGCGCGGGATGCCCACGCCGCGGTCCCGCACGCGCACCCAGATCGTGTCCGGCGCCGGCGCGGCGAGCGAGACGGTCACGCGCACGTCGCTGCCGGAGTATTTGACCGCGTTGTCGAGCAGGTTGGTGATCACCGTGCGGAGCTCGTCGGCATCGCCGCGGACCATCAACGACCCGCCGTCATGCGCTTCGAGCGCGATGGCTCCAGGCGGCAGATGGTGCCGCGTGACCGCGAGGTCGACGCATTCGCGGGCGAGCAGGCCCATGTCGAGCGGCGTGCGGACGGCGGCGCGCTGCTTCTCGCGCACGACACCGGCCTTGAGGACCTGATCGACGGTGTGGCGCAGCCGCTCGACGTCGGCGAGCATGACGTCGTAGAACTCCTGGCGCTGCGGGTCGGACACCGGCCGGGCCTTGAGGGTATCGAGGTACAGGCGGATTGACGCCAGCGGCGTTTTCAGTTCGTGGGTGACGGCGTTGATGAACGTGTCGTGGTCTTCGTTGCGCTTGATCTCCATCACCAGGAACACCGTGTAGATGATGATCCCGGCGATGATGAGCGCAAACAGCAAGATGCCGACGAGCAGCTCGACGAGCTGCTTTTCGGTGATGACGATCCAGTAGATGTTGAGGAGGATCGCCGCGCCGACGAGCAGGACGCAGAGTGTGATGAAGAAGCCGATCGCCTTCTGGCGACGGGTCATGCCCAGATCTTACGCGACAGCTTCCTCCGCCAGTGCCTCGTCCGGCGCTTCCTCGGGCAGCGGCTGCTTGATCTTTGCCAGCTTGATGT
>JBOGIQ010000290.1:0-7934 GCA_050742535.1 Vicinamibacterales bacterium | reverse complement strand
CCGAGCTACTACCACTTCGATCACGAGGTGACGAACTACTTCGACTACGGCCCGCAGAACTCGCGCGGGTTCAGGGCGCTGAAGGTGTGGCTGGCGCTGCGGCAGGTTGGATGGTCGGGCTACCGGCAGATGATCGGCGACGACATGCGGCTGTCGAGACACCTGCACGCGCTGGTGCGCGAGCACCCGGATTTCGAGGCGTTGACGCAGCACCTCAGCATCACGACGTTCCGCTATGTGCCGCGCGATCTGGCGGGATCGCCGGATGCCGAGGACTACCTGCAGCGCCTGAATCAGGAACTGCTGTCGCGGGTGGAGCGCAGCGGCGACGCCTTTCTATCCAAGGCGATGGTGAACGGCCGCTTCGCCCTGCGCGCCTGCATTGTCAACTTCCGGACGTCGCAGGCGGACGTCGAGGCGCTGCTGCCGCTGCTCTCCCGGCTCGGCGCCGAAGCCGACCGCGCGCTCCGCCCGTAGACTTCCGGATTATCGGCGTTCGACGATATCGGTCTTCATCGGACCAAGGGCGCCGAGCAGCTGTTCCTTCTCGCGAGGGCCGACCTTGAACCGGTCGAGCGCACCGGCGAGGTCTTCGACCAGCGCGTCGAACTCGGCTCCAGTGATGCCCATCCCCGCGTGCGCGCTCTTCATGTCCTTGCCCGTGTACTTGCACGGCCCGCCGCTCGCCTGGCAAATCTGATCGACGAGCCTGCCCTTGAACGCCGTGAGCCGCGCAGCGTCCGAAGCCACGGAGGCAAAGTAACGATTGATGCGCTGGTCGGCAGCGACCCTGGCGACAAACTCATCGACGACGGCGGTGATCGCTGATGTGCCGCCAAGCCGGTCGTAGAGCGACTTCTCTTTCGCCTGGCCGCCAAAGGACGGTGTCGCGGCCACACTCGCCAGGACCGCCGTCAACAGAATCGCGCGAACGCTCACACCCATACTGCTCCTCCCGGCGCCGATGCTTGGCGCGCCTGTCCCTCACTACGGGCGAAGCGACGATTCGGATGTAAAGCGAGGCCTCCGGCCTAATTCTCACGAGGCCGCTCGATGCGATCGACGACCAGCACCCTGAGCGGCGCGCGGTCGGGGACCAGCTTGAGCCCGAGTTGCTCCTCGAGGGCAGTGAAGAGCGACGCGTTATCGTCGCCCGGCGCTGGCTGCTGAGTGAATGTCAGGGTGAATTCGTATCCGCCAGTCAGCCCGGTCCGGTCGATGATGACGCGGCCGTCCGGGGTTCCGACGCTTTCCGCAAGGCGGGACAGCGGCAGCCCGCCAAAGCGGACGGTGACGCCGTCCGGTCCATAGCTCGCGTTCCACGCGCACGGACGCGCACCATTGGCCGGCGCCGGAACGTCCGGCTCGCGGTTCTCGCGGCGTGCGGCGGCCACCGCCGCACAGTCGATGGACGAGCGGACCAGCCCCGGCCTGGTTCGTCCGTCGGTCCTGGCGACGACCAGCGCGAAGACCGGACGTTCGACGGTTTCATAGTGCGCGGCAAACTGAAATCGCTCCGCCACCAGCGTCTGCAGCATCGGCCGCATCTGCTCACGCGTGGGGTTGCCTTCCGCGCGCGCTTCGATATCGTAGCGGTCGGACGTGACCCAGTCTGGCGCGCCAATCAAATCGTTGACTTGTGCGGGAAACGCCTCCCGAATGAGAACCGACACCGCGAGGTTGTGCATCCGCCAGCGGCCTCCGGGCTGAACCCCCCAGCTCGTATCCGTGTCCTTCGTCTGGCTTCGCTTGATGGAGACGACGTCGAACCGCGGGCCGTTCTGTGGAGCCCCGGCCGGAATGCGCTCCTGCGCGTACGCCGACAGCGTCCCGAGAGCTACCAACAACATTGCGATGAAACGTGCGCGATTCATACCGACTCCATCCCGTCGACCACGGACCACGAACCAAGGACGGACCAAGCACCAAGGCCCAAGAACCACGGACCAGCTAAGCCAACAACGCCCGCCCTCCGGCACGCACGAACTCGTTCATCACGCGGCGTCTCTTCACCTCGAGTTTCTCGAGCAGAGGCTGCCATTCGTCCATCGCGCGAAGCGGCTCGAGATAGACGTCCGTTTCAAAGCCGCGCGCGCAGAGGAATCCGGAGTCGATCGCCCGTGCCAGCAACTCGATCGCACGATGAGGCTGTCCCAGCCTGACATAGATCCCGGCTATGTAGAACAACCCTTCGCCATCGGCAAAACTCGATGTCGCAATCCGGTCAAGTGCGACCACGCCCTCCGCCAGGCGGCCTTCGATGGCCGCGTGCACCGCCGACGAGAACGCCCGCATCGTCGGCACCGACGCAAACCGTTCTTCCTCACGGCGCGCGCGTTCGAGCGCGTCCCCGTCGCGGCCAAGCGCCCACACCACCCGTGCTTCGAACGGATCGTTGACGTTCTCCGCCGATGCGAGCGCCTGCTCGTAGTCGCCCCGCATGTAATAGGTGTGATGCACGCTGGTCGAGACCGTCGGGTCGAGGCGCTGTGCGTGCCGGTGGGCGGCCAGCGATTCGTCGAGCAGGCCACCATACCGGCAGGCGTGCACCAGCGCGGCGTAAATGTGCGGTTCGGCGCGCCGATGCCGCACGCGCTCGAGCAGGCGCGCCAGCGCCGCGTCGAGCCGGCCGAGATCGATTTCGAGCTGCGCGTAATACAGCTGGGCCGCGCCGTTTTCGGGATCGAGCTCCAGCGCGCGCAGGAACGACGACTCGGCGCGCGTGAGCTGCGCGGGATCCTCGTACTTGCCGAACAGACGCTCGAGCCGTCCGCGTTCGGCCCACGCCGGCGCGAAGGCCGGATCGAGCGCCAGACACTGCTCGAAGAAGACATGCGCCGGCCGCCAACTGGCGGTCTCGCCGCGCAGACGCATGCCGTGCAGGTACAGATCGAAGGCCTTGGCGTTGCCGGCGGCACGCGGCCGGTAGTTGCGATCCTGGGTCGTCAGCGGCAGCGACGCGATCACGCGCCGGGCAAGCTCGTCGTGCAGGTCGATCACCGCGTCGAGCGGCACATGCGTCGTCTGCGACCACCAGACGTCGCCGGCAGGCACGGAGACAAGCTCCGCGCTGACCCTGACCTGATCCTGCGAGCGCAGCATCGAACCAGTCAGCACGACGTCAACCGCAAGAGTGGCGGCAACCGCCTCGAGGTCGGGCACCGTGTTGGCGTAGCGCGCGGTCTTCAGGGTCGAACGCACGACCAGCGATTCGAGACCCGTGAGCGAGCTGACCAGCGCGTCGGCCAGGCTCAGCCCGAGGTAGTCAGTGTCCGGGTCACGCTTCAGCAACCGGAACGGCAGGACGGCCAGTCGCAGCATCGGTCTGGCCTCCGCCATCGAGTCGTCCGCGGCCAGCTGCAGCGCCGCACGCAGATCGGCGACAAGCGTGTCAGCGCTCGGGTACCGCTCCTCCGGCTTCTTCGACAACGCGCGATGGAGAATGCGATCCGCGGCCGATACCGCCGGCGAACCGGTCAGGACCGGGGGCGCTTCGTGCAGCACCGATTGCGCGATTGCCGCCAGCGTCTTGCCGGAAAACGGCGGCCGGCCGGCAAGCATCTCGAAGAGGACCACGCCTGCGGAGAACAGATCGGCGCGTGCATCAACCTCGTCGCCGAGCAGCTGTTCGGGTGCCGCATAGCGGGGCGTGCCGAGAAAGACGCCGGAGTGGGTGATCTGATCGGCCGTTTCATCCTCGGGCGGCGTGCTGACCGGCCTGGCCAGACCGAAGTCCAGCACCTTGACGCCCGTTTCCGTCACGAAGACGTTCGACGGCTTCAGATCGCGGTGAATGATTCCGCGGCGATGGAGCACCCCGAGCGCCTCGACGACGGCCACGGCGATGCGCAGCGCTTCGGCCGGCGGGAGCGCCCCATTCGTCAGACGCGCCGCGAGCGGTTCACCGTCGACGAGCTCCATCGCGATGAACGGCTGGTCGTTCCACTCGCCCAGCTCGAAGACCTGGCAAATCAGCGGGTGCGAGATGCCGGCTGCAATGCGCGCCTCGCGAACGAGCCGTACGCGCGCCGTGGGGTCCGACGAATTGTCGCGCAGCACCTTCAGCGCCACGTCGCGGCCGAGCCGCTCGTCCTCCGCGAGGTAGACGACGCCCATCCCGCCGTGTCCGAGCATGCGCCGGACGCGATAGTGGTTAATCCGCGACGGCAGCCCGGCGGTGTCCGCGTCCTGACTCTCGGCTTGCGGCTTGCGGCGCCACCCGAGGAGATCCATCGCTGCAGAGTGTACCGCCGCAATGGCTGCGTGGTACGATTCGCCCGTTTCCTTATCAGCGTAGTGTCCGCCTTCAGGCGGACCCGGATCCTTATCGGCGTAGTGTCCGCCTTCAGGCGGACCCGGAGGATGCAATGAAGACTGCCCGTTTCTGCGTTGCGGCGATTGGTGCGGCATTGGCGCTGTCCGCCGCCGTCCCGACGGCTGCCCAGGACCTCGCAATAACCAACGCGCGCATCATCGTCGGCAACGGGCAGATCGTGAATTCCGGCACGATCGTCGTCCGCGGAGGAAAGATCATGTCCGCATCGGCTGGCGCGGCGGGCACACAGGGGCTGCGCGTGATCGATGCGAAGGGGATGAGCGCCGTTCCCGGCTTCATCGACGCACACAAGCACGTCAACACCGGCCCGCAGGAAAAGGAGCAGATGCAGGCGCTGCTCGAGGCCGGCTACACGACGATCCTGTCAGGCGGCGGACCCGGCGACGGCAACATCACCCTGCGCGACCACATCGAGGCGGGCACGATCAACGGCCCGCGGATCATTCCATCCGAGCGCGTCAACCTGCGCGGAACGCCCGACGAAGCACGCGCGGCGATTCGCGCGATGGCGGCGAAAGGCATCAAGCACACGGGCGAGATCGCGCTCACCCCGCTGCCCGCCCCGACGGCGGACGAGATCGCCGTGCTGAAGGCGATCGTGGATGAAGCGGCGAAAGCCGGCGTGCAGGTGAACGTCCACGCCGTCAGCACACCGGCCATGGTCGCCGCGGTGGACGCCGGGGTGCGCCGGCTCGTGCACCTCCCGAACAAGGACTTCACCGACCATGACGCCGCGGCGAAGCTGGCGAAGACCGGCACCATCGCGCTCGGGACGGTTGGCTTTGGCGCGCCCATCTTCGGTGTGTTCGCCAACGACAACAACCCGCGCTTCCGTGACGGCAAGCCGTGGCCGGAAGCCATCGCCGGCGCCAACCGCAACGCCGCCGGCCGTGCGCTCGGCACGGAAGCGGCCTACCCGATCGTCAACGCGCGCACGATCTGGGACAACGGCGGCCTCATCGGCTACTGCACCGACACGAACTACGAGCCGCTGGCCGGCCTCGAGCACGAATTGAAGTCGTACAGCATCGTCTTCTCGATGCAGGACATCTTCAAACTGATGGGACCGAACACCGCGGCCTACATCGGCATGGGCGATCAGCTCGGCACGCTCGAAGCCGGAAAGCTGGCGGACATCGTGCTCCTCGACGGCAACCCGATGGAAGGTATCCACAACATGCTGAAGACGAAGGTTGTGGTGAAGGGCGGGAAGGTCGTCGTCGATAAACGCTGACGGCGAAGCGTGCTCAGTAGCGGACGATCCGCGTCTCGCCCATCGAGCTGTTCACCTTCAGGCGCAGCGTCGGCGCCTTGGGATCGTCGGGTGGTGTAGCGTCGGGGGGCCGGCTCGCCGCTTCCTTCCCGGACTCGCGCACGTCGGCCTCGAGACGCACGCTGGAGGGAACGCGAAGCGTCAGCTCACCCATCGATTGCTCGAACGTGAGATTCGCCTCGGCGCCGGGCGTCCACGCACCGCCGAGATTGGCAATGACATTCCCCATGCTGCCGGACGCGGTGATCGTGTTCGCGCGAGCGTTGCCGAGATTCTCGAGGTGCAGATTCCCCATGCTGTTGCTCAGGCGCAGTTCACGCATGCCTTCGACAACCGGCTCGTGAAAATCGAGGCGGTGCTCGCCCATCGTCGCATTGACGCTGACTTCGCGGAGCGTCAGGCCGCCAAGATCCACCTCCGAGCGACCCATGCTGGTCGTCAGATCGAGGTCGAGCGGCGTGCCGCGCGGGATGGTGACGGTCAGCCGCGGCCTGTTGCCGTCGCCGTTTCCGATTCCGCCAAAAATCCGTACCCACATCGGCGCCTTGGATCTGAATCGCACGGTGGCGCGGCGCGCGCCGGTCGCGGAATCGGTGCCCTGGCTTTCCGTCAGCTCGAACAGCCCCGGCGCATACTCGCCCGTGACCTGGATGTCGCTGCCCGGCTCGCCGGGCTGGATCGTGAACTCGCCTTCCTGCAGTTCGAGCGTCAGGTGCAGCGGTGCGTTGCTCCTGTTCGATTGCCCTGTCGCCGACTTTGATGAGGCGTCGGCGCCCGGCACTACTGATGGCAGCGGCAGCGAGATGCGGCGGTTGACCGGTTGCGGGTTCGGATCGCCGAGATTGCTCGCCGCGTTCCGCGCCACCATCACCGTAATGACGATGCCGCCAACGACGACCACGATCATCGTGAGGCAGCCAACCCCCGCAATGAGACCCACCGTCCGCAACGTGCTGCGCTTAGCCATTTCTTTCAGCCGAGCTTATATCACCCCTTTCTTACGCGGATCGAGAATCCAAAGTTGCAACGGCACTAGAATCGGCTGATACACACGCAGCGAATTGCAGTGGTGGAGGTGTCAATGGCTGTTTCCGGTACCGCAACGTTGAACGGCACAAGCGTGATGCCGAGCCTGACTGTCAACAACCTGCAGCAGAGCCTCGACTTCTTCAGCGGTCTCGGCTTCGAGATCGAGGATCGCTGGGAAGAGAACGGCAAGCTGCTCGGCGCGATGCTGAAGGCCGGCGAGGCGCGCCTCGGCCTCAGCCAGGACGACGGGAAGAAAGGCACGAACCGCGTGAAGGGCGTGGGGATGCGAATCTACATCCAGGCCGCCGACAACATCGACCAGGTCGCGGCGCGCGCGAAATCGTCGGGCATTGCCTTGACGAGAGAACCACACGACACCGAGTGGGGTACGCGGGCGTTCGAGGTCACCGAGCCGAGCGGCTTCCTGCTGACGATTGGGTCAACGCCGAAGGCGGACTAACACAAAGCCGAACCACGAAGACCACGAAGGATCGAATTCGATTCTTCGTGACCTTCGTGGTTACCTGGAGGCAAAGCGCTTGACGAGCGCGTCAAGCGTTGCCTTGTTTCCGACTTCAAAGAAGGCGCGCATTTTCTGCAGCTCCGGATCGCTCCCGTACCCGAGCATCTTGGCCGTCACTCTCGTGCGATTCGCGTCGAGCGCGTCGAAGTAGATGACGGTCCACGTCCGCCCGATTGTCGCGGCGAACGGAAATCCTTCCGGTGACTTGACGGTGCGGAACGACAACATTCGTTGAGGATCGACACTCAAGATGGTCTGATGGATCGCCGTCTCACCGTCGAGGTCGGCACCTTTCCGGTGCGTCACACGCATCTTTCCGCCAACTCGCGGATCGACGTCGCCGCTGACAGCCATCCAGGATTCAATGCCGCCCTTCGTCGTGAACGCGTCCCAGACCTGATTGACTGGTGCGTTGACGATGGCTTCCTGGACGATCGAGTCCGCAGAAGCGCTGGCTTGCAGCAACACGGAAAACATCAGGACGGCAATCACGTTCATACGATCTCTCCTGTAAGGCGTTCAGGCTTCGCCGACCACTCGCTGCCATCCGCGATCAGGCGATCGACGTAGTCGCGCAGTTGATGGACGGCTTGATCGAACGGCTCGAAGCTGCGGTACGTACGCGCAAGCATCACCGCCCCCTCCATCGTCGCAAGGACGTGCCTGGCAAGCGCCGCACGATCGACGTCCGGCGGCAATCGGCCGGAGGCTTCGTCCAGCAGCGCCTGGACCGCCTGGGACCAGGCATCGAAGTTGTCCGTGAGGAGCGGGCG
>JBOGIQ010000289.1:0-8016 GCA_050742535.1 Vicinamibacterales bacterium | reverse complement strand
CCAACGATCGCCACTGATGGAGCGCCGCCAGTGATCGACGTCTCATGGGGCGATGGCACATCGACCAGCCTGGGAATCGTGTCCGGGCCGCGGACAGCCACGCACGTCTATGGCGCGACCGGGACCTACAGCATCACGACGACAGCGGTTGCGGAAAAAACGTCGGTCTCATCGACGACGGTGACGGTGGGCCATCAAGCGGCACCGTCGGTGAACATCACCGCCGTTCCGATCATGCCGGCGCGGTGTGCGCCGGTCACGTTCACGGCCACGGCGACACTTCCGCCGAACGACACGGGCACGATTGCCCGATACGAGTGGGACATTCGCAGCGGCACGGTTGCGGAAGTCGAGGCGCTTTCGACCACCGGAAATACCCTCTCGCGTGTCTTCCGAACCACCGGGACCAAAACGGTCACCGTGGAAGTCGTCACCACTGACGGCCGACGCGGCTCGAGCCAGGCTCAGATATCGGTGCGGGAGCTGACCGGCACGGAAACGTGCAGCTGACCTGTGCGCGAGGCAGCGCTCTGTCGCAGAGTTACCAGCGAAGGCGGCTATTTGATGGTCGCGCTGCTCGTCTCCATGTCCGTCATGGCGATCCTGATGTCGGTCGCGCTGCCGGCGTGGCACACGATAATGCGGCGGGAAAAAGAGGCGGAACTCGTGTTCCGCGGTGAGCAATACGCGCGAGCGATCAGTCTGTGGCAGCGTCGCTTTGCCAACGCCTCGCCTCCGTCAATCGACGTCCTGGTCGAGCAACGGTTGCTTCGCAAGAAATACAAGGACCCGATTACAAACGACGATTTTCAGATTCTGGCTGGCGGAGCACCGACGGCGGGGCAGACGCAGCAGACGACCGTGCCGCTGCAGGGTGGTGGTCGTGCTTCGGCCCCTGTTGGCGTCCCGCAGGGTCGCGGCAACGTCGTCGGCGGCGGCATAGTTGGCGTCACCAGCAAGAGCCCTGAGAAATCTCTCCGGCTTTACAACGGACGCGATACCTACAACCAATGGGTTTTCATGCCGGTCGCGCGGACCACGAGGGCTGAAGGCGGACGGGGCACCGACAACCGTGCTGGTCCGCGAGGTGGGCCAAGCGGCGAAGGTCGCGGTGGCCGAGGCCGAGGCCGAGGCCTGCCTCCGAGTAGTGATGGTGACCGCGGCGGCCGCGGCGTTGAAGGAATGCCGCAAGGCCGTTTCTAGCGGTTCCACACTGAAAACACTGTTTCAGATAACACTCTCCGGCAGACGGATGGTCCGCCCTACTGGCACTCAGTACGGTTCTCGCCCGCCACAAGTGTTCTCCCTCCCACAGGTTAACCCTCAAGTCTCTGAAGCCTTAAGTCCGTCAAGCGCCATCTGCCACGGATAGCCAATGGGCTCAGTGAGACTTCTGTTCGACCGCATGGGCCTGTCACGTAAGGCGTGAGCGTCGGACCGGGACGGAGGAGGACCGTGGAGGTACCGAGGACCAAGGACGGACAAAGGACTGCGGACGGGCGAAGAACCAAGGACCAGGAACGAGGGACGATTACTTCGATCTCGACAGCTCCTCGTCGATGACGGCGGCGAAGACCTCGTAGGGCTGGGCGCCGGAGACGCGCCGCCCGTTCACGAAGATTGTCGGCGTCGAGTTCACGCCCAGGCGCGTGCCCTGCGCCACGCCGTCGCGCACACGCTCGGCGTGCTTCGAGGTATCGAGGCAGGCGGTGAAGCGCTCCACGTCCATTCCCGTGGTCGCCGCATGCTTCTTCAGGTCGTCCGGCATCAGCGCCTGCTGGTTGCCGAACAGCTGATCGTGGTACTCCCAGAACTTCCCCTGTTCGGCCGCGCAGTGGCCGGCCTCCCCCGCCTTGAACGCCTGTGGGTGAATCTGCGTCAGCGGGAAGTCCTTCCACACGATCCGCACCTTGTCGCCGTAGGTCTGGCGAATCTTCTTCAGCGTCGGCGACACGCGCAGGCAGAACGGACACTGGAAATCCGAGAACTCGATCAGGGTCACCGGGGCTTTGGCGCTGCCGATGGCCGGATCCGTGTCGGCCAGCGCCACGTCGAATCTCGGCGCGTCCATCAGCACACGCACCGCCGGACCGGTCTTGCGCAGCTCGTTGATGAGCGCCAGACGGGCCTCGTCTTCCTGCTGCTGGGTGAGGTATCGCGTGATGGCGGGGCCCATCGCCGAGAGCGGCTGCCCCTGCATCTGCGCGATGTTCGCCTGATAGAACATCGCCACGTCGGTCTCGGTGACCGGCTTCACCCGTTTGCTGATCTCGGCCTCCACGTAGGCGTCCGGGCTCAGCCCGCGGGACTTTGCGGCTTCGGCAAGCAGTGCGTCAGCGACGATCGCTTCGAGGGCCGCCCGCCGCCCGTCGTACAGCTTCTGGACGGTCTCCGCCTGCTCGGCGGCATCGGAGGCCCGCCACCGCTCGTCGAGCTCCCTGACCGTGACGGCGCGGCCGCCGACGCGCGCGGCAACGTCGGACGGACTCTGCGCCGGCGCTGACGAGCACGCCAGGAGCGTGGCGGCAGCCGCCAGGAACACTGCTCGTGTCATGAAGGTGAACAGACGCTCCTATCTCCCCGCCCAGCTCACGCGGAAGCCGACGTTGACGAGCCGCGGCGCGGCGATTGTCGTCGGCTGCAGCTGGACCCAGTACTCCTCGTCGAACATGTTCTGCACCGTGAAGAAGACGTCGACGGCGCGGCCGATGGCGCGCGACGCGGACAGGTCGACCACACCGTAGCCAGGCATGCCCGGTTCCTCGCCCGGCTTCGCCTTGACGTTCTGGTCGTCGTCGAACTGATGGCCGACGAACAGTGCGTTCAACGTGACATCCACGTATCTCGGGTTCGCATAGCTCAGGCTCAGCGAGCCTCTATTCTTCGGCACCTGCTGCAGGAACTTGCCTTCGAGGCTCGTATCGCTGGGGTTGTCCGTGATCCGCGCGCGATTGAGGACGTAGGCCGCGCCCGCTCTCCAGTGCTGCAGGAACCGGTACTCGACGTCGGTCTGAAAACCGCGAATCCGCGTGCGGCCCACGTTCATGCGCTGCGCGAGCGTGCCTGCGGCGACGGGGTTGCCGGTGACGGGATCGGTGGTCAGGCTCACGTTGGTGATGGGATCCTTCATGCGGTTGTCGAACCACGTCGCGCGGATCGTCACGTCGTCGTTCGGCGCCAGGTTGACGCCGACCTCTCCGCCGAGCAGCCGCTCGGGACCGAGGTTCGCGTTGGCCAGCGTCAGCAGCGCACCGACGCTGAAATTCCGGTAGAGCTCGTTGAGCGTCGGCGCGCGGAAGCCCGTGCCGATGGTTCCCCACACGCTGACGCGATTCGTCGCGTGGTAGAGGGCGGCGAACTTCGGGCTGAACACCGTCTCCTCACGGTCTGGCAAGTCGCCCAGATTGCGCGGCGCGGGAAGCCCCGTGGCAACCGTCGTCTCGGTGTAGTGGGCGTCGTAATTGCGCCAGTGATCGACGCGGCCGCTTGCCGTGAGCGACAGCGCGGGAATCGGCCAGTACTGCGCCTGCACGAACGTGCCGCTGTTGAACTGTGTACCGCGCCCGTCGCGGAGCGTCTGCACGACCGTCGCGTTCGAAAAGAGCCTGCCCTCCTCTTCGCTGGCGCCCTCGATGCGGCGGAAATCGGTTCCCGCCGAAATCAGATGACGCGTGGAGATCGGCTTCGACCACTGCACCAGTACGCCAACAGCGTCCGTCGGCACGTGCTGCACGGTGGTCAGGCGGCCCAGCGATCGCGCGGGCGTTGCCGCCGGCACGGCGAGAAAGTTGCTGTTGAACCGGTTGTTGTCGACGAAGAAGCTCGCCTGCAGATCGCTCTGATCGGGGAGCGAGGCGCGGAGGCCGGCGCTCAGCGTCTTCCACTCGGTGTCGTTCATCTCCGGCGTGATCGGATTAACGGTGGTCACCTTCGCGTTGTCGCGCTTCTCGCGGAAGTAGCCGACGCGGAAGAACGTGCTCACACGATCGGCCGGGCTGTAATCGACTTTCAGTCCGACGTTCTTGTAGTCCACCTGCGCTCTGGTGTCGACGGCGCCGCGCTCTTCAGCGATCACCTGGTGGAAACCGTCAGTGTCGAAGAAGCTCCCCTCGAGCGAAACGCCGACCTTGCCCCAGGCATCGCCGGCAAAGAAATCGGCCTTGCGCGTGTCGCGCGTGCCCGCCTGGGTCCGGAACTCGAACGTCCGCCGCTTCGGCCGTGCGGTGACGACGTTGATGACGCCGCCAAGGGCGTAGTTGCCCCAGGTGCTGGAGCTGGCGCCATCGATGAGCTCGATGCGGTCGACGCTCTCGAGCGGGATGCGTGTCCAGTACACCCAGCCGCCAAACGGGTCATTGAACGGCACGCCGTCGATCAGCACGAGTGAGCGGCTCACGCCGCTCGGCCCGATGCTGCGCAGTGAAACACCCTGCGCCGTGGGATGCGCCGACAGGCTGCTGGTGCGCCGGAACAGGCTGAACGTGGGCACCGTCCGCAGCACATCGTCCGAGAGGATCGCCGGCGAATGGCGGATTTCCTCTCGATCGATGACCTCGACGCTGGCGGCAACATCGCCCAGGCGCTGTTCGGTGCGGGTCGGGGTGACGGTGACCGATTCGAACCGGCGCGCCGGCTCGAGCACGATCTCGAGCTCGCCCGAGCCGTTGAGCGCCTGGGTTTTCTCAGCAAAGCCGCCGGCCCGAACGACGAGGACGCCGCCGGCGGGCACGCCACGGACGAGCTCGAAGCGGCCGAAGGAGTCGGTCAGCGCGTGCTGTTCGACGCCCGACGCGGTCCTGACCAGGATCGCCGCCCCGGGAATGACACCACCGGCGCTGTCGCGAACGACTCCCTTGACAGGCGTCTGGGCGCTGGCCGTCGCGGACAGGACAGCGCAGAAAAGGAGGACGAGCAGTTTTTGCATAGCGGTGAGATATTAGCGCGTCCGGCAGCAGCCAGGGGGTTTACTCCCCCCTGGCGGGTTGCTAAGCTGCTTCCACGCATGCGTGCCCTGACCGTGGCGGCGCTGGCTTTCCTCGTGGTGGGAGTGGTGGTCCGCGCCCAGCAGGAAGCGACCTTCCGTGGCGGCACGAGCATCGTGCCGATTCTGGCCACCGTTCTGGACGAGGATGGCCGCCTCGTCCCCGACCTCGAGCGAACCGATTTCACGGTACTGGACAACGGGAAGGCCCAGGAGATTGTCTTCTTCCAGAACGACGTCCAGCCGTTCACCGTCGTCGTGACGATGGACTTCAGCTTCAGCATGAACAACAACCTGAAGCTGCTGAGAGCCGCGGCGGAGCAGTTCATCCTGCGCCTGCTGCGCGACGACAGGGCCCAGGTCGGTGCCTTCAGCGACAAGATCAGGTTCAGCGGCACGTTCACCAACGATCGCGACGACCTGATCGCGGCACTGGGTGATCTGCCGTACGGCAACCCGACCCGTCTCTACGACGCAATCGATATCAGCATCGATCTCCTCGATGACGCCAGCGGGCGCAAGGTGGTGCTGGTGTTCACCGATGGCGACGATACGGCGAGCCGCACGAGCTTCGGCGACGTGATGACGAAGGCGCGCGAGAAGGAAGTGATGATCTACGCCATCGGTCTGCAGTCCGAGTTCTTCAACGGGCAGCGGACCCAGCGCTCGCGTCCGAGCGGCGCGCTGCGCCGGCTGGCCGACGAAACCGGCGGCGGCTATTTCGAGCTGAAGAAAACCGCCGAACTCGCGCCGACGTTCACGCGCGTCGCCCAGGAGCTGCACAGCCTGTACGCGCTCGGGTTCAACCCGGCGAATCTCGACAACAAGGAACATCGGCTCGAAGTTCGCGTGAAGTCCGGGATGACGGCGCGCTCGCGCCGCAGCTACATCGCCTCCCGCGATCGGCTCGCCGCCACGAACTAAGCTCCGTGAAACACCGAGAGTTGCGTTGAATGCTCACGGAGCAGGATTTCCGGATCCGGGCCGATCACGCGCTGGAAGACCTGCAGCGTGCCCTCCTCCCCGTCGCCGACGAAGAAGGGTTCGAAGTGGAGCTGCAGAACGGCGTGCTGCAGATCGTGTTCGAGGAGCCGTCCGCGACGAAGTTCGTGGTCAGCCCCAATGCCCCTGTGCGGCAGATCTGGCTGTCGGCGATGTCGCGCAGCTACAAGCTGGCATGGTCGCCCGAGCGGTCGGTGTTCGAGCTCGACGGCGAATCACTCAACCAGCTGGTACAACGGCTCACGCGATCATTCCTGGACGGATAGGTTGCCTAGGTAGCCTGAGTAGCCTAGGTCGAGCCCACCCAGGCAACCCAGGCAACCCAGCCCACCTATTTCCGCAGTCGCGCATGTGCCGGATCGATCCGATACGGATCGTCCGTGTAAGTGACCGTCTTCCCGTCCGGCTCGACCCAGGCGGTCCAGTAGCCGATGTGCACGGGAATCGGCGACTTCAGCTTGACGGCCTGTTCCTGCCGCGCATTCATGGCCGCCTGGATCCGCGGCTCGGTCCATTCCGGCTGGTCGCGCATCACGTATTTCGCCATCCCGATCGGGTCTTCGATGCGGATGCAGCCGTGACTCAGCGGACGCTTGTCCTTGAAGAACAGGCGATCGCCCGGCGTGTCGTGCAGATAGATGCTGAAGTGATTGGGGAAGATGAACTTCACGAGACCGAGCGCGTTGTCGGCGCCGGGCCGCTGACGGAATCGAAGGCCCCTGGTGATCGATTCGTCGCTCCAGTCGATTGACTCCGGATCGACATCCTCGGCCTCGCCGCTGGTGCCGACGACCTCGATGTTGTTGCGGCGCAGGAAGCCGGGATCGCGCGCCAGCCGCGGCAGCGTCTCTTCGCGAAGGATGTTCGGCGGAATGTTCCAGTACGGGCTGAACACGATGTAGGTCATCTCGTCGCTGAAGAGCGGCGTCTGGTGTGCGGGATCGCCGACGATGACGCGCATCGACAGCACGGGCCGGTCGTGCTCCATGACCTGAAGAATGTAGGCCGGCACGTTGACCAGGATGTAGCGCTCCCCGAGGTCGCGCGGCGCCCACCGCCAGCGCTCCATGTTCATCCGGATGACGTCGGCGCGTCCGCCAGTCTTCGTCGCTTCCTGTGCGAGGGCCGCCTGCAGCCCCTTGTATTGCGGATGCGACGGCGCCAGCTCCTCGAGCGACGCCCGCACGCGGTTGCCGGCGATGGCGCCCGACAGCCGCGCCGAGAGGTCCTCCTTCTTCGAGTCGGTGAGCCAGTTGGGATGGACCTGACGCGCGCTGTGCGTCCATCCGAGGAGGTCTGCCGCGTACTTCAGGTACGCATACGTCATCTTCACATCCAGCTCGGGAACACGCTCGATCGGGAACTGCGTGCCGTGCAGCTTCGTCTGCGACTCCTCACGCAACGTCTCGAATTCGGCCACCGGGTAGCGACCGGGATCGAGACCGTGCACCGCGGAGTACTTGAGCTGCTGGATCAGATCCTTGCCGTGCGGTGTCGTTTCGACGCCGTCCACCCACGCGGGCAGATACTGGCGTGATTCGTAGAACGTCCGCTCGATCGTCCACAAGCGGCGGCCGAGAGCGGAACGGTCAACCCACGGCGGCGCCGCCGCCGACGTCAACGCGCGGATCGCCGGCGCGTGCGACGCGTTGTCGACCTTCTTTCCGCATCCGGAAACGACCGTAACAGAGAGGAGCAGCGCTCCCAGGAGCCTCCACGTGCACATGCCCTGAGGGAGTGCAAGAGGCGGACCTGCTCAGTCGCTGCGCCGCGGCAGGTAATAACGGGCCAATGAACGGCTGAGGCCGTCGAGTCCGGAAAAGAGGGTCCGTTCGGGACCGACGCGGCGCCTGCTGCGCGGCGTACTTCCTGAAGTTCCGCAGCATCGCGACTTCGATCTTTTCGATGTCGCGGTGGGCGCCGGCCAGGCGCGTGAGGCTGTTGGTCAGAGGTTGTTCGATGTCGGGAAGGCCGCGGAACGCGAACGGCGCGCGGAAGCGCCCTAGCGGCTCGTTCCACGAATGCTCATAAAG
>JBOGIQ010000288.1:0-8029 GCA_050742535.1 Vicinamibacterales bacterium | reverse complement strand
GTCTTCGATGGCACGGCGCTGACGAAGGTCGAGGACGTCATCAGGATGCCGGGCGCGAGCACGGTGTCGCGCATGCTGTTCCTGCCGGACGGCACGCTGCTCGTGAGCACGTGGGGCGAGCCCGGGCAGATGGCGCAGGACAAGATGGGCCTGAGCGGCAAGATCCTGCGCTACAACGCCGATGGCACGGTCCCAAAGGACAACCCGTTCGTCGGCAAGGAGGGCTACCGGCCGGAGATCTACACGCTCGGCCACCGTACGCCCGAAAGCCTCGTCTGGCACGAGGCGACCAAGACGATCTGGGAGTCCGAAATGGGCCCGAACGGCGGCGACGAGATCAACGTCATCAAGGCCGGCGGCAACTACGGCTGGCCGCTCGTGAGTCTCGGCCGCTCCTACGCCGGGCCGTATCAACCTGAAGGCTTTGAAGCCGAGGGCATGGTCGCGCCGGTCGTCAACTTCGTGCCGTCGATCTCGACGACGGGCATGACGTTCTATACCGGCGAGCGATTCCCGGCGTGGAAGGGCAATCTTTTCATCGGCGGCGTGCGCTACGGCGAGGTCCCGGGCACGGGTCGTATCCAGCGCATCGTCTTCAACACCGCCATGGAAGAAACCCGCCGCGAGACGCTGCTCGAGGACAAGCGCTGGCGCATCCGCGACATCCGTCAGGGCCCCGACGGGCTCCTCTACGTGATCACCGACGAGCGCAACGGGGCGTTGCTGCGCATCGAACCGGCCGACTGAGGCTCCTCCTGGCTCCGTCACAGCCACACTGAACGGGCGCTGAACGCTTCGTTCAGGCGGCGTTCAACGTCCGCCGCATATGCTCCGAGACAAGGAGCAGGAAATGAAATATCCGCAACTCGCAGCTCTCATCCTTGGGGCCGCACTTGCCGTTGGTTCGGGTGAGGCGAGGCAGCCATCGATCGCAGGCGCCTGGACGCTGTCCATCGAACATCTCGGATTGAAACTGGTGCTCGAGGAGAAGAAGAGCATCGTCACGGGAACGCTGGACTGGCCGCACGGCGATCCCGTCAAGCTGACCGGTCTGTTCGCCGGCGAGACGCTGGTCTTTTCCGGCGATTCGACCGGTGAGAATTTCACCATCCATATCGACGCGACCGGCACCCGCAAGGCCGACGGCACGCTGACGGGCACGTTGAAGGCGCACTTCGACGAATTCAACGACGCCCATGCGCTCGTTCGAACCCGGAATCAGGAGATTCCGTGGACCGCTGTTCGCGGCCTGAAGAACGTCGTGCATTTCCCGCGGTAGCGGGCCGATCTGCGCCTTCGGTCGCGCCCAGTGCCAAAGCCGTCACACAATATGGATCGTGAATCGCGCGTTCCGGGCTGGGGAGTCTCTCGAAGATTACTGTCGCGCGTGCAAGACAGATCGCCTCCATACGGTCATCGTCGTGGATGGCACAGGGCGGCCGATTCGCGTCTCCTGCGACTACTGCGACAGCCAGCATAATTTCCGCGGCGGGCCACGCATGGAGAGCGGCTCGCCGGCTCCGTCTGTGCCTTCGGCGCGCGTCTCCCCCACCCCGCACGAGCCGCTTGCTCTGGTAACCGAACGGGAAAGGTCCGGTGCTCACGTGTCTGCGAACCAGTCTGCCGATCACGATCTGGAGCTCCTGCTGCGTCGCGTCATCCGTGAAGAAACTGGATTGACGCCGGTTGCGCCCGCCGCGAAATGGCGCGGGGGCACCCTTGTGCTGCGTCCAGGTTCACCAGGGTTGCAGGAGAAGAGCTGGCCGATCGAGACGTTCTTCCACAAGATCGTGATGCTGCGGAATCGGCTGCGGACGCTGGAACAGCAGGTCAACGCCTCGGAGCTGCCGGACGATGTGAAGATCAAGCTGCAGGGATATGTCAGCGGCTGCTATGGGTCGTTGACCAGCTTCAATGTGCTCTTCGCGGACGAGGCGGACCAGTTCAAAGGCAGCGGAGGCGATTGACCCTCGATGATCTGCGGCGTTACGCGGTCGCGCGGAGCCTCTTTCCACCCACATCGCTGACCAGGGCGCTCGAAGCCTTCGGGTTCGTGCAGGCCGACCCGATTCGGGCTCCGGCACGCGCGCAGGATTTGACGCTCCGGCACCGGGTGAGGAACTACCGCGCCGGCGATCTGGAGCGCCGCTACTCCGGCCTTCGCGTTCATGAGGACTTCTTCATCAATTACGGCTTCGTGACCGACCGCGTGTTCCACCTGATGCATCCGCGCCGCGGGGGTCACGCGCCGTGGAGCGTTGCGCGCGGGAGGCACGTGCGACGCCTGCTCGAGTTCATCCGCGATCGCGGCCCGGTGCACCCGCGGCAGGTCGACGATCACTTCGCCCTCGGCACGGTGACGAACTACTGGGGCGGATCGTCGAGCGCGACGACGCATCTCCTCGACGCGATGCATTACCGCGGCCTGCTGCGTGTGGTTCGCCGCGAAGCCGGCGTCAGAGTCTACGGTGTACACGAACAGGTCCGCCTGCCACCTACGCTCTCCGAGCTCCGGCGGCCAGGGAAGGCGGACACTACGAACGATCCACGCGAGCGCCGCGGCCGCCTCGATGCACTGGTGGACGTCGTCGTGAACATCTACGCGCCGCTGCCGGCGGTGAGCCTGTCGCAGGCCGTCAGACGACTGCGATACGCCGTGCCGCAATGGAGCAACAGGATCACCGGCGCGCTGCAGCGCGCGAAGCGCCGCCTGGCGCATGCCACGGTCGACGGCGTGAACTGGTATTGGCCGGCGGGCGAACGGCCGGAACGCGCCGAGGACGAGAGCGTTCGTCTGCTCGCGCCATTCGATCCGGTCGTCTGGGATCGGCGACGGTTCGAGCTGCTCTGGAACTGGCCGTATCGATTCGAGGCCTACACGCCTGTTGCGAAACGCCGCTGGGGCTACTATGCGCTGCCGCTGCTGTGGCGCGACCGCGTGATTGGATGGGCAAACGCCTCAATCGCCGGCGGCGCCCTCTCGCTGGATGTCGGGTATGTCGCGGGTCAGCCGCCACGCGATCGTCAATTCCGTCAAGCGCTTGCCGTCGAGCGCGCGGCGTTGTGCACGTTTCTCGGACTGGCCGACTGAGGCCGGAACCCAACCTTTCGGGCGGTCAGCGTGTCTATACGTGGCGTGCGGTGCACGTTCCTGTTCGTCGTCGCCCTGAATCGCGCCGCCGGCCAACCGGTGACCACCCGACTCCGTCAAGGCGCTGTGGTGCGGTTCGCCGGAGGACAGATGCATATACGGACACTTCTCGCGGTGTTGTGTCTGATCGTCGGTATCGCCACGGCGGCTCGTGGGCAGCAGCCGGCCTTCGAGGTGGCGTCGGTCAAGATCAATACGTCGGGCGCTCCGGTATCGCGAATGACTGCGCCTGAGGGCACCGGCCGGTTCGAGGCGACCAACGCATCGGTGCGAATGCTGATTCTGAACGCGTACGGGATTCCCGGGTTCCAGCTGGTCGGCGGACCATCCTGGGTCAACTCTCTCAACGTGGACGTCCTCGCCCGCGGCGCCGCGGGCGCCACCCGGGCGGAGATCTCGGCGATGGTGCGCACGCTGCTCGCCGAGCGCTTCAATCTCGTCGTGCGACGGGAGACGCGCGAGATGCCGGTGTACGCGCTGGTCGTCGCGCGCGACGATCGACGGCTCGGCCCGCGCATGCAAGCCGCGATGACGGACTGCTCCGCCGCCGCGGCACCTGGAGCTCCGGCGCCGCAGACGGCGTCCGGACAACTGCTCTGCACCACGCGCATGTCGCCGTTTACTATCAACGCCGGCGGCATGACGATCGCGCGGCTCGCGCAAACGCTCAGCGGCATCGTCGACCGCATCGTGACGGACGAGACGAAGCTGCCAGGAGGCTACGACCTGCAGCTCTCGTTCACACCCGAGCGTCCGCCGCCGCCCGGCGCGCAGCCGCCGGCAGATCCGGATGCGCCGTCGATCTTTGCCGCGCTGCAGGAGCAGCTCGGCCTCAAGCTCGATGCGCGGCGCGGGATGGTCGAGATGCTGGTGATCGATGGCATCGATCAGCCGAAGGAGAACTGACGCGGTCCTTCTCGACGCGCGATGCAGCGTCACGCTCAATGCGTCAGCGCGTATAGCACGATGTTCGTCGCCAGCGCGTAGCCTGGCGGTGAGTACTCGGCGAAGTAATCGGGATTCTCTCCTTCCCGCTCCATCGAGTCGCCGATGTCGGTGTTGTGGGTCATCGCCACCATGACCCGCCCGTCCTTATCGGCGATCGCACGGAAATTGGCGTGCGGGCTGTCGTTGCCGCGTTCTCTCGGATCGCTGCCTGGTCCACCCCACGAGAAGATGCTGGGCACCTGCTTGACTTCCGCGATCGGGAACATCGCCTGTCGCATTGGATCCGACGGCGCCACGTCGACAATGGGAAACTCCGGCAGCACGCGCGCAATCTGGCTGGTCCAGTGATCCCACGCCGGCGTGCCCCAGAAGTCGTCCACCCACAGGAACCCGCCCTTCAGCAGGTATTCACGTAAACGCTGCACTTCCGCATTCGAGAGTGCCGCGGTACCGACATCCGATCCGATCAGGATCGGACAGTTGAACAATTGATCGTCAGTGGCCCGGACGACCCAGTAGTTGACGTCCCCGCGTCTGTCGCGACTGACGCGAACCTTGGTCAGCTCCGACAGGCGGATGAGCAGGTTGATTTCGCCAAACGGGTAGTCGGTGCTCCACCCGACGCCGCTTGGCTCGGAGCGATCGCTGCGGAACATCCATTTGCAGACCGTGAATGCACCGTCGTTGAAGTCGCGGGGTGGAACGCGGATGCCCGCTCCGGCGCCCTCGATGACGCCAAACCGCTGCGCCACGGAGACCGCGCCAGCACCGGCGACGAGCACGAGGACGGTGGCGATCCGGGCGGCGATGCCAGCACGCAGTCGCGGCATGCATGAATCCTAATGCAGCCACCCAACGAAAGCGACGCCGGGAGTGTCTACTCTGCCGGGGATTTACGGCATGCAGATACGCAGGGCGGCGGTTCTCGCGATCGTGTTCCTGCCGGTCATGACGGCGGCGCAGCAGGTCACCCCGGTACCGTCAGGACCGTCGACGGTCGGGAAATCCGAGCGCGACAATGTCATCGAAGCGCTGGCAACGAAACTGACAGCTGTCTATGTCCTGCCGGAAGCGGTTGAGCGAATCACTCAAGCGTTGCGTTCAGCTAATAGCGCGGGCGAATACGATGGCAAGGCTCCAAACGAGTTCGCGGACGCCATAGGCCGGACCCTGCGGAATGCGAGCCGCGACAAACACTTTGCCGTGTTCTACGAGCCAGCGACGACTGTGTCGCCAGGAGCCGCGACGCTATCGGTGGAACCGCGTGAGCGGCTGAACTTTGGATTTGGGAAACTTGAACGCCTGCGCGGAAATGTCGGGTATCTGGAACTGGTCAGCTTCCCCAACTTGAGCCAACAGTCAGCGGAAACGGCTTCCGCCCTGTTGTCGACGCTGGCGAACTTCGACGCGATTATCCTCGACCTGCGAAGAAACAGCGGCGGCAACACGCCGATGGTGGCATTTATCGCCACCTACTTTTTCGACACACGCATCCACCTCACGGACGCCTATTGGCGTGACACAAACGAAACAAGCCAGTTCTGGACAACAACGTTTGTGCCGGGCCGGCGGGCGGCTCGGCAGCCGCTCTATATCCTGACGAGCACGTCGACCTTTTCCGCGGCCGAGGATTTCTGCTATTCGATGCAGAACCTGAAACGAGCCCTCGTGATTGGCGAAACGACGGGCGGGGGTGCCCATTCCAGTAGAGGCCCGCAACGGCTCACGCAAGCGTTCACCGCGATCATTCCGGCCGGACGATCGATCTCGCCTGTGACGAAAACAAACTGGGAAGGGACCGGTGTCACGCCAGATATCAAGACGCCAGCGGACGCTGCGCTCGGCGTCGCGCATCTGCATGCCCTGCGGTCTCTCCTGGAAAAGGAAACGGACCGGCAGTGGAAACAGACGCTGCAGCAGATAGCCGATGACCTTGCGAAATCGGCTTCAGCCCCCGTTCCAAAACGCTAGGCCAACCGGCGGCGACGGACCAGTAATGCGCTCAGCGAGATCGCGCCAAGCAGCCACGTGGGCCCACTGTCCGGCACCTCGCTGATCGTGAGCGTCGCCGACCCGCTTGTATAGGTGCCAAGCTGGGTGAACCGCTGGTCGCCGAACCCGAAGTTGAAGAAGCAGAAGGGAGTGCCGAATACCTCGATTTCGTTGCCGCCGGGAATGGTGCCCACGAACCCATCCGCATCGACCACGACCTGGAACACGTTGCAACCGGCAGGTTCGGTGAGCGACGACAGCGGCCCATCGGGGTTTCCATCGTACGGGTCGTTGAAGACGAAGAAGTCCTCGTTGAAGACTTCCTGCATCCAGGAAAACGAGAGCTCCGCTCCGCTGTCGAATTGCCACACCACCGTGGCATGTGCGGATGAGACGGTAAAGACAAGCGACGCCGCGAAACATGTTGCGGCGACGAGCGTGACGCGGCGTCCCATCGCGTTTCCCTCCAGATGACCGAACGATCCTACTTCCAAAGGGAGCAGATGGTCGTCGCCCCTTCCGTATCAATTTTCGGCAGGCCTCTCGATGCGCTCGACGACCAGTACCGGTATCGGTGCGCGCCTGCTCTCGAGCTTCAATCCCAGCACATCCGTCAGGGCGATGAAGAGTCCCGAATCGGCGCCTATGCGAGCCAGGTCTGTAAAGTTCGAGGCCACCGACACAGGGAGATCGAGGTCAACCGTGCCGGACAGTCCCGTCTCGTTGATCACGAGCCGACCGACGCGGCGCTCCAGCGACTGGACGAACCTCTCCATGGGGTGGCCGACTCTGCGGTATCGATCGCCGCCGTACTGCGGGATACACTCGGGTCTGGCGGCACGCTCGCCGTTCTTCTCCACCCCGAGTTCGGTGCAATCCTCTCCGGACACTTTGAGGCCCACGCCAAGGCGCCCGTCTCCGCGCGCCCGCACGAGGGCATAGACAGGCCCCTCACGCATCTCCTCGCGCACCCGGAGCCTGAAGCGCGTCTCGAGCAGACTCCGCAGCATCTCCAGGACCGCGACGGGGGCGGCCGCCTGTATCGCTGAGGGCCCCACGGCTGGAGTCACCGCCTCGATTTCGAATCGGTCCTGATCGATCCACTCGGGCCCTCCCAGGACCTGCTCACGCAGACGATACCTGTTTCCATAGGCCTCGCGGATCAACCAGGCAGCCGTCGCGTTTCTGGCCAGAAATCGATTGCCCCGAAACGTCCTCGACGGGATGCCTTCGAAGCTGTCCCGGAAGGACGCCCCGACTCCTGCTGGCGCTGCTTGTCTCCTGACGGACGCCACTTCGAACGTCAATGCCGCACCTGGCGGCTGTGTCGCAGTCTGTGCGCTCGCCGTTTCGAGCAGCGGCAGCATCGCCAGGAGCGCAATGGCGGGAAGGTTGCCGGAGCGCCGCGGCAACTTCCTTACGACGTACACTGGCTGTAGCAGTACGAGTCGCTTTTGCCGTTCACGCACTTGCACATGAACCAGCAATCGCAGACGTCGTAGCATTGCCCTATAGGAAGCGAGGAGAAATAGCACGACTCGAAACAGATTCCCGGGTGTTGGCAGAAATCCTGGGCCCTGACGGGCTCCACGAGACCAAATTGACGAAGTACCAACCCGATGCCGAGCAGCAGGACTCCTCGCGTAACAGTCATCGTTCTCTTCAGCATGGCGACTCCTTGTCAGGACTGACACTCCTGCGACGCGCCGAGGTCACGGTGTGTTTGTAGAGTCGCGGAGGCGCACGCGCAAGACACTACGTGCCGTACGAAGTGCTAGAGCTTGCGCGGCGGCCCGGCACTCATGGCAGCGCGAAGGCGACGAACTCCGCCGCGTGTTGCTGACCGCCGATCGCAAACACGACGTACTGCTTGCCACGGTGCAGGTATGTCATCGGTGCACCGGTCGCTCCTGCCTCGAGCTGGGTCGTCCACAGCAG
>JBOGIQ010000287.1:0-8030 GCA_050742535.1 Vicinamibacterales bacterium | reverse complement strand
AAGGGACGCGTGTGACGGACGTTCAGGCCTTGACGCCGTAGGGCAGGTCGGCGATCTGACCGATGACACGAGCGGGGTTTCCGACGACGACGGCGCCGGCGGGGACGTCGCGGACGACGACCGACCCTGCGCCGACGAGGGCGTCCTCGCCCACGACGACGCCGGGGAGAATTGTCACGTTGGCTCCGATTTTGGCGCGCCGCTGAATGACGGGACCCGCCAGCTGTTCCTTGACACCCAGAGACAGCGGATATTTCGCATTGGTCAGGACGACGTTCGGGCCGAGCCAGCAGCCTTCTTCGAGCACCGAGAACTCGGGCACGAATACCTGCGTGTGGATGCGGACGTGATCGGCAATCGTGACGTGATGTTCGATGACCGACAGCGTGCCGATGCTCACGTGGTCGCCGATTTCATTCGATTCGCGGATGTTGACCTTGTTGCCGGTCTGGAAGTTGCGGCCAATGATGTTGCCCGCATACAACACCGTGTGCGAGCGGATGACCGCACCGTCACCAATCGTTGTTGGCAATTCCCCGTCCGCCGCTCCGCGTGGCGGCGCCCCCACGATGCAGAAATCTTCGACCGTCGTGTCCGCGCCGAGATGGACGTTCCGATAAATCCTCGACGTGCTCACGAGGCGAGTCCGAGGCGGCACTTCTTCGGCCGGAAGCGCAGCTGCACATCCATGTTCGTTTCGATGGACTCGTAGATGCCGGTGATGAGCTCGAGCGACTTCCGGCCCTCCAGCCCGTCAACGAGGGCCGCCTTCTTGTGCTGGAGCGAGGCGACGACTCCGCGCAGGTACTCGCCGAGGTTATAGCCGAAGTCCTGCGGGTTCTTCCCGTACTGGTCGAAGACGACGTCGTCGATCGGCTGCCTGTCGGCGAAGTTCCAGGTCACCAGTTCGTTCATGAAGAATCCGCCGATGACAACGGTGCCGTGCTCGCCGAGAATGCTGATCGACCCTTCGAGGTCCTTGGGGCGCGTCGCGGTCGTGGCCTCGAGTACGCCGAGCGCGCCGGAGTTGAAGCGCAGCACCGCGACCCCGGTGTCTTCCGCTTCAATCGTCACCAGACGTGTCGCGGCCATGCTGCGGACGGTTTCGACGTTTCCCATGAACCAGGTCAGCATGTCGATGTGATGGACCGCCTGATTCATGAAGACGCCGCCGTCATGCGCCCAGGTGCCACGCCATGCTTCCGAGTCGTAGTACTTCTGATCGCGCGTCCAGCGCAGGCGAACGGTGCCCATCACCAGGCGGCCGAAGCGCCCCTGCTCGAGCGCTTCTCTCGCCTTCATGATCGGCAGGTTGTAGCGATTCTGATGCACGACGAACAGCTTGATTCCGTGGACATCGCACGCCTCGATCATCCGGTCGGCATCCTCCAGGCGCAGTGCCAGAGGTTTTTCGACGACGAGCGGACGCCCGTATTGCACGAGATCGAGGACGTTCCCGCAGTGCGCACCGCTCGGCGTGAGCACGCTGATGACGTCGACCGAGTCGCCGACCTGCCGCATCATGTCGGCCGGCGACGTGAATCCCGGCGCTCCGAACTTCTCCGAGAACTCCTTCGCCCGCACCGGATCCAGATCGACGAAGGCGGCGATCTCCGCTTCGTCGAGGTAGTTGTGCAGGACGTGCGCGTGCTTGCGCGCGATGCTCCCGCAGCCGATTAGCGCGAACCGCAACTTGCTCATCGAATTAGCCTTCCACCAGTGAGTGATACATGGAGACCAGCTCTTCTCCCTGACGTTCCCATCCGTAGTTCGACAGAAACCCGCTTGCCAGCGCGGCCTGCCGCTCGCGCCGGTGACGGTCTTCGTGGAGCGCCAGCACGGCGCCGGCGAGTGACTCCACGTCTTCGGGCTCGTAATACGTGACCATGTCTTCGCTGAAGTACCGCTGGATCGTCCGCAGGCGCGGCGCCACAACCGGTATGCCGAGCGAGACGTACTCCAGGAGCTTCACCGGCAGCATCAAATCGCCGGCGGCGTTGCTGCGGTTGCCGATCACCCCGATGTCCATCGTCCGTAGACGCTCGGGAAGCGCTTCGAGCGGATAGCCCGCGGGACTGAACAGGACGCGGTCCTGGACGTTCAGTTCACCGGCGAGACTCTGAAACGCCGTCAGATCGTCGCCATGACCCCACAGATGAAGCTGAACCGCCGGTACGCGTTCGCGGAGCGACGCCACCGCCCGGATCAGCAGGTCCACCCCGAGACGCGTCACCATCGTGCCGTGATAAACGAGGTTCAATGCCCCCGGCGACGCGTCGCGAAGGCGGTCACGTGCGTCCGCGTGAAAAATGCGCGGGTCCGGGACGTTCATCGAGATGAACGTCTTCCTGTCGGGGATGCCCCGGCCGACGAGCACGTCGCGTTGCGGATGGTTGACGCAGATCACCCGGTGGGCGATCGACGCCGAGAGGCGCTCTTCGAGCAGCAGCGCCTGGCGCACCAGTGGGCCCGGCGGAAACTTCGCCGCGAACGTCTCGAGCACGGAGTCGTGGACGTCGAGGACGACTTTCCGTCCGGCCAGGCGCGGCAGCAGGCCGGCAAAGACAATGAAATTCGGAATGTTGTGCGCGTGCACGACGTCGAGCTCGCCACGCGCCATCATGCGCGCACACTCGAACGACGCCGCCGCCAGGAACTTCAAGTACGACGAGAGATACGCGCGCGTGCTCTTGCCGCGATACTTCGAGACGTTGAGTTCCTGGACGCTGACACCGTCCAGCGCGTAGGTTTTCGGTGCGCCGCCGTTTCTCGTCGTCAGACACCGCACTCGAAAATCGTGCGCGGCCAGCGTTTCGGCCTCTCGCCGTACGCGGGCATCACCCGTGTAGTCCGTATACGCGACCATGCAGACGTGGTTCATGCGTGCACCGTCTGCGCACCGCCCGTGAACGACAGCTCTTCGACCTGCATCCCGCCGTTTGCCGGGCGATGCAGGACCAGGCGGGCTCCTGGCAGTCCTGCTGTCTGCGTGGGGCCATCGACGCGAATGTCGGATCCCGTCGTGACGAAGCGGATGCTTCGGCGCCACCGGAACCAATCGACGGCTTCTCCGCCCGTTGCGAACCACGCCTCGTTGGCGTCCAGTTCACGGAGGAGCGCTTCATAGGGCCGCGTCCACTGCCGCTCCGGCGCCAGGCTGCGATCGTGCCAGTTGACGACGAACGCGCCGCCGAACCTCCGCAGCTGACGGACGATTTCGCTGCACTGCTCCATCGCCCGCCGGCGGTTCAATCCCATCCGGTCGAGATAGAACAGCGCGGTGTCCATGACAGTCAGCGGCAATTCCATGAACTGTCTGGTCCCGGAGAGGTGAAAGGCCTGGGCGGTTCCAGCGCGGTAGCCGACCGCGTCGTTGTATCCCCACGTCGAGTCGTAGGCGAATCCCGCTTCCTCGAGCTTCCGCGGCGACTCCGGCGAAAAGTACAACCAGTGCATCCTGACGCCGGGGTTCTCGCATCCGGTCGCCGCGGCCAGTGCCCGGCGCTCGGCGCTCCCCGCATCGGCGTCTCGCCAGGCGTCGATGCCGTGAACAGCGAACTCAGTCGACGGGCCGGCGTGTGCGGCGATGTCCTGCCGTATGTCCTGAACGCCATATGGCGCCGCGCGAAGCGACTTGGACTGACCGTCGGGGCCAATGCCGGCGCGCCCCTTGAACGGAATGAGAAAGAACGTCGACTTGCGGCCGCGCTCGACGCGGCGATAGTCGTCGAATGGCTGCCAGAAATCCCGTGCCCGGCCGAGAAACACCAGCGGCAGGGACAAGACGGCGCCCCAGTTGCCGATCGCCTCGTCGATTCGACGGCGCCCGCGGAGCACCTCGAATGCGCTTCCCGCCGTGGCGCGGCCGATAAATCCCGCCAGCGTCGAATCGCCGGCATGCCTGCGGATACCGAAGAAGTCGACGTCGTGCGTGAGGCAGCACACGAACGAATGACCGTGCGGCCGCGGCGGGATTTCGATGAACGGCGCCTGCGAGCGCAGCAGGCACTGCCGAATCATGTCGATGTGCAGCTCGAGTGTGGGTGAAGCCGCATTCGACGTGGGCTGTCCCTGTGTGAGCAACGCCGCCGTTTCGGAAAACACGTCGTACCCGAACCGAAGAATCGTCTTTGTTCCGCACGTTCGCCGGTATCCGAGCGCGGTGCTGCCGGCGTGCGGCAGACCGCTTTCGATCGGTCCGCCGAAGCCCGCCGCACCTCCGTAGATCGGAATCGTCTCTCCGTTCCACTCGATGGCGGCCTCGCCGGTGAGCGGTTCAACGGCTGCGCCGAAGCGGCGGTCGACAGGGCGTTCGTCCGCTCCGTACACGAGCGTGAGGTCGGCCTCGGTCACGTCAGCGTCGGGCCGCGTGCTCAACACCACGCGGTACCGCGTTCCAGGACGCACCGGCTCCCATGGAGTCTTGAACAGCTCAAAGAACTCGGTGACCCACGGCAGGTCGGACTCGTTTGCGGCGACGCCTATCACGGTCGGATGGTCAGGACGCTATCCCGCGTGCCGGTAGAGGAAGCGGCCGGCAGCCACACGGCAGGCGGCGGGCGCGTGGGCGAGCGCGCGCTTGACGCCCTGAATCGCGTGTTTCCTGAACGTGCCGGCCGCCTTGTGGCGCGGCGCGTACTGCCAGTAGGTCAGTTCCGTTCGCGTCGCGCCCCACCGATCCTTGAAGGTCGCGAGTCCGTCGTTGTCGATGTCGCAGCGACCGAGGTCGAGCGTGGTGCAGCCGCTGTCGTGGGCCTCCTGGATCGCCTTCCAGAGCAGCAGATGCGTGCCGCCGAGAGGATGGAACGCCTCGTCGGAGGCCCCGTATTTGTAGACCATCGTCACGCCGTGTCGCAGTGTCACAATTGCGGCGACCGCGCGGCCGCGATGGCGGGCGACGCGAACCTTCATCGACGGACCGAATGCGTCCGCCAGACTCCGGAACCACTCGAGCGGCTGCGGAGGAAGCTGATGCCGGCGCCGTGTCATCAGCAGCAGGTCGTAGAACGTCCGCAGCGTTTGCTCGTCGCGCGCTTCCTCGTACTCGAGGCGCTCCCTGTCTGCGCGCTGAACCTTGCGCTGAATCGAATCCTTATGCAGCGCCGTGAATAACGCTTCCCGGGACGGCCGCACGTCGAGACGATGAAACCAGTACCGTTCGGCGGCGTGGATCGCTGGCACCGCCGCCATGACGTCGGTGTGCGGCCGCAGCTCGACATAGTCCCAGCCGCCGGTTTTGCGGACGGTCTCGAGGTGACCGGCAATCGCGGCGAACCGGTCACCGCTGGCCACCAGCGGTTCGCAATGATCGGAAAAGGGCAGCGACACGAGGCGGCGTCCGGTCAGCCAGCTGCGTACCCCGCAGAACACGATGCCATCCTCCAGCGCCGTCTCCGGAGCCGAGGTCGTGAAGGCGACCGGTTGATAGCCATAGGTCCGCTGCAGCGCCCGCAACCATTCGCCGGTGTGGAACACGGACGCATGCGGGTGACGGCTGACCAGACTGTTCCAGCGCGAATCGCGGAGCGGGTCGATCGTGTGGACGGTCATGCTGACGCGGCTGTGCGTGCCGGCGGCGACAGGGAGTAGGTGACGCCATCACCCGTCAGGCTCGCATACGCCACGCGGGCGCGATCGGCGTCAGGCCCCTCGATGCGCCAGGTGTCGCCGTCGGCGACGAGCGTCATCTGCTGGCGATTTCGCCACCAGCGATTCACCTCGCCGGGCAGCGCAATCCAGAGGCCGCGTGCGCGCCGTTCGTTCAAGTGGCGGAGCAGGTCGAGGTAGACAGCGCGCTCGCGCTCCCCAACCAGGTAGTCGGGATGGCTGATGATGCTGATCAGCCCATGGTGCCGGCTGATCAGATCGATCTGACGTTCCCAGAGTGCCGTCGAGTAGTCGTTCAGGATGTGGAACAGGGTGTAGTCCTGAACGGTCGTCAGCGGGAGCTCGAGAATGTCGCCGACGAAGTACGGCATGACGGTGCAGCATCCACCGCGCTGAGGCTCCAGGTGCGCCGCGTTCGGCACTGACATGTCGTAGGAGAATTCGAAGGCGCTGAACCAGTCCTGTTCGCGATACATGACGCCGGACCGGAAGCCGTCGCAGCCAAATTCGCGGGCGTATCGGTTGATGCGCCGGGCCCGGACGAGGAACTCGTCCTTGTCGGCAAACAGCAGGCCGTCGTGATTCAGATCGTGCAGGTTGACTTCGAAGCCACGCCGACGCAGCCGCGCCGCCGTTGCCCGCCACGTCTCTTCATGTCCTTCTGGAATCAGCTGGAACGCCGATTTGATGGCAAACGAATCGTCGATATCCATCAGGGCGTCGCAGAAATCGATTCCCGCCTGACCCTCGACGTCGTGCGTCATCATGGCGCACGCAGGCGCTCCATCCGGCCAGAACCAGATGAACGGGATCGGTCCACCCTGTGCGGCGAGGGCAATCCTCATCGCGCCCTCCATGAGTGAATCGACGGTTCGATCGACCGGCCATTGCGGGAACGGGATCTTTTCCCAGTTGCGCAGACGGATCTTCTGGAGGTGTTTCCGTACTCCGACGCCCATCAGGGGGCGCAGCAGGTAGTACAGCCGCTGGGCGATTCCGCCGGATGTCGTCTTCTGGAGCAGATCGTCGCCGTTCCGCCGATACCGTTCCCGCCTCAGATTGGTGGCGACCTGCGACAGATCGAAGGGGAGCCAGGCGCGGCCGTCGATGATCGTGGCGGCGGCGGACACGTCCGTCAGCTTGTCGGTGGCGTATGCCGAAGGAAGACCGCCGGCAAATCGGCCGAACCCGATGGAGCTGCCGAACCTGAAGTAGCCGTCCTCCGACGACACTCCCGGTAGAGTGCCAATCGCGCCCACGTCGCTGGGACAGCGGTAGTAGTCAAGAAACGCGCTGTCGCGTTCCGACTCTCGAAGAGTCCGCGTCACGGTGTGTTGAGAACTGTCAGGCATCCGCGGCATCGCGGATGCGGGATCCGACGGGGGAGGGGTCGGATCCGGCCAAAAACGGCGAGTGGGCTGCTACAGAACGACGAGCTGGCCGCGATTGTTCAACGACTGTTCGGCCGATTCGAGCAGCCGGACGATCCGCAGGCCTGCCTCTCCGTCGTTGGAGGGTGTCTTCCCCTCGAGGACGCAGTTCAAGAAGTATCCAAGCTCCAACGACAATGCTTCGGTCGACTCCACCTTGGGCGCCCACACGTCGCCGGACCGGTAGCTGACCAGCAGGTCGTAGACGCCCTGACCGTTGGTGATCTCCACGCCCTTGTCGTAGACCCTCACCTTCTCGTCCGGCTCCAGATCGTTCCAGACCAGCATCTTGTCGCGTCCGCCAATGAGCGTCGTTCTCACCTTCACGGGGGACAGCCAGTTCACGTTGATGTGCGCAGTCACGTTTCCCGGGAAGTACACCGTGATGAAGGCCATGTCGGCCAGGTGGTTCAGGTGCTTCCCGCCGGTCGCCACGACTGCTTCAGGCGCCTGCCCGATGATGTGGTCCATGATGGACAGGTCGTGCGGAGCCAGATCCCACACGACGCTCACGTCGTGCTGAAACAACCCCAGGTTCACACGCGTGGAGTCGAAGTAATACAGCGGGCCGACCGTGCCGTCATCGACGAGCTGCTTGATCTTGCGAACGGCGCCGCTGAACAGAAACGTGTGGTCGACCATGATGCGCAGGTTTTTTCGCGCCGCAAGCTCGATGAGCTCGGACGCCTGCGCGGAGTTCGACGTGAACGGCTTCTCGACGAAAACATGCTTTCCGTTTTCGAGGGCGGCCTTGGCCAGGTCGAAATGCGTCCAGACCGGCGTCACGATGGCGACCGCATCGATATCCGGGGAGCGCAGCACGTCGGTGACGTTCGTCGTCAAATGCAGCCCCGGATAGGTTTTGTGGGCGCGCTTCAGCGCGTTGGCGTTCGTGTCGCAAACCGACACGAGATTGCACCGATCGAGCGCGTTCAGGTTGCGGACGATGTTCGGTCCCCAATACCCGAATCCGATTACGCCGACACGGACCGC
>JBOGIQ010000286.1:0-8031 GCA_050742535.1 Vicinamibacterales bacterium | reverse complement strand
GCGCGAGCGCATCCGCCAGATCGAGGCCAAGGCGCTGCGCAAGCTGCGGCATCCCTCGCGGTCGCGTAAACTCAAGGCGTTCCTCGAGGGGCGAACGTAGAAGTGGAAAAGTGGAAGAAGTGGAAAAGTGGAAAGTAAGTTGAAAGGACTCGGAGGGGGCGTCGATGCCAACCGGCATTTCGAAGCGACGCCGCACTTACTTCGTCCACTTTTCAACTTTTCCACTTTTCCACTTTTCCACTTTTCCACTTTTTCCACTTTTCCACTTGCGCGAAGCGCCTGGGGGCCCGTAGCTCAGCGGTTAGAGCGGCCGGCTCATAATCGGTTGGTCCCAGGTTCGAATCCTGGCGGGCCCATTACCAAAGTTTGAAAGTGGAAGAAGTGAAAAAGTGGAAAAGTAACTTCGAAAGTACTCAGAGCCGCATCGAGACACCTCGGTGCGCCGACGCTATCCGGCCGTACTTTTCAGCTACTTCTTCCACTTTTCCACTTTTCAACTTTTCCACTTGATCATGTCCCCAGATCTCCAACGTTTGATCGACCTCCAGCGCCTGGAAACGACGATTGCCGGCGCGAAGGCGACAATCGCCGCCCATCCGCAGCGGCTGGCCGATGCCGATGCCCAGCTCGCCGCCGCGACGCAGGCGCTCGAGTCCGCAAAGAACCGGCTCAAGGACAATCAGGAGCAGCGGCGCGCGCTCGAGAAGGACGTCGCCCTCTATCAGGGCCGGCTCGCCAAGTTCCGTGATCAGCAGTCAGCGGTCAAGACGAACAAGGAGTATCAGGCGCTCGGACACGAAATCGAAACCGCCCAGCGCGATCTGGGCGTCGTCGAGGAGAAGGTCATCGAGCGCATGGTCGACGCCGACGCCATCGCCGCCGACGTCAAGCAGGCGGAGACGATGTTCGCCGCGCGGCGCAAGGAGATCGAGGCCGAAAAGACACGGCTGGGCGACGAGCTCGCCGCCGTCGAAACCGCGCTGAAGACGGCGACCGAGGGGCGCACGGCGCTGCTGTCGCAGATGGAGCCGCGGCTCGTCGCCACGTTCGAGCAGGTGGCGCGTGCCCGCAAGGGGATCGCCGTCACCATGGCCACGCGTGACGGGCTCTGCTCGGTGTGCCACGTGCGGCTGCGTCCGCAGGTGTTCCAGCTGGTGCGCCACAACGACAGCATCATCCAGTGCGACAGCTGCCACCGCATCCTCTACTACATTCCTCCCCCGCCGCCAGCCGAAGGCGCGGTGGTCCGCTAGAAGGTCCTTGGTCCTTCGTCCTTTGTTCCTGGTCCGTCCCTGGTCCTTGGTCCGTACTTGGTCCCTGGTCCTTGTGCCACGGAGTTGCGGACACGTAGTGTCCGCCTTCAGGCGGACCTTTTGAGCCAACCGTCGCTCTTCGGGCCCGCATCGGGCGGGGCCGCGACGGCCAACATCGATGGCGGTTCGCGCGGGAATCCCGGGCCGGCCGGCTACGGCGTCCGCATCGAGCACCAGGACGGCTCGATCGTCGAGCTGAAGGAAGCGCTGACGCTCGCCACGAACAACGTCGCCGAGTACAGCGGGCTGCTGGCGGCGCTGCGATGGGCGGCGACGAACGGCATCAGCGTGCTGCACATCCGATCGGATTCAGAGCTGCTGGTGAAACAGATGCTCGGTCAGTACCGCGTCAAGAACGCGGGATTGTTGCCGCTCTACGAGGAGGCGCGGGCGATGACGCGCCGCATCGGCCGCGTCACCTTCGAGCACGTCCGGCGCGAGTTCAACAAGGACGCCGATCGCCTCGCCAACGAAGCGATGGACGAGGCCGCTTCCTCCACGTAGTGTCCGCCTTCAGGCGGACCTTGCCTTCTGCCGCGATGGCGCCTGCGTCCCTGACGACTTGGCGAAGGCCGTGGTCACGGCAGACGATCGAAGCGCAGATCCCAGACGCGGTCCTGATTCACGCTGAAGCCAGTCACGCGTCCGGAGCCGTCCCGCCGTACGACGACCCAGCCTGCGCCGGACTGAAAACCATCGGGGAACACCGGATTCAGCTGCAGCGTGCCTGCCGGTCCCCTGTTGACGACGAGGCGATCGCCGTCCAGCGCGAGGTTCACCGTCAGCTCCAGTTCGTCACTGACGTAGCGCCCCGCGATCGGCTTCAACTCCTGCACGCCGGGCTTCCACGGCTCCACGCGTTCGTAGTCATCGGCGGTACCGAATTCATCGGTCACGCGCAGGAACCGTCCATCGAATTCCAGGACGTACGCACCGCCGGCATCGAATCGATGCCGTGCCACACGCGTCAGCGCTCCAAAGGTGCTCGAAACGAGCCTGTCTTTCTGAACGGAGATCGTGACGACGCCCGCGGGCTTCAGCGATCGGTAGAGTCCGGCGTAGCGGGGGCCTTCCTCCGCGTTGAGTGGTTCCGACGCCGGTGAGTCGGCCGCGCGGCCCGGCGGAAGCAGCAGGTCGGCGATCGCCTTCGCGTTGTTCGTCGCGTTTCCGCTCGTGACATTGCAGATCACCGCGACGGAAACACCGTGATCAGGGTAGCGCGACAGGTGGGCAACATAACCGGCCGTGCCTCCGCTGTGATCGACTTCGCGTCGTCCGCGGTACGTGTCCACGTAAAGCCCGAGCGCGTACTCGTGCTCGCGGCCGTCGTTGAACTTCGTCCGCCGCTCCATGTCCGCCACGAACCGCGCATCGCCGACGACCGGGTTCACGAAGTTCGCGTTCCACTTCATCAGGTCGCCAACGGTCGTCAGCAGGCCACCGTTGCCGTGAACGTTTTCGAACGGCATCAGCGTCGAGAAGACCGCCTTCTGCTCGCCATAGGCGATGGCGCGGCGCTTGACGATTCGGGTGTAGTCATCGCGCCACGACGTGTCCTTCATTCCCAGCGGCTCGAAGAGCCGCGTCCTGGTGAAGTCGGCGAACGACATCCCGCTGACGCGGCTGACGAGGATCGCGGCCAGGTTGTAGCCCGTGTTGCTGTACGACCATCGCGTGCCAGGCTCGAAGTTCAGCATCCGTTGGCGGCTGACGATGTCGAGGACGTGCGCGTGGGTGTGAACCCGGGTGGTGCGCGGCCACCCGGCAATCGAGGCCAGACTTCCCCAGTCACGCAGCCCCGCGGTGTGATTGAGCATCTGCCGGATGGTGATGTCCGCGGCGACATCGGGCATCTCCGGGATGTGCTTGCGCACCTTGTCGTCGAGCGACAGCTTGCCGTCGCGCGCCAGCAGCAGCACGGCCGCGGCCGTGAACTGCTTCGACACGGAGCCGACCTCGAAGATGGTCTCGGGCGTGTTCGGCACGTCGTGTTCGAGATCAGCCATTCCGTACGCCGCCCGCACCACCGGCTGGCCTTTCACGTCCGCGCCGACCGCACACCCAGGCGTGCTCGTCGTCCATCGTGAAGAAAACAGCTTGTCCACGTCCGGCTTGATCGACGCGACGGGCGCCTGGGCGGCGGTGCCGCCTCCCGGAAATGCGGCGGCGGCGATGACGATCAGGCTGACGCCGAGTCGGTTGCGCATGGTGCGGATTCTACCGCCGGGTGGCGACGATCACGCCAGCGATCCGGCCGGCGTTTTCTTTTTCCGCCCGATAAGAGGTCAGCACCTCCAGATGCATGGCCGTACAGAGGCGGGCGTCGTAAATCTGCCGTTCCGGCACACCGGCAAGAACGAGCTGATCGCGGTTCGCTCCGCCAACATCGAGCCGTAGCTGCGGGCGTTCCCGCGACCCTCTCGGCGGCGGCGGTGTCGAGAACCAGCGTTCGATGAGATAGCGTTCGTGACCGGCGGCGGCGAATGCATCGACCAGATCCGATCCGACCTGATAGCAGCAGGGACCGATGCTCGGACCAATCGCGGCAACCACGTTCCGCGGATGCGTTCCGAACTCGTGCTGCATGGCGTTCACTGCCGACACCGCGGCACGAGCTGCGGTGCCGCGCCATCCGGCGTGCACCGCGGCGACAGCTCCGGTCACCCGATCCGCCATCAGAATCGGAACGCAGTCGGCGGCGCGAACCGCTATGGCAGCGGCCGGGTCGTTGGAGACGAGGATGTCGGCCTCCGGCGGTGCTGCCGGTGGCGAGGAGCCGCGACGAATGACGACGGCCGACGCGCCGTGTACCTGGGTCAGCGTCACCACGTGTTCGACACCCACCGCGTGCGCCAGCCGTTCGTAATCGGAGTGATTCAGCGGCAACTGCCGCGTCGTGAAGACGTGATTCGCCAGCTCGTCGAGCGGTCGACATCGCAGCGCGGCGCCCCACGGCGCGTCTGCCCAGTAGAACGAGTCCGGAAGCGGAGGAAGGGGCATCTACCAACTATCCAACTATCCAACTATCCAACTAGGATCAAGCTACATGGATATCGTCGGCATCGGTATCGACGCAACCGAAATCCACCGCATCGCCGAATCGATCGAGCGTTGGGGCGATCGGTTCGTCGACCGGGTGTTCACGGCCGGCGAAATCGCCTACTGCCGGCGCCGCCGCGATTTCGCGTCGTCATTCGCCGCTCGCTTCGCGGCGAAGGAGGCGGCCATGAAGGCGCTCGGCACCGGCCATTCCCGCGGTGTGTTCTGGACCGGCATCGAAGTCGTTCGCCACCACGGGCCGCCGCGGCTGGAGTTCCACGACGGTGCCGCGAAGAGATTTGGGGAGTTGGGCGCCACCGGCTCGCTGCTGACGATCACCCACTCTCGGGACCTCGCCATCGCTCACGTGATGCTCGTGCGATAGCTCTGACACGGTAGGTCCGGCGTCCTGCCGCAGCTCAACGCCCTACCGCAGCTCACGCGGCATCACCCTCACTTTGATTGTGTTGCTGGAGCGGGTCAGGGGAACGTAATCGGCAGTCCCGATGGCCCGCGATCCATCGCCAGCTGCCGGCGTCACGGAAAACACCGCTCGGACACGGACTTCGCCGTCGGGCTGTCGCAGCACCGCCGCGCGTCCTTCCGGCATGGTCGCGGACCATTGTGCAGGCACACGAACGCGGGCAGTCCGCCCCGGCGCAAGTTCGAGCAGACTACCGGGCACCTCGTTCGAGCCTAACAGCGATTGACCGTCGAGCATCGCCAGCCAATCGGCACTGCCGGCTGATTCGACCTGAAGATGTAGCGACCCCGTCCGGAATCCCGCCGGTATGTATTGGACTGGTCGGGCGAACGCACCCTTGTTTGGTGACCATGGAAGAATGACCGGAGCACTTCCGGTGTTCTCGACAAGCACTTCATAGGTGAAGTAGTCACCGTAGACGAAGTCTGAAACGTCCACTGACAGCAGTGTGAGTTTCAGCGAGGTAACGTACTTCGGATGAGAAGTCGCGCCAATTCCGTTGAAGTGCGGAACGTACGGCGCTGCGGGCGTCACCGGTGAATAGGTATGGCCGGGGATGTCCAGGTAGAAATCTCCCTTGAGGTTCTGCGCGACCAGGTTCGCTGCTGCCAGAACGATCGCCGCCGCCAGCACGATGGGTTTCGTGGGTCCCTGCATGCGTCTGACTAATTGACGCCGGCCGAGGCATTTCGGCTCCTGGGTCTTTCGCAACACTCGTTGTCAGCTGCGGCGGCCCGGATCGAACGCGTCCCCTCCCGTAACGCACAACTCCTGAAACTGCGTCAGTTGCGGAGACAGACCGGCAGCTCGCGGAGCGGCCGCGTGTTTGCCTTGATGCCTTTCGCCAGCGCCCCGCCGTCGCTCATCGAGTCGCGGCGGGCAAGTCATCCTGTGGAGGAAGCCGTGCTCGTCAAAATCATTCAGAACGAGAAGAACCCGCTGCCGGGCAAGCTCGCCGAGGCGGAACTGCATTTCACCGAGGGCGTCCTCGACGGTCTCAAGCTGATTGGATTCACGGTGTGGGAGCGGCGCAGCGGCAACGGTCGCAACGTGACGTTTCCGGCGCGGCAGTACACCGTCGGCGGAGAGCGCCGGACGTTCGCGCTGCTGCGGCCGGTGACCGGGGATCCTGCGGCACAGGAACGGCTGCGCGAGCTGATTCTGCAGGCCTACGCCGAGCACGAGGAGAAGACCGCGGTTGCGTCGTAGGGCACCGCTTCAGCGGTGCCTCGCGCCGGCACCCCTGAAGGGGCGCCCTACTGCAGCACCGGGAGGAGGCGGGCGTTTTCCTTCTGCCGCTTCGGTGGCAGCGTCCACTCCTCGCGCAGACCCTTCTCGAACTCGCTCCTGAAGAACGCGTCCTTCATGCCGCCGTCGATGATGTCCCAGGGCAGCACGGCGTCGGCCGATCGGTCGCGGAACACGAAGAAGCCGGCGTCGACCCCCGATTCGGAGACGGCGGCGCGCCAGTTGCCGCCGTTGCGCTCGGCCGCCTCGATGGCGGGGGCGACGCGGCGGTCACCCAGCGACAGCAGGGCCTGGTAAAACGAATGCCGCTCGGACTTGATGTTGAAGTACACGTTGTCGATGCCGGCCACGAGCGTCTGCATCCGCTTGATGATCCTGGCCAGGGTGCGGTCGTCGGTCATCGGCAGCCACTGGTAGGCCGTCCCCGGCTTCGGTACCAGCGGGTTCACGCTGCCGACGATGCGCCCGACCTGTCCACGGGGGCGTGCATGCCGCATCATGACGTCGCGAAGCTGCAGCGTCAGATCACGAATCGCCGTCAGATCCTCGTCCGTTTCCGTCGGCAGCCCGATCATGAAGTACAGCTTCAGATTCTCGAAACCGGCCGCGAAGATCATGTCCGCGGCCTTCAGAATCTCGTCGTTGGTGACCGTCTTGTTGATGACGCGGCGCAGTCGGTCCGAGCCCGTTTCGGGAGCAATCGTGATCGTCCGCTCGCCGCTGCGTCGCAGCAGATCGAGAATGGTCGGCGTCAGATCGTCGAGTCGCAGCGACGCCGGACTGATGGCGTAGCCCATCGCGACCAGCTCCGTCAGAATCGCCTCGATCTCGGGGTGGTCGCACAGCGCGATCGAGACAAGACCCGCACGGCTCGAATACGGCTGCGCCCGCCTGGCCAGCTCCAGAATCCGGTCCTTCGGAAACGCCCGCACCGGGAGGTAGTTGTAGCCGGCCCAGCAGAAGCGGCAGAGATTCGCGCATCCACGCACGACCTCGACGAGGAAGCGCGATCCGAACTCGGTCTCGGGCGTAAAGATCGTCGTCGCCGGCGGGTCCACGGCCTCGGTGGTCTTGAGCGCCGCTTTTTTCACGACCGCCGGTGCGTCCGTTCCCGGCCGCGCCGCGAAGGCGGCGATCGAGCCGTTCCCCGCGTACTCCACGTCGTAGAACGAGGGCACGTAATAGCCGCGTTCCGCTACGAGCCGCCGCAGGAGATCGTCGCGGTCGGACGCCTGCTTGAATGCCTTCAGCAGCGCCGGGATGAGCGCTTCGCCCTCGCCCGCCGCGATCACGTCGGCAAAGAGCGCGAGCGGTTCCGGGTTCACGAAGGTCACGGCGCCGCCAATCAGGACCAGCGGGTCGTGATGCGTCCGCTGTTCAGCGCGCGCGGGGATTCCGGCCAGACGAAGCAGGGTCAGGACGTTGGTGTAATCCCATTCGAACGAGACCGAGAACGCCACGACGTCGAAATCGCGAACCGGTGTCTGCGATTCCAGCGTGATGAGAGGCGCGCCGGCCGCCACCTGCGCCGCAAGCTCGCTCTTCGGCGGCAGAAAGAAGCGCTCGCAGACGATGTCGGGTTCTTCGTTGAAAAGCTTGTAGACGGTCTGGAAGCCGAGGTTCGACATCCCGACGAAGTAGGTATTCGGAAACGCCAGCGCAACCCGCAGCTTCCCGCCGTGAGGTTTGCGGACGTATCCCACCTCCCTGGACAGGAGCTCGAGTGCACGCTCGCGCTGTTTCCACTCCTTCATGTTCGCCCTGAATGTTGACGCCGTGAACGCTGATCCTGCGGGACGTCCGGTAGTGCGGGAGCTGGCGCTGCGACGACGCCGCTCGCGCCTGCCGTGGGTCTACTTAGTGTACAGGGTCAGGCGCAGATCCCGTGGGGCGAGCCTTTCAGGCTCGCCACGCGGACCCGGCAGGGTTCGCGCCACGGAATCAGTG
>JBOGIQ010000285.1:0-8046 GCA_050742535.1 Vicinamibacterales bacterium | reverse complement strand
AGCGAAGGCGGGTCAGCGCGAGTCTACGCTCGCGATAGACCAGGTCCCTTCTTTAGACTCCAGGGTGAAGGTCCACTGGCGGCTCTCGGTCCGCATCCTCCTGTTTCCCATCCGCGGTGTATAGCGCGCCGTGCCCCGGCACGACGCGACGGCGCGCGGTGCGGTCACGGTGATGTCGCAGTCGCCGAGATCGAACTCCTGCTGCTCGAGGCTCTCGAAGGCGCGGGCGAGGTTCCGCTCGTTGACCGCGGGCCATACGGCCTTGGCACGGCTGGCGTCGAGCGCGCTGAAGGCGGCGGCATATCGGCCGAGCACCGCCTCGATGACAGCGGCCGGCGGCACCGCGGGACCAGGCGCCGGAATCCGGCTAAAGCCGGACTCCACGTTGAGTCCGCCTTCAGGCGGATTGCCGCCGGCCGGTGGAGGTTTAAGCGTTGCAACCGGGGCCAAGGCGGGCGGGGGGCTGACCAACGCTGCAGCTGGCGGCGCAGCGGCCGCAGGGGCTGGCGGCGGATCGAGCCGGGGCCCGGGAACGGAAGTGGTCGGCCGTACGCCGGTCGTTGCCGTTGCTGCTGGCGGCACAGGAGCGGGCACCGTATCCACGGCGCGCGCTGCGACCGGCGGCGCGGCGGCCTGCACCGGCGGTCTCTGGGGAGCCGGCGGAGTAACGCGACGCGACGGTTCGGTGACTCGTTCACGCGGCGCTGGCGTAGCACGCGCAACGGATAGTGGCGGCTCTGGTGCACGCCTTTCTGCTCTCGGAGTCTCGGTAACCGGTGCCACCGGCGGCTGCGGAGGCGGTTCAATCGCTCGGGGCGCGGGTGGTTGCACCGGCGGGGTCGCTGCAACGACGTCTGCGGGAGGCTGAGGCCCCAGCGCAGGGCGATCGGTGAGCGATTTCAGAGCGGCGATGCTGAGGATCGCCACCGCGGCAAGCGCGGCGAGAGCGACGAACCTGCCAGCGATTCGAGCTATCGGGTAGGCGCGAACCGTTCGAGGCGGAGGAGGCGGTTGATGGGCACGAGGCGTCCGATAACCGCGAGGCGCCCTGTGCGTGCGAGGAAGGTAGACCGGTTCCAGCGGTTCCACCAACTCGGGTGCCGCAGCGGTTCGAGGCGGCGCGTCCTCGGTGGCGAACTCGCCCAGCGGATCCGGCCCGGCCGGCAAATCGACGAGCGACAGACGCGGACCTTCCCTGTCGAACAGATCACGCGAATCGTCTTGCTGGCGGCTCCTCACCACTCACCTGCCAAACGAGTATTCCACGCCAACCGATGGGATGACACGCGCCGTCAGCCCGGCCGTTGTCATCGGGCGCAGCACGCTGGCCGAGAGCAGCCACGTCTGCGTCACATTCCATTTCACGCTGCCGACCGCGAGCGCGCGGTACGTCGCCTCGGGGACACCGGTGAGCCGGATGGTCTCCACACCGACGAGCGTCGGATGGGACGCAACCGTCTCAACAATCCGTCCGCCGGACTCGAGCCGCCGCCCGAGCATCTCCCCGATGAACGTCACGCGGTCGCTCGCCGCAACCGAGACCGCACCGGCGTAGTCGAGCGCGCGCGACAGCCCGCCGAACGAATACCCGAGCTCGCTGTGCACCGAAACGCCGCCGCGCTCGACGGACCCGATCAGCCGCGGCCGCAGCGACACTTCGCCGGCCCCAAGCAGGTTCTCCTCCTCACCCGTCGGCAGCCGCGCTTCCGCTCCGATCGCGATTCCCGTTCCGCCGCGACGCAGCGCGTTGTACTTCGCGCGCAGCACCAGGTCGCCGACGCCGGAGGCATCGACGCTGGCGGTCGCCTGCAGGAATGGCGTGGCGCGCAACGTGTCCACGCGCTCACCGCTCATCGTCAGGCGCACGATCGGCAGCGCGGCCGAGATGTCGACTCGATCCGTCACGCCGACGTTGGCCGACAGCGTCAGCGTTCGCGTGCGCAGCCGAATCGCGACGGTCTCTACGTCAAACGGATCGGCCGCGCCCGTCAGCCGGGCCGCGGTGGCGACCAGCGTCCCGTCCGACAGCGGCCGGCCGTCGATGCGGTTGAAGTGCGTTTCCTGGTAGGTCGCGCCAAACGCGGGCCACAACGTGCCGGCCGTCAGCGAACGCTCGACGAACAGCGGCCCGAAGCTCTCGCTCGATCGCACGACCGTTCCGCCGAGATCGCGGTCCATGCGGTAAATGAAGCCGGTGGACGAGGACAGCGTCGGCAGTGTCGCCAGTTCGAGCAGCAGGAACCGCGAGATCGTGTCGCGCGTTGCCGCGGCTGCCGCTGCGTCGAGCGCGGCATCGTTGGTCGGAATCGACTGATTCGTGAGAAGGAACGACAGGACGTCGGTGACGGATCGCTGCGCCAGCGCCGGTCGCGGCGCGATCAGGGTGATGCAAAGGACTGCGAACGCCGCGAGGCGGACGCGCGTCACGGCAGCACCGCCGACTGGTTGACCGTGAGCGTCTGGCCGGCGATCGAGATATTGCCGCTCCTCGCTCCCGCGATATTTGCCTGGACGGTATAACTGACGGTGCCACTGCCGGTTCCACTGCTGCTGCCGGCGTTGATTGAGACCCAGCTGAGGCTCTCGACCGCCTGCCATTCGCACCCGATCTGAGTGGTCACGGACACGGTGAAGGTCCCACCCAGCGCGCTCACCGGCTGGCTCTGTGGCGAGAGCGTCGCGGAGCACATCACCTGCGTGACGGTGAACGTCTGGCCGGCAATGGCCAGCGTCCCTACGCGCGTCGAACCGTTATGCGACGACACATCGAAAGTGATCGACCCGCTACCTGTCCCGTTCCTCGCAGACTTGATATCGAGCCAGCCCGCGTTCTCGCTCGACGTCCACTGGCATCCCGCGCCGGTAGAAATCGTCACCGTCAGACCCTTGGCGCCATCGTCGCCGACCGTCATCGCCGTCGGATTGATCGAATACGTGCACGTCGCCGCGGCACCGGCCTGATTGACGGTGAATAGCTGCCCACCGATTGTCACCGTCCCCGTGCGCGCTCCAGCGGTATTCGCCGCGACGTTCAGGGTGACCGTCCCATTACCACTTCCGGTGGCGCCATTGGTAACGGTGATCCATGTGGCGTTGCTGGTTGCCGGCCGCGAACAGCCGCCCGGCGCCGTCACAGCAACTGTGAGCCCCGTGGCACCCGTCGCCGGCACCGACTGACTCGTCGGATTGATGCTGACGGTGCACGTTTGCGTGGCCGCGGCCTGGTTGACCGTGAATGTCTGGCCGCCGATGTTCAACGTGCCGGATCGAGACGAGGTCGTCGTGTTCGCGGCAACACTGAATCCAACGGAACCGTTGCCGCTTCCGCTGACGGGCGTCGTCAGCGTGATCCACGAGGCGAGAGCGCTTGCGGTCCACGGACAGTTCGTGCCGGCGGTGACCGCGACGGTGCCGGTTCCGCCTGCGGCCGGCAGCGACGTCGAGGTCGGCTGCAGCGAAATGGTGCATCCGGCCGGTGGCGTCGAGAGGCCCGAAGCCTGTTGAATGGTGACAGCCAATCCACCAATCGTGATCGTGCCCGTCCGTGATACGCCGGTATTGGCAGCGACCGTGAAGTTGACGTTCCCGCTACCGGAACCGGCGGCAGGTGCGACCGTGATCCAGGTGACGGTGCTGACCGCAGCCCACGGGCAGCCTCCCGGAGTGGCGACGCTTATGGCGCCCGCACCACCCGACGCCGCGAACTGGCTGGCGCTGACGCTGATCTCGATCTGACATGCCGCGGCGCCCTGTTGAATCGTCGCGCGCTGGCCGTTGACGTTGATGGCGCCGCTGCGTGCCGTCCCGCTCGGGTTTGCCGCAGCCTGAAATTGAACCTGTCCGTTTCCCTGCCCTTCCGCCGGGCTCAGCCCCGTGATCCACGATGCTTCGGCGGTGGCTGTCCACGCACATTCCGGTTGGGTGGTGACCGTGACCGTCCCCGGACCCCCACCGGCGCCAATCGATCCCTCGGGACCAGCGAGCGACACGCTGCACTTGGGTGCGGATGGACCGGTGACGGATTCGGTTGAGGTTGAACCACACGCGGCAACGAAAACCGCGGCACTAAGGATCCAGAGATACCTGACCATGGGGGCGGACACACTGGAGCAAGCTCTGCGCCATCCAGCCCGAGCGTGGAAATATCAATCGTCGCGCGCGTACGTGTCGAAGCAGTGTCGTATCAGTGTCGCGAAGCACGGCAGGCGTGTAATGAAGACCATACGTATGCTTCAATTCATGCCGTCATTAGTGTCGCTTGTCTCGCTGCCAGAGGAATTTCGTCGGCACAGGACGCTTCATCGAATCTGATATATAGGCGGCTTCATGCAGGGTCACCGTCGTTCTGGCGCGTGGGGAGCGATTGCGGCGTGCGCGGCCGCTCTGTTCGCAGGTACCGTCCTCACACGCGCCGCCGTTGATATGGTGCGAACCGACGTTGGCTCCGTGACGGCCGGCCCGGCGGCAGGCGGAGTAACGGCGTTCCTCGGTGTCCCGTTCGCCGCCCCACCTCTCGGCACTCTTCGGTGGCGGCCGCCGCAGCCGCTCGTGCCTCGAAACGCGGATTGGAAAGCCGATCAATTTGCCGCGAGCTGCATGCAGAACCAGCCGGGCTCCCGCCTCCCATGGACCGAAGAGTTCATGACGCAGGGGCCGGTCGGCGAGGACTGCCTGTATCTGAACGTGTGGACGCCGGCGAAAAACGCGAATGCCAGGCTGCCGGTCATGTTCTGGATATACGGCGGCGCGTTCAACGAGGGCTCGGGCGCTATCGCCGTCTATAACGGCGCCGAGCTCGCAAAGAAAGGCGTGGTCGTCATCACCGCCAATTATCGTGTCGGCCCGCTCGGGTTTCTGGCGCATCCAGAGCTGACGAGAGAGGCGGGAACGTCCGGGAACTATGGCCTGCTTGACCAAATCGCCGCGCTGCGCTGGGTGCAGAAGAACGTCGCCGGCTTTGGCGGCGACCCGCGTCAGGTGACGATCTTCGGCCAGTCTGCCGGCGCGATGTCGTCGCTGCCTTGATGCGATCGCCTCTCGCGAAGGGACTCTTCACGCGTGCCGTCGCCCAGAGCGGCCCCGGACTCTTTGGCCGGAACGCGCTCGGCGCCGGCTCGACGCTGCGCGACCGCGAAGCGGCAGGCGTCAAGTTCGCGCAGAGCCTCGGCGCGTCATCACTCGCAGCCCTGCGTGCGTTACCGGCGGCCGCGTTCTACGGCACTGCGGCGCCTCTGCTCGCCGGCGGCGTCTTCAACGACGGCACAGTATTGCCGGAGCAGCCGCCAGCGGAGCAGGTTCCGTTGATGGTTGGTTTCGTTGCCGACGATCTCGGCATTGGCGGCTTGTCCGCCGCAGCTTCAGCGAAGGCGGACACGACACCCGAGCAGAAGGCGGCAGCGCGTGAGCGTACGCGCGTTGCGCTGCACGCGTGGGCAGCCAGCCAACTTCCGGCAAGCAAGAAGATTTACACGTATTTCTTCGACCGGGCGATCCCATGGCCCGAGCATCCCGAGTTCGGTGCGTTTCACAGCAGCGAGATTCCCTACATCTTCAACACGCTGAGCCGGCTGAAACGCCCGTGGGAACCCGTCGATCGACGGCTTGCCGACACGGTGTCGACGTACGTGACGAACTTCGCGAAGAAGGGCGACCCGAGTGCGTCGGGACTCCCGCAGTGGCCCGCTTACGACCCGGCCAGCTACACGACGATGCAGCTGGGCGCGCGAGTTGGCTCAATGGAGCTGGCGGAGCGCTCGCGGCTCACTCAGATCCTGAGCGAGTTGAAGGAGTAGAATCTGCGGTCATGCGACTCCTGACTGCCGCAATCCTTTCAACTTCGGTTCTCTGCACTGCCGGCCCGGCGGCCGCACAGGCAGCGGGATCCGCCGATGCCAAAGCCGCCAAGCGGGTCGATCCGAACTGGAAGGCGCCGCGCACGCCGTGGGGCCATCCCGACCTCTCCGGCACCTGGACGACCGACGACATGCGCGGCATACCGATGTCGCGGCAGCCGCAGTACGGCACCCGTCAGCACCTTACCGATCAGGAATTTGCCGCGCGCGCGAAACAGCGTCAGAACGCGCGTGCCGTAGACGATGCCCGCACGGGCACTTTCCGCAACGAGGAAGGCTCGCGCGACTTCAGCTACACGTCGATGGTGATCGATCCGCCGGATGGCCGTGTGCCGCCGACGACGCCCGCGGCGCGGGCACGCCCGCGTCAGGGCGGCTCCTTCGGCGTCGGCCCGTGGGAGAAGATCCAGGATTTCTCGCTCTACGATCGATGCATTACCCGCGGCGCGATCGGTTCGTTCATGCCGGCCGTCTATGGCAACGGCGCGCGCATCATGCAGACACCCAACGCCGTCGTCATCACCTACGAGATGATTCACGATACGCGCATCATCCCTCTCGGGCCCAAGCCGTCGCTCGGCCCGAACATGCAGCTGTGGATGGGCGATGCGCGCGGCCACTGGGACGGCGACACGCTGGTGGTGGAGTCGTCGAACTTCACAGACAGAACGGCCGTCGGCGGCGCGGCCCACAGTACCCAGCTACGGCTGACCGAGCGCTTCACGCGCATCGATCCGGAGATGATCGACTACGAGATCACCGTCAACGATCCGCAGACGTTCACGAAGCCGTTCACGATGCGGCTGACGATCACGCAGCAGCCGGACTACGAGATCTACGAGTACGCCTGTCACGAGGGCAATCACTCGATGCGCAACGTGCTGCTGGCCGAACGCGCCTACGAGAAAGAGGCCGCAGAGGCGAAAGCGAAGGGATTACCGCCGCCTCCGCGTGTCTTCGAGCAGGTCAACGGCCCGGATCGCGCCCGCTAGGTTCGCTCGCCGCGCCGATTCGTAAGGACGTAGAAGAGGACGAGTGCGGCGCCAATGAATCCGATGATCGGGCTGATCACGCCGAAGAACAGGAACCAGTTCCGGGCCTCGTCCGAGTGGTTGATGCCGCTGTTGTTGAAGATGATGTAGGCGCCGGCCAGACCGAGCCCAAATCCGATCAAGATCAGACCCTTGCGCAGTGTGGCTCCTGGAGGCGGAGGCGGGTCCTCGAGGACCTCCAGTCCCTTTTCAATTCTCAGCCGCCGCTCCTCGAACTTCAGTTCCTGTTCGCGCGCTCTAACCGCCGGCCATCCCATCGGCTGCGGAGGAGGTGGGGTCATCCCGCGCTCGATCATCTCGCGCCGCTCCTCGCGCTGCAGCAGCTTGGCGCGGTAGATCCAGTAAATGCCCCATGCGACGACGAGAGCCGCGAGGAGTGCGAGGGCGAAAAACCCGAAGAATAACCAGATCCCAGCATCGTCCTCAGTCATACCGCATGTGACGCGGAGTTGGCGCAACGGTTTCAAATCCGGCTGAAGCCGGACTCCACGCAGCGGGGTGAAACCGCAGCGCTGCCCGGACGTATCATCCCGGCGTGACACGCAGACGCCGGCGTGGCCGGTGACGATCAGGCCCTCGTCGTCGCGTGTCTGGCCGGCAATCAGCAGGCCTGCACCACGCTCGTCGAGAGCTACGTTCGGATGGTCGGCACGGTCATCTGGCGGGCCACGGGGCGGCGGGACATCGTGGAAGACCTGACGCAGGAGACGTTCCTGCGCACGTTCAGGGCGCTGGAGTACTTCGATTCACGGGCGCGTTTGTCGACGTGGATTTATACGATCGCTCACAACGTGGCGATCGATTACATGCGGAAGACCGGCCGTGAACGCACCGAGCCACTGATCTGGCGGGCCGACGAGCGGGATGATGAGTGCGAAGAGCGACAAATCGCGTCAGCCAGTCCGGACCTGGAGGCGCTGTTGTCGCGCGAACAATCAGAACGGATCGTGCGTGATGGGCTCGCACGCCTGCCGGTGAAGTACAGAGTGCCCATTGTGTATGCCGCAATCGACGGCTTGGACTACCCCACCATCGCGCGCATGCTGAACGTGCCGCTCGGAACGGTCAAGACGTTGATCTTTCGCGGCAAGCGTATGCTGAGAGACGAGATTGCTCGCCAGCTGAGGGAACCGCATGGGATC
>JBOGIQ010000284.1:0-8107 GCA_050742535.1 Vicinamibacterales bacterium | reverse complement strand
TCTGGTGACCATCCTGATGGCCGCGATCTTTTCCGGTTTGCTCTACCCGTCGTACGAAGACCTCGTTGTCAGGCTTCGCAGCCGGGCACTGGCGGCAACAGTGACGGTTCTGTGCACGCTCGTGCTGGTGATTGCGCCACTGCTGCTCGTGCTGGGGCTCGTCGTGAACCAGGCGGTGCGCGTGACCGAGGACGTGCGGCCGGTGGTCGAACGGCTCATCAGCGACCGCACGTATCTCGAGCAGCAGATCGAGCGAATCCCCGGGTTCGAGCGCGTCGCCCAATATCGCGACCAGATCTTCATGCGCATGGGAGATGTGGTCAACGCCATGGGCGGGTTCCTGGCCAGCTCGCTCTCGAACGCGACGCAGGGCACCGTCGCATTCATTGCGCAGTTCCTGCTCTTTCTCTATACCCTCTTCTTCCTGCTGCTCGACGGGCCGAAGATCCGCGACGCCATCCTGCGGAATGTGCCGCTCCGCCACGACGAGAAGGAGCAGATGATCGACCGCTTCGTCTCGGTGACGCGGGCGAGCCTGAAGGGCACGGTGGTCATCGGCATCATCCAGGGCTCGATGTCCGGCGTCGCGTTCGCGCTGGCGGGAATCCCGAATGCGCTGTTCTGGACGGTCCTGATGATCCTGCTCTCGATCCTGCCGGTCGTCGGCGGGGCGCTGGTCTGGGTGCCGGCGTGCATCATTCTGGCCGCCACAGGACAGCTGCTCACCGCTCTGCTGCTCGCCGCTTTCTGCGCCTTCGTCGTCGGGTCGGTGGACAACATCCTGCGCCCGCGCCTCGTCGGCCGCGACACGAAGATGCACGACCTGGTGATCCTCTTCTCGATTCTCGGAGGCATCATCACGTTCGGTCCGATCGGCTTCATCATCGGCCCGATCATCGCCGGCCTGTTCGTCACGTCGTGGAGCATCTTCGACACGGCGTACCACGATGTCATCAGCGAAGAGCCGGTGATCCACATCGAGGAGTCGTAGAGTTTCCTCAGAGATCCAGATTCGCATCTGGGACGCAGCTGACATTTCTTCGAGATTTCACGTGGCGCCGGCGGCTGTGGGGATTCCTGCGCCACACGCGTGGGTACGGATTTTGGACCGTGGTGCGACGTCCGCTTTTCATCGGAGGTGGCACACGTGGGTGGCGAGAAGCGACTGCATCCCAGACGCGCGGTCCTAATCGAATGCCGGATCGACGGCATGTCCGGTCCTGCCGCGACGCGGCTCAGCGACCTGTCCGCGGCCGGCTGTTACGTCGAATCGCGCACGCCGGTCAGCGTCGGGGCGTCCATCACGATCCGGGTGACCTTCGGCGGCGCCCTCATCAGCCTCATCGGCCGGATTGCGCACGCGCAACCGTCGGTCGGATTCGGGATGGAATTCGATCCAATGTCCACGGAGATCATCCAGGCCTTCCTGGAGCCCGCCGCAGCACAGATAGTTGGTAGCTCGTAGTTGGATCGTTCGTAGTGTCCGCCTTGAGGCGGACCCGTGTTTCATCTTCCCGGGAGCAGGCGCTTCAGCTCCTCGTCGAAGTGCTGCACCAGCACGATCTGCTGTGCTTCTCCGCTCGCGCGCGGCTTCAGCATGAGGAACCGCTGTCCGTCGAGCGACACGTCGTAGTTGCGCACACCCCACGGCAGGCGTCCGAACACACCCTCGAACAACGTGCGCGGTGGTGCCGGTGAGGCTCCGGCGGGAGAGAGGTCAGCGGACATCATCCGCTCCCCGCTGCGATAAAACAGCTCGCGGCCGGTTGCCGACCACACGGGCTCGGTCCCGCCCTCGTTCGAAATCTGGCGTTTGCGTCCGCCCGCCGGGTAGGCCTGGACGTAGACTTCGCTTCGGCCCGTTTCGGCGGACTCGTACGCGATCCACTGCCCGTCGGACGAGAAGACACCGCCGCGTTCGGTCGCATTGGTGGAGAACAACGGCCGCCCCTTGGCGTCCGAACCGAGAGGCGACACCCACACGTCCCAGCTCCCCGAGACCCCGTCGCGCGAATCGAACGCCAGCGTTTTCCCATCGGCCGACCACGCACTCAGGTGCTGATGCGAACCAGCGGCCGTGACGGGCGTTTCCTCGTTCCCGCCGTCGACGGCGCGCTGCAGCGTGAGGCGTTTGTCGCCGCGCGTGGCGGCAAATACCAGCCGGCGGCTGTCCGCGCTCCAGACCGGGGACTCGTCCTCGCCCTGATCGAACGTCAGCCGGCTCAGCGTGCCGGCCTGCAGGTCGTAAATCCAGACGTCGGGATTTCCTTCCCTGATGGTCATCGCCACGCGGCGGCCGTCCGGCGAAATCCGCGGCGACTCGAAATTGCGATTGCCCGCGCCCGCAATCGGCTGCTCCTGTCCCTTGCGATTGATCCAGACGAGCGCGAACGCTGCCGCCGTGAGGTCGCGTGGCAGGTACGCGATCGATCCATCGCCGCCCACCGCCACCTGAACGGCGCCGCCGAACTCGACGCGGACGCCCGGCTGCACAATCACCGGCTCGCCGATCGTTTGCAGCCGATCGAGATCGAAGCGCACGGCCCACAGGTCGCCGCCGCGCGCGAAGAGCAGATGGCCTGTCGAGACATAGTGACCTGCAGATGCATCCCGCATCACGGTGCGGCGCATGTTCGTATCCGGATCGAACACGAGGACGTCGCCCGTGTCGGCCGCTGGCATCGACGCAGTAAAGAGGATGGTGCGCCGCCCGGGCAGCACCTGGGGATACCAGTACTCGCGGCCGTCGTCCGGTTTGACGAGGGGTTCCGGCTCACCGCCCGATGCCGGCACACGCACGAGGCCGCCGTTCCGCAGCGCGACGACGATGGTGTCGTCCGCTGCCCAGCTCGATCCGCGAGGATCACCCGTCGTAAGCGTGGCCAATTGCACGGGGCGGCCTCCGGTCACCGGCACCTTCATCAGCCGTTGCCCGTTATGGAAGCCGAGCCAGCGGCCGTCCGGCGAAAAGAAGTGATGGGCGTTGACGCTCTCGGTGCCCGCGATAGGCGTGGCCTCCAGTTGATCGAGATCGCGGCGCACGAGCTGGAACCGGTCGTCGATGTGGGCGAGATAGACGAGCGTCTGCCCGTCCGGCGAGAGGGCCAGGAGACTGCCGACGCCCACCGACAGCTGGTCCGGCCGTGGCAGTGTGATCGCGAAGCGGCGCACCTGCTGCACCCGCACGTCAGCAGTGCGCCGCTGCATCCACAGCGCGGCGCCGACGGCCGCGAGAGCGACAACGGTTGCGGCCGCGGCAATCCACCGATAAACGTGGAGTCCGGCTTTAGCCGGATAACCGCCTCCGGCTTCCACGGGATGATCGAACGCGCCCTCCAGCGCGAGGCGCATGTCGGCAATGTGATGAATGCGCTCAGCGGGATCCTTGCGCAGGCATCGTCTGAGAAACGCGCGAATCTCGGGTGATACGTCCGCCGGCACACGCGACCAGTCCGGATCGTCGCGGAGGATCGCGGCCAGCGTCTCGGACACGTCGTCGCCGCGAAACGCGCGCGTGCCGGTCAGCATCTCGTAGAGGACGGCGCCAAACGCCCAGATGTCGGTGCGCGCATCGACGGATCGTCCTCTCGCCTGTTCGGGACTCATGTACGCGGCGGTGCCGAGGATCACCCCGTACGCCGTCGCGGCGGGCGACGTGAGCGTCGGCGACTGCGACAGCGCGGACGGCGACGCGCCAGCCTCCGCCGGCTGCGCTGCCTTGGCCAGGCCGAAGTCGAGCACCTTCACGCGCCCCTGCGGCGTGATCTTGACGTTGGCCGGCTTGAGATCGCGATGGATGATCCCGCGCTCGTGCGCCGCTTCGAGCGCCTCGACGATCTGCGTGGCGATCGGCAGCGCCTCGGCGACGAGAATGGGGCCCTGCGCGATCTGATCGGCAAGCGTCGGTCCCTCCACCAGCTCCATGACCAGCGCGCGCACGTAGTGTCCGTCTTCAGGCGGACCCTCCGTGATCCCATAAAGATGCGCGATGTTCGGATGATTCAGCGAGGCGAGCACTTCGGCCTCGCGCTGGAAGCGCCCGAGGCGGTCGACGTCGCGGGCGAGCGCCGCGGGCAGCACCTTGATCGCGACCTGACGCTTCAGCGTCGTGTCGGTCGCGCGGTAGACCTCGCCCATTCCGCCGGAGCCGATCTCGGCGGTTATCTCGTACGGACCCAATCTCGTGCCTGGGCTGAGCGACAGGCGGCGATTCTATCGCGACAGGGTCTTACACAACGAGGGTCAGTTCTCGGCCGGGCGCTCCGCCGCGTCCACGACCAGCACCTTGACCGTCGTCCGCGTCGGCTCCAGCTTGAGCCCGAGCTGTTCCTGCAGCGCGACGAACACCGTCGGCGGCGCTGAATCGGCGGCGGTTGCGTTCAGCGGCGCGAAGGTTGTCTCGAGGTCGAAGTTGAACTCTCCGGTCAGCGACGTGCGGTCCACCACCGGCCGGCCAAGGTTGGCAAACGACGATGACAGCATGTTTGCCAGCACGCCCATCGTCACACCGCGCATGACGAGACCCGGCGGGCGGAAGAACGCCGCACATCGCGGCCCCGTCGCGTTCGGCTGCGCCGGCGGCGCCGGCTTGCCGTTGCAGGTGCCGTCCCACTTCTCGAGCTTCGGCCCCAGCTGGCCGGCGCTTCTGGCCATCACGAGCGCATATGCATCCACGTCCTTCATCTCGGTGTGTGTTTTCAATGCGAACCGATCCTCGAGCAGGGTCTTCAGCATGGCGATCAGTTCGGGGCGCGTCGGCGTGCCCTGGGCCTGGCCGAGGACAACGTAGCGGTCGCGTTCGATCCAGGACGGACCGCCGACGATCTGATTGCCCTGGCCCAGCTCCGGCCCGTACGCCTGACCGATCATCATCCGCAGCGTGAAATTGGTGATGGCAATTCGTCCAGGCGCGGGAAAGTTCAGGAGAGCCCCTTGCGCCTCCGGCGGCGACAGGCGGATGGTGGCCACTTCGAAGGCCGGTCGGGCCGGCGACTGCGCGTTCGGGATCGCGGAGTACGCAAACACAACGGTCACAGCGAGGATCGGCAGCAGTGGAGAACGCATCGGGACCTCCAGTGAGCAATACAACGTATTGCCGGAAGGCCCCGAAAAAGTTCCAACGCCGATTCCTTCGGTCTATGGCAGCTTGTACAACAGGTTCGGGCCGAACCACGTATACAGGACGTGCAGGACGACGGTCCTTGTGGATCCGGGCAGCGGTTCTTCGACCCGCAGGACGTCGAATTGCTGGTCGGCCGACCCCTGTGTCATGCGCAGGGCGGCCGAAACGTTGATGCCGCTCTTCGCGGCCTTTGCACGTTCAGCGTCCGTCATGACGATGAGCCGGAGTGGCTTGCTCCAGCCGGCCGCGCTACGACTCTCCACGAAGTAGTCCGGCCCCGTCTTCGAGACGCGAAACGCCGGGTCGCCCTCGGCCATCAACGAGAAGACACCAATCAGGTCCGCTAACGGATCGCTGACGCGGGCCCGACCGTCGGCTTCGAACATCCGCTCGAACTGCCGGACGGACATCCACCCGTCCCGGTCGAACTGATCCTGCGCCTGTTGAGAGTAGTCGGCGCCCATCAGCGCCCGCAGCGGCATCTGCCGATCCTTCGTCATGAACACCTTAATCACGACGACGTCTGGTGCCCCGCCTGGTGGAGGAGCTGGATCCGTCGTCGGGGCGGTCGCGAATGCGTAGGCGAACCCTCGCTCCTTTGCGATGTCATAGACGGCTTTGGCGAGCGAGAGCATGTTCCCGAAGCCCTGGCCGGCGAGGTTGATCTCGATCAGGGAATGTGACGGCCCACGCTCGGTTTCGCGGTAGGGGGCCTGCCCGGTTGGGGCTGGCGTCTGACCGGGTTGTCGAGGAGTGCGCGCTGCGGCAGCAGCGGCCGGGACGCAGGCAAGCCCTGCCAGAAGGACGATTAGGGCTGTCTTCCTTGTGCCCGGCATAGCGGGGGATTCTAGTTGGATAGTTCGTAGTTGGATAGTTCGTAGGAGCATCAGCCGTAGCACAGACCCGTAGTGGGTCACGATGACGGCAAGAACCTTTGCGTCTCACGTCGTGGCGGTCAGCGCGCTGCTGATGTCGATGGCCGTCGGCGACGGTCACGCACAGCCGCAACGGACTCCTGAACAGCTTCGCCAGCCGGCCTTTCGCACCGCGACCGACGTCGTGGTGGTTCCGTTCCAGGTTCGCCGCGGCTCGCGGCCGGTTTCCGATCTGAAGCCCTCCGAGGTCGTTCTCCTGGACGAGGGAGTTCCGCGCGCCTTTACGGGTTTCGAAGCGCCCTCCAACCGTCCCTCGCTGGACCTCGTGGTGATGTTCGACGTCACCGACGAGCAGCGCCCCGGTATGCAGCCGCCAGCGTTCTGGACCAACGGACACCTCTACGAGTTCGCCGGCGTCTGGAACGAGGCGATGTCGCGGGCGCTCTTCGAGGAGGACGGGGCGACGGTGCGGGTCTCGATCTATCAGTTCAATCAGTCGCGATTGCGGCGGCTCGTTCGCTCGACCAGCGATCCCGCGGCCGTTCTCGGCGCAATTCATCGACTGTCCGAGCCAATACCTGTCAGCGAAGCTCTCGAGCTGCAGCTGCCGGCGGGCACCGTCGTTCGGACTGAGCGGGCGGTCAATTCTCCGGCCTGGCCCTTCTCGTTAGCCGCCGCGATGACCGCGTTACAGGACTCGGCCGTTGCTTCAGCGACGGGGGCGCGAGCGCTGGCCATCTTTTCGACCGGTGCGGAGGGCACGTCGATTCGGCCCGAGGATCTCGCCGACCGTGCGCTTGCCGCTGATGTGCGCGTATACCCCGTGGCGCTTCCGTCTATTCAGCCAATCTGGTACGAGGGAGACGACCCCAACATCCAATGGGAATACCAGCCACCTTCCGGCCCTCCACAGACGGTGGTGGGACCGCGCCTGGCGGAGAACGGCATCTGCCACGACTTCCAGCGACGAGGCCGGGCGCCATTGGATAGCGAGCTCAGCGACTGTCCTCTCAACCCGCCGTTCAAGGCGATCGCCAACTGGACCGGCGGGCGCAGTTTCGAGGCCGCGCGCCGGCCGGGTGCGAAACTTCCCCAGAGCGCGGCCGATCGATTCCTTGGCCGCTTCTCGATGACCGGCAACCAGGTGAACGACATCCTTGATGCCGTCAAGGCGCACGCGCTGTCGCGCTTCACGTCGACTTACCGGGTGTGGTTCGAACCTCCGCCGTCGGTCTCACCCCGGGAGCACCGGCTGGAAGTGAAGCTGGTGGAGAAATCACCCGGCAGCGTGACGGACGGCAAGAAGAGCGCGACCTACTGATGTCTTCGCGAGCGATCTCGCTGTAGTCGAGTTGCAAGCAGCGCGAGTGGCGCGGCCACGAAACTGAGGAGCGCACCCATCTTCGTTTCCGCCAGCGCCCCGCCGCCAGGAAAGGCGGCGGTCGCGAAGAAGAGCGATACGGTGAACCCGATCGACGCGACGATACCAACCACTATCAGATGCCGCACCATCAGGCCGTGCGGCAGACGCGCACCGAGCATGCGCGCCCCGGTCGAGAAAAGAAGAATGCCGACCGGCTTGCCGATCAGGAGTGCGGCGAGTACGTAATACGTTCCCGGTCCGATCTGCGCGAACGGAACGCCCGCGTTCGCGAATCCAAACAGCAGCAGGACGAACTGGACCGGCCTCGCCCACCAGTGTTCGAACTCGTTGAGCGGATACGGCTGTCGATCGTCACTCGGCTCGAAGAGTCCGAGGTCACGGGGACCATGGGGGATGAACGGCACGATCGGAACCAGTGCGAGCGCGGGATGAAAACCACCCCAATACAGTCCCGCCCACGAGAGCGCTCCTGGCCCGAGCACGTACGGCCAGAAGCTCCGCGTTCGCCGCCGCCGCAGCCACAGCGCCAGGAGCACAGCCGCCGTCATCAGCGCGAACAGCGCGCCGAATGACAGGGGGCCCGACGGATAGAACAGCGCCAGGATCGCCAGACCGAGCGCATCGTCCGCGATCGCCAGAAGCAGAAGGAACGGGATCGCCGGATGACCTCTGGGAAAGATGGCCCGCGCGACCATCGCCGAAAACGCGATGTCGGTCGCACATGGA
>JBOGIQ010000283.1:0-8192 GCA_050742535.1 Vicinamibacterales bacterium | reverse complement strand
GGCCGTAACGGTCGTCCGGTGTCTCCAGCGTCAGCCGCGCCCGTCCGTCTTCCGTAGTGACGCTGACGTCCGCGCCTGCGTGTGCGGGGATGACTGCCGAGCCGTGCCTCTCGGCGACCGCTCGAACGACGTCGACTGCGTCCTGTGGCAGATCTCCGATGACGACCGGCACTCCTGTCTTGATGATGCCCGCCTTTTCGCGCGCAATGGCGGCGATGGTGGATCCCAGGTGCTGCTGATGATCCATTCCGATGGTGGTGATGGCGGCCACGGCTGGCGTTATGACGTTCGTTGCGTCGAACCGGCCGCCGAGCCCGACCTCGATCACCGCCGCCTCGACGCCGGCGCGGCGGAACATCTCGAAGGCCATGGCTGTGGTCACCTCGAAGAAGGTCGGCGTGACGGACAGGGTGCCGTCGGACTGCAGACGATCGACGCACGCGAGCACGTCGTCGGCGGTTTGCTGAAGGGTGCGCTGATCGACCGGTGACGCACCGATGACGAACCGCTCCGACAAATCGACGAGGTGCGGCGAGGCGTAGCGCGCCGCCCGAAGACCCTGCAGCAGCAGGGCACGATGGGCGAATGCGGTGACCGAGCCTTTGCCGTTCGTGCCGGCGACGTGCAGCGAGGCGAAGCTCCGTTCCGGGTGACCGAGCGCGTCGCACAGGGTCTGCATGTTCTGCAGACCCAGCTTGATCCCGAAGTTCTCGAGCGCGAACAGACGTTCTAGTGACAAGGGCTGGCTGGGGTCAGGACTCCCGCGAGAGTATTCCGACACCCACCGGAACGCGCTCCACTGCAGCCGGCTCCGCGCGCATGAAGCGCAGCGCGCGCGAAAGCGTCGCCTTCATCTCGCGGCGATCGACGACCAGGTCGAGCATGCCGTGCTCCACCAGGAACTCGCTGCGCTGGAATCCATCCGGCAGCTTCTGCCGGATGGTCTGCTCGATCACGCGCGGCCCCGCGAACCCGATCAGCGCCTTCGGCTCGGCGATGTTCAGATCGCCGAGCATCGCAAAGCTCGCGGTCACGCCGCCGGTCGTGGGATCGGTCAGCACCGAAATGAACGGCAGCCGCGCCCGATCGAGCCGTGCCAGCGCCGCCGAGACCTTCGCCATCTGCATCAGCGACAGCGCTCCCTCCATCATGCGGGCGCCGCCCGAACACGAGATGACGATCACCGGCTGCCGCTGCTCGAGCCCCATCTCCACGGCCCTGGCGATCTTTTCGCCGACGACCACCCCCATGCTCCCGCCGATGAAGGAGTACTCCATCGCGGCGACAACGATGTCCAGCCCGTCGAGCTGACCGGTGGCCACGATGATCGCGTCTTTCAGACCTGTGGCGGTAATGGTGTTCTGCAGCCGCTGCCGATACGGCTTCGTGTCGGTGAAGCGAAGGGGATCGACCGAAATCAGGTTGGGAAAATGCTCGGTATAGCGCCCGCCGTCAAATAACGCCTGGAGCCGCTCGCTGGCGCTGATGCGGAAATGATGCGCGCATTTCGGGCAGACGTTGAGGCTCTCTTCCAGGTCCTTCTTGTAGATGAGCTGTGTGCAGCCAGGGCACTTGATCCAGAGACCTTCTGGAACCCGGCTTGGCTTTTCGGCGGTGGAGGATGCAATGGGCTTGCGCGCCTTCTTGAACCACGCCATCAGGGGGTATTAAGACAAGTAAGAAGTCAAAAGTCAAAAGGCAAAAGGGCACAAGTCCTTACGGACCAAGAACAAAGAACCAAGGACTACGGACCAGGATCAGCCTCTGGGCACGTAGTACTGCGTTCCGCGGCCCATTCCGCGGATCTGCCTGATCAGGTCGTCGAGCGCGGTGTCGCTGCCGGCCAGGTCGAATTGCGATGTTTCGACCACCAGCAGCGGCGTCGCCGTGTAATGAAAGAAGAAATGCTGATACGCCTCGTTCAGCTCGCGCAGATAGTCCGCCGCGGGTTCCGGAATGTCATCCTCAATCTCCTTCTCCCGATCCCGCTGACGACGGAGCAGGACGTCCGTCGGCGCCTGCAGGTAAACGACGAGATCAGGTGGAGACACGTCCTTGTAGAGCAGATCGTAGAGGCGCTGGTAAATGAACAGCTCGTTGTCGTCGAGGTTCAGGTAGGCGAAGACTTTGTCGCGGTCGAACAGATAGTCCGAAACCGTGGCCTGCGCAAAAAGATTCCCCTGGCGGAGCGACATCTGCTGCCGATGACGGTTGAGCAGATAGAAGAGCTGTGCCTGCAGCGCGGCGCCCGGCCGTCCGGCATAGAAATCCGCAAGGAAGGGGTTCTCGGTTTCTTCGAGCACCGTCGTTGCATCCAGCCGGCTGGCGAGACGCGTGGCGAGCGCGGTCTTGCCGACGCCGATCGGCCCCTCGATCGCGATGTACCGGTGCATGACTGGTGAGATGAGGATGCTATTATCGCCGCGAATGCACGCATGGCGGCTCCTTTCATTCTGCCTTGCGCTTGCGGCCGCGTCGTGTGCCTCCGTCCCGGTTGCCACGGTCGTTCCCTCCGCCCCAGCGCCGCCGCCCGACATCACGCCGGAAGAGAAGCTCGCGTGGGTGATCAGGCTCGAGGACCAGCGGATCCTCAAGGACCCCTCTCCGCCGCCGCCGGCAATCCTGCAGCCCGCGACGCTGAAGACGCCGGCGGTCTACGCGCTTCCCGCACCGTCGGATCTGATTCCGATGCTCGGCGACGCGGAAGGACGCATCAGACGGCGGGCCGCTCTTGCCGTGGGGCGCGTCGGCCTGGTCGAAGGCGTCGAACCGCTGCTGCCGCTGCTGGCGGACGCAGACGTCGAGGTGCGGCGGATGGCGGCCTTTGCGCTCGGCCTGATTGGGCACCAGTCGGCGCGTGCGGCGCTGCTCAAGTCGCTCGATGATCCCGAGCCGATCGTCCAGGGCCGGGCGGCTGAAGCCCTCGGCTCGATCGGCAATCGCGCCGATGCGGACGCGGTCAGCGGCATCGTTCGCCGGCAGATTGCGGCCGGGGCGCTCAACGGCATCGAGCCCGACGATCTGACGTATCCGCTGGCGCCCGCGGCGGAGGCGGCGAGACTGGCGATCTACGCCCTCGTGCGGCTCGGGTCATACGACGCGCTTGCGGCCGCGGTGCTCGACGCGTCCGGCCAGCCTGTCTCGCGCTGGTGGCCGGTGGCGTACGCGCTCGGGCGCATCAACGACCAACGCGCCGCCCCCGCCCTCCTCGCGCTGCTCGCTACGCCGGGGCGTTACACGGCGGCGTTTTCCGCCCGCGGTCTGGCCGGCCTCAAGGCGCCGCAGGCGGCGGCCGCTTTGCGGCAGATCGTCGAGGCGCGGAAAGCGCATCCGGCGGTGGTGATTCAGGCGGTGCGCGGTCTGGGAGCGCTCGCGGAACCAGCCGCGATCGCACTGCTGGTCAAGATCGTGGCGGATCGATCCGCCGATCCCGGGTTACGGCTGGAGGCGGCGACCAGCATCGGTTCGCTCGCGGCCGCTGAACACGCCGATCTGCTCATCGACCTGATGATGGATCCGCTGCCCGGAATCCGTGGCACAGCGCTCCGGGCGCTGGCGCGAGTGGATCCCGACGTCTTCATTGCCACGCTTGCGGGTCTGGAACCGGATCAGGACTGGAGCGTGCGCGTGGCTGAAGCGGCGGCGCTCGGAACGCTTCCAGGCGAGCGCAGTCTCCCACGGCTCCGGACGCTGCTCGACGACCGCGATCAGCGCGTGGTCCCCCCAGCGCTCGAGGCGCTGGCGGCGAGCAAGCCCCAGGGTTTCGAGAAGATCCTGCTCGAGAAGCTGCAGGCCGACGATTTTGCCGTCCGCGCGGCCGCGGCCACGGCGCTCGGCGAGCTCAAGTCCGTGGCGGCGATTCCGGCGCTCCTCGAGGCGTACAAGATCGCGCTCGGCGACCTCACCTATGGCGCCAGGGACGCGATACTCACCGCGATTACTGCCATCGAACCGGCAACCGGACGGCAGATGCTCCAACAGGCGCTGACGGACAAGGACTGGGCGCTGCGCTTGCGGGCAGCGGCGCTCCTGCGACAGGGCGGCGCCGCCGACGTGGACGCGGCGATGCGCCCCGCGCCGTCGGACGTCGCCGCCGACGAGCAGCGGATCCTCACGTTGGTGAATCCGAAGTATTCCCCGCACGCGTTCATCGAAACCGACAAGGGCACGATTGAGATCGAGCTGGCAGTACTGGATGCGCCGGTGACGGTGGACAACTTCGTGACGCTCGCCCGCAAGGGATATTTCAACGGCCTTGCCATTCATCGCGTCGTGCCGGACTTCGTGGTCCAGGACGGCGACCCGCGCGGCGACGGGGAGGGCGGTCCCGGCTACACCATCCGCGATGAAATCAACCAGCGTCCGTATCTGCGCGGGACGGTGGGAATGGCGCTCGCGGGGAAGGACACGGGCGGGAGCCAGTTCTTCATCACGCACTCACCGCAGCCGCACCTGGATGCGCGGTACACGGTGTTCGGGCACGTTGTCAGCGGGATGGAGGTTGTCGATCGGATCGCGCAGGGGGATATCGTGCGCAGCGTGCGGATTTGGGACGGGGTCACCGCATCGCAGTAACCCCGCCCTCTGGCTTTCGAAGTTAGCGCTTCTTCGCGGCCTTCTTCTTCGCGCCCTTTGCCTTCTTCGCCATCTGAATCCCCCCCTTCACGTGAACTGTTCGCGAGATGTGCGCCACGGTACCCGGCGCACCCTGCCGCCTGGCACGTCGGGCCGGATACCGGCGTTCTCGCTTCGTGGGACACTCCCGCAGAACTTCGACACGCGGTGTGGCGTGCGTGTCATCGGGAGCGCGTCAACTAGGTGCTGTGAATCGAGAGATAAAAAAAATGGGGTGCCCTTGGCGAGCACCCCTTGAAGCCTTGTCGAAGAACTACCGCTTCTTCGCGGCCTTCTTCTTCGCGCCCTTGGCCTTCTTCGCCATTGTGCTCTCCTTAGAGTTAGCGACTCAGCCTCCGACGAACCGCTTGGCCGTCACAACGGGTGGGCTGAGCCATCCACCCTCATACCAGATGTAGATTATGGGTGAGATTTTCTTACTGTCAAGCACAAAATCGATCGGCTTGTCAAAAGATCGCGGTCTTCATCGTGCGAAAGCCACGTCCAATCGCACCCACTCTGTCAAGTCTCGGCGCGAGTGATCAACTCCATTAGCACGATGGGATCGATCATCGCGCTGGTGTGCGGAGTCCGGCGCGCGCGCGTGATTCGATCGTCAGCGGATCGCCTTCGGGGTTGACAATCAGCGCGGCGCGGTAGGCGGCGATCGCCTGCTCGCGGCGCGCGAGCCGGTCGTAGGCGATGCCCAGTTGCAGTTGCGCGAGCGCCTCGGCGCCGACGGGTGAGCGCGGCTTCGCGTCGATGACCGCGCGCAGATGCGGGAGCGCGGCTTCGGGCCGGCCAAGGTGATCGAGCTCGAGCGCCGTTCCCAGTTCGGCCCGCGCGAGGACTGCTGCGGCATTCGCCACGCGCCCGGACCGCGCGCGCTCGCGGAGCGCTTCCCACACGCGGAGGCTGCCGGCGTGATTCTCGGTGTGGTCCTCGATTTCCGCGATTTGCTGAGAAAAATGCGGGTTATGCGGGTAGCGCGCGGCCAGAGCGGTGAGCAGCTCGATCGCCCTCGACGGCTGCTTTTCGTACCAGCGGTAGATCTGATAGAGCTGGTAATCGGCCTCGCTGCGGAGTAGTTGACCGGCGTTCCTGGCGCGCTGCATCTCCTCGAGCCCGCGCTCGCGATCCCCGCCCGGCAGCAGCAGGAGCCACCGGAGCATCTTCGCGAAGGCCGGCGCCACCGCGGCGTAATAGTGGTAGAGGCCGATGCCGAAGTAGGCATCCAGGAGGCCAGGGTCGAGCATGAGCGCGCGCTCGAGGGAGCTCTTGATGCGCTTGCCGTCGCGGGCCGCGGCGACGGTCTGGCCGCGCAGTACGCGCCACTGCGCGCGCGCGCCGACAGCGCCTCCCAGGTAGAACCACGCTTCGGCACGCACGGGTTCCCGCATGGTCCATCGCTCCATCTGGTCGACGGCCGCGTCCGACTGCTTCTGGAATGTTGGATCGAGACCACGCTGCAGCGGATCCTGCTGAATCTGCCACCACATCGAGACCACCGCCAGAAGCTGACAGACTTCGGCGGGCGCTGGAGGGCATGTGCTCGTCAGAAGAGGCGTCACCTCTTCGAACCGGGCATCCAGGATGGCGTCGTAGGTGCGGGCGACCTGCTCGCCGCCGGTCAGGCCTGGGAATTGTGCTGTGACGCGCGGGATGCTGGCGGCAATCGCGACGGCCGCCGCCGTGACCAACACCATGAAAGGCCGACCTGAAGGTCGACCTCTACCATCATCGGTCATCGACGTGGTCTTCCGTCACGCTGGTGCGAAGCCGCTGCTTCTCGTCGTGGCGCTCGATGGCGAGCTGAATGAGCCGTTCGAGCAGCCTGGGATACGGCAGCCCCGTGGCTTCCCACATCTTCGGATACATGCTGATGGTCGTGAAGCCGGGGATGGTGTTTACCTCGTTGACGAACAACTGCCCGGTATCGCGCGACAGGAGAAAGTCCACCCGCGCCATGCCGGCGCACTCGACGGCCTTGAAGGCCTCGATGGAGAGTCGTCTGATTTCGGCGGTCTGCCGCTCGTCGAGCGGCGCCGGAATCAGCGTCTGCGAGCTGTCGTCGAGGTACTTCGCTTCGTAGTCGTAGAACTCGCGCGAGGGAATCACCTCGCCCGGGAGCGAGGCCTCGGGGTCGTCGTTTCCGAGCACGGCACACTCGAGCTCCCTGGCGTTTGGCACCGCCGCCTCGATGACCACCTTGCGGTCGAACTGCAGCGCCATCGTCATTGCTGTCTCGAAGTCGCGATCCGATTTCGCTTTGGAGATGCCGACGCTCGAACCGAGATTGGCGGGTTTTACGAAAACCGGGTACGTCAGCTCTTCGCGGACGCGCCTGGTGATGGCTGCCCCATCCCGCTCCCACTCGTGACGCAGAGTGGCGATGAACGGACCGACCGGCAGGCCGTGGTGAATGAAGAGCTTCTTCATCACCGCTTTGTCCATCCCGGCTGCGGACGCCAGCACGCCGCACCCGACATACGGCACGTTCGCCAGCTCCAGCAACCCCTGGACCGTACCGTCCTCGCCGTAGGTGCCGTGCAGCACCGGGAACACGACGTCGATCCCGGATCGGCTGACGGCGGCCGTGGGTTCCACGACCTGCAGCGCTTCGGTTGCCGACTCTTTGAGGACGTCCGCCGCGGAAATCGCCGTCGGCACCTTCGAGGTCAGCGCCCAGCGCCCATCCTTTTCGATACGGATCGGCACGGGCTCGTAGAGCGTGCGATCGAGATGTTTGAAAATTGAGGCCGCCGATGCGATGGACACCTCGTGCTCGCCCGATCGACCGCCGAAGATCACGCCGACTCGCAGTTTGCTCACGCGTACTAATAATAGGTCCGCCTAAAGGCGGACATGACGAGCTCATTTCGGTTCACGCTGCACAGCACCGATGGTGCGGCCCGCCGCGGAGAGTTCCAGACGCCACATGGGGTGGTGCAGACGCCGGCATTCATGCCTGTCGGCACGCAGGGCACGGTCAAGGCCGCGCTTCACCGTGACGTTCGGGACGCCGGGGCGGAGATCGTTCTCGGCAACACCTATCATCTGTTTCTCCGCCCCGGGGACGAGCTCATCGCGCGCCGCGGAGGGCTCCACGCGTTCATCGGCTGGAACCGGCCGATCCTGACCGACAGCGGCGGCTACCAGATCTTCAGCCTTGCGGCGCGCCGCGTGATCCGCGAAGAGGGGGCGGAATTCCAGTCGCACCTGGACGGATCGCGCCACGTGCTGACACCTGAACGTGCGGTCGACATTCAGGCGCGGCTCGGCTCGGACATCGCGATGGTGCTGGACGAGTGCCTCTCGTATCCGGCATCGCGGGACGATGCCTCCCGGTCGATGCAGCTGTCGCTCCGGTGGGCGCGGCGGTGCCGCGAGCGATTCACGGGGTTGCGTGACCGCGACGTTCAGGTCTCGAATCCTGGCCAAGCGCAGTTCGGGATCGTGCAGGGCGGCGTGTTTCAGGATCTGCGCGACGAGAGCGCTGCGGGAACGGTCGAAACCGGCTTCGAGGGCTACGCGATCGGCGGGCTCAGCGTTGGCGAACCGGTCGAGGTGATGTACGC
>JBOGIQ010000282.1:0-8204 GCA_050742535.1 Vicinamibacterales bacterium | reverse complement strand
CAGACGCGCGGGTTCCTGGTCCTGCGCGGGTTTCTCAGCGCCGCGGACATTGCGTTCTACCGGGAGGATTTCGAGCGCCAGCCGCTCGACGCCAATCGGAACTACCGCATCGCGCGCAGCTCCCCGGCAGCCAACGCGCGGCTGCGCGGCCGCATCGACGACGTGCTGGCGCGCGTGAACGGCAGCACGGATCTGTGTGTGGATTTCTTCGACGGCGGCGTCTATTTCAGCACCGGTCCGAAGTTCGGCATCCGATTCCCATGGCATCAGGACAGCGAGCCCTACTTCCGCTTTCAGAACCACTACGACTACCTCAACTTCTACATTCCGATCGTGAAGCCGCGCCGGGACAAGTCGAACCTGTGTGTCCTGCCGTTCGACGTGCTTGCCAGCGCGGACCCGCAGGCGCATCGATACCTGTATCGCAGCGGCGCGTCAGCGCTGCTGAAGGTGGGCGGTGTCCCGATCTGGACATGCTGGGACTCGGCGTCGATGCATCGAATGCGGGTGGACGTCGAGTCGCTCGCCGAGACGCCGTACCTCCACGAAGGAGATCTGCTGTTGATGCGAGGCGATCTCGTGCACCGAACGCAGGACAGCGACACCGAGCGGGTGGCGATCTCGTTTCGGGTCGCCAGATCGTCAGCGGTCATCGAGCGGCGGCGCCTGGTGGCCGGCGGGCACATGAAGGCGGTCACCATGGTGAACAACGCCGGAATGTACCGTCCGATGTTCCTGGCGTTCGATCGGAGCGGCTGTGAGCGGATGCGGGCCGACGAGATGCGCGCCGCGCTGGCCGATACGACGCCGGTCGATACCAGCAGCAAGGCATTCCGGCGGTATCTGCTCATGGAGAAGGCGAAATCAGGCGTGCTGGGGCGCTACCTGCTCGACACCACGGCGACCAAGACGCTCGACTGGTGCGCGCGGGCGATCCACGGCTGGCAGCGGCGGATGTCCGGGTTGCGTCCCCAGCGGTCGAGAAGCGCCGCGCAGTGAAACTTGTGGATGGAGTCGCTCGACCGGCAGCCATTTATGCGGCGTGCGGACGATGATCGTCGCCGGACCTGTCTCATCACCAGTGAGCACCAACGAGTGCAATGGCATAACCCTTGCCTTTTTGCACCAGCATCACCCCCGGTTTTCGGCGTCTCGAACGACCTGCGCACAGCCCACCACCTATGACGATCAACAGCGGCGACGTGGACATGTCCGGTAGCGGCTCCCGTTCGCGATACATGCCGGGCGAAACACTTCCTCGGGCGCGGAGCCTGCGAGTGGCGCTGGTCTACCCGCCGTACGGTCCGCTCGTGCCCGGACTCGGGCTGGCTATTCTGTCCGCCGGCGTCAAGAAGCTTGGATTCGACTGCCGTACCTTCTACTGGAATATCGACTTCATCCGGTCCTTCCCGGCCACGAGAGCGCGGCGGCGGGTCGCGATGCACAACGCGCTGTCATATCTGTTGCCGCTGAACGAATGGATGTTCGTTCAGCACGTGTTTCCTGATCACGACGGCAACGATCCGCGCATCTCCGAGCGGTTGTCGGCGATGGATCGGGAGAAAGAACGGCGACTGGCATCGTCCTGGTCCAGCCTCGTTCAGGATCGGACTCGGCCGGGCGTGTGGATGCGCCGACTGAAAGCGACGACTGACGAGTCGATCCATCAGATGGTCGAGCGTCTCGCCTCATATGACGTGGTCGGCATCAGCTCAACCTTCTTTCAAAGTATGGCGGGTCTGGCCCTGGCCAGGCGGCTCAAGGCGAGGTGGCCCGAGAAGACGATCGTGCTCGGAGGTGCCAACTGCGACGACGTGATGGGCGAAACGCTTCTCGCGCAGTTCGGGTTCCTCGACTACGTGTTCTCGGGCGAGGTCGATTTCGCCTTTCCGGAGTTCATGCGGCGGCTCGCGGACGGTTCGTCGCTGGCCGACGTTCCCGGGCTCGTGTATCGCGACGCCGAGGGGCGCGTCACGAGAGGGCCGGTGGCCGTACCGCTGGAGGACCTGAACAGCCTGCCGTTTCCCGACTACGACGACTACGTCTCAGATCGCGAATCGTCGGACATCCGGCACCTGCCGCTCACGGTCACGCTCGAGTCGTCACGCGGCTGCTGGTGGGGCGCCAAGCACCACTGCGTCTTCTGCGGCCTGAATGCGAACGGCATGGCATTCCGACAGAAGACCGCCGAACGCTTTCAGGCGGAGGTCGAGCACGTGGTCCGACGGTACCGGCCCAGGCATCTGTCGATGACCGACAACATCATCTCGACGAGCTATTACGGCGGGTTCATCGACTGGGCTCGCAGCCGCAAACTCGGAGTCGACTTCTTCTACGAGATCAAGGCCAATCTCAATCGCAAGCAGGTCGATCGCCTTGCCGATGCGGGCATCACGAGCATTCAGCCTGGCATCGAGAGCTTCAGCAGCAGCGTGCTCGGCCTGATGAACAAGGGTATACACGGAATTCAGAACGTGGCCTTTCTGAAGTACGCCAGCGACAGCGGCGTCTCAGCGTTCTACGGCGTGCTCGGCGGCTTTGCGGGGGAGGACCCGGCGGAGTACGAGATGATGGCGCGCAATATGCGGCTGCTCGTGCATCTGCAGCCGCCCATCTACGGTGTCGTCGCCGCGCAGTACCACCGCTTCAGCCCGATGTTCCTCCAGCCGCGAACCGAGCTGCGTCCCGCCGCGTTCTACAGCGAGTTGTACCCGTTCTCCGAGGAGGTCCTGTCGAAGCTGGCCTACTATTTCGAGCCGCGCGGTGAGCAGGAGTATCCGTATTTCGAGCCTGTCAGCAAGGCACTCGCCCGCTGGCGGGAGAAGTGGAACGTGCGCGGCTGCACGCTGACGTGGGAACGCATCGGCGACACGATCCTGGTCCGTGATCGCCGAGCGGGGTTCGTCCGCCAAAATATTCGACTCATCGATCATGCGGCCGCGGTGTTTCAGGCGCTCGATCGTCCGCGAAAGCTGCCGGCGGTCGTGCAGGAGCTCTCGGGCAGCCGGAGTACGCGGCTGACGGTGATTCAAGGCAATGCCGTGCCGGACGAAGCAGGCCCGTCGGATGGTGGTGTGCCCGTCACGGCACCGCGGTGGCGAGTCCGCGGCGTGAGAAAGCGCATCGCCGACTGGCGCAGCCGGAAAGCCTCAGTCTCGTTCACCCAGTCCGAGTTTGCGCGTGATCCCGAGGGATGCCTCAAGGGGCTTGTCGACGCGGGCGTGATCTACGTCGAGAATGACTGGTACCTGACCTTGCCGGTGTTTGAGTATCGACGGCCAAGACCCGTCTCGTGGATCGGCAACTTCGCCGGGTCCGGAATCGGCGGCTGGCTGCGAGGGCTCCTGCCCAAGGTGCGCTCCGTCGTCGCCGACTGGCGGGAGATCGCTTCGGCCACTCGTGACGCGTCCGGGCGCGCATCGCGCGTCCGTGGGTTCGTTGTCACGTCCGACCAGACGACGCCAAGGCCGGGCCCATGCGGGCCAGCAACTGCGGGGCGTGGTCGCGGTGCGCAGCGACGTAGTCGGTGATGGTCAGGTCGGACGAGACTGGCGGCTCGATGCGCATCACCTCCCGCACCGGTCGGTCCGGCACGATGTTGAAGATGCGATAACCGAGCCCGCGAAGCAGGCGCTCCATCCGCTCGATCCTGCCGTCGCGGAAGGCGACCATGGCGGCGTCGAGCGCCTGCCCGGTCGCGACCAGGAAGTGATTGAGCACCTCGAAGAAGAGGAAGGGCGACCATCGCTCGAGCGTAGCCGTGAATCCCTCGATGACCTCGAGCTCGCCGCCCTCGACGTCGATCTTGATGAGTGCAATATCTTCGATCGCCAGCGACGCGATCAGATCGTCTCCCTTCGTCACGTAAATCGCCTGTCTGTCGGCGTAGAAGTCGTCCGGCCGAAAGCCCGTTACCATGCTCGCCGCGCCATCCGCATCGGCGCATCGTTTGAGGAGCGAGACAATCCCGGTGCGGTTGGAAAGGCCGATCGGCAGCAGCGCGTGGGTGTGGAGCTGATTACGGCGGATGAACTGATCAACGAAGAAGCAACAGTCAAGCTGCGGCTCGAATCCCACGTACCTCCGGTCCGGATCCAGGGCGAGCATCTTCATCATCGTCTGGCCCGTATTCACGCCGACGTCGACGATGGCGCCGGGCTTCACCCCGAGGGCCGCGGCGTACGGCGCATCGAGCCACGGCTCGTGTCGGTCGTGCATCGTCAGGCGGTTGAGGAAGCTACGATGCGTCCGGTACCGCCGGGTGCCGATCGTGATCTCGTGCTCGTCGAGCGGAGGCGTGACGTTGTGCGCGCCGAAGAGCTTCGAGAGGCGGTGAATTGCCATGGCCGTCCTGTCAGTGCACGCGCCGGCGGCGCTCGGCGTGCCGGCGCACGTTGTCCGCGAGCGCGTCGAAGGCGGCGCTTGCCTGAGCGCTCGTCGAGGCGCGAAGGCGACACACTCTATCGGTCTCGATCCGCAGAAGCCGATCGATGAGAGACGGCAGCTCGTTCCACGTGTCGATGCGCAAATCTTCCAGGCCGTTGTCGCCCAGGAGCTCGCCGAACTTGTCGTCGCCTCTGGGGAAGCAGAGGCCGGCCGGCTGCCCGCTGGCGAGCGTCGAGATGAACCCGTGCATGCTCTGGCCAACATAGAAGGCGCTACCGGCGAGCATCTCGAGCTTCGTGAGTTCAGGCGTCCGATAATCCAGCAGTCTGAAGCCGGAGGTGTCGGCGATTCGCCCGAGGACGACGTAGTCCTGCCAGCAGGTCGAGAGCGGCAGCAGCACGATCTCGAATCCGCGGCGCTCCAACGCGCGCAACGGCTCGACGATGACGCCGAGATTCTCCGGCACGCCCGGTGGCAGCGCCTGGAACACGACGTAGCGGCGACTGGAAGCGGCAGGCGGTGTCTCCAGCAGCCCGGAGAACAGCCACCCGATGTCCGGACCGATCGTGCAGGTACCTCCCGCCTCACGCAGTCGTCGGGCGGAGCCGGTTCCACGAACGTGAACCATGTCGAGGCCGGGGGCCGCGCCTCTGATCGAGGCGGCTCCGCGCTGGTCCAGCGGAGGAACGCCGAGTCCGAACCAGGCTTTGTACGGCCCGCGCACGTGCGACCACCCGAATACGAGATCGGTCGGATTGTCGATCGCGTCGAGGTCCAAGCTGTCGTAGATCGCGCTCAGCACGCGGTCGTAGCGATGAATCAGTTCGCCGCCGGCGAGAACAATCGCGTCGTATCGCGCCAGCGACGCGGCGTCGTAGCGGGTGGCCGGCGCCGGTCCGGTGCCGGTCGGGGAGATGAAGTCGATGGCGGCGGAGGGCAGCCGCCGCCGCAGTTCCCGCGCCGTCAGCATGGGAAAGAGCACGTCACCGAAGTTGTTCACGTCCGCGTAGTTGAGAAGCGCGAGCCGGAGAGGCGAATCAGCAGTCATGTATGGACGGGCGTTTCCGCGCGAAGTTGGTCGGGGGAGCGGCGCCGCGGCTCCCAGTTCAGCAAGGCGGCCGCCAAAGTTGCTGCTATGTGCGCGGGAGCCAAACGCACGGAACGCAAGGTGCTAGGAACCCGTCAGCCGGCGGGCGAAGGCCAAAAGTCGCCGCGACAGGCGATGTTTATCCCGGCTGGTGGCGCATCGAAACCATAGATCTGCGCGACGTTTTCGGCCTGCGCGGATCACGACGCCCCGAAAACCGTATCACGGGCCGCTCGGTCTGACGGGCCCTTGCGCCGGCCGGCGCACAGCGCCCTGTTCACGCAACGGCGGCATGGTTCGTGGATTCGAGCGAAGAATCCATGTGTAACGTGGCGTGTGTGGTGTTCTGCGCAAAGGCGCTCAATCCCGCCGAAGTCGAGGGCAGGCGGATACTCGAAGTCGGCTCCATCGATGTCAACGGCAGCCTTCGACCGATCGTCGAGTCGTGGCGGCCGTTGGAGTACGTCGGTATCGACATGACGGCGGGACGCGGCGTCGATCGCGTCTGCAGCGCGGAACGCATGGTCGCCGAGCTCGGCGCCGAAAGCTTCGACGTCGTGGTGGCCACCGAAATCATCGAGCACGTCCGTGACTGGCGTGCGGTGATTTCCAATCTGAAGAACGTCTGCAGGCCAGGCGGGGTGCTGCTGATCACGACGCCGTCGATCGGGTTTCCCTTTCATGCCTACCCGCACGATTTCTGGCGCTACGAACCGTCCGATATGGAGCACATCTTCGCAGACTGCACCATCGAGCGGCTGGAGAAGAACCCGTACGGTGTCGGCGTGTGTGTGAAGGTGCGGAAGCCGCAGCCGTTCCAGGAAAAGGACCTCTCCGATTACGCCCTGTATTCCGTGGTCGTACGCCAGCGCGTGCGCGACCTGAGCGAGGAAATCCTTCGTAAGGAACGACGCAAGAAGTTCCTGTTCGACAACGTCATCATGCGGTGCATGAACATGTCGAACCGGGTATTGCGACTCGCGCTCGACCATCTGTAGGACGGTTCATGCTGCGGGTGGTCATCTGCGGGACGCTCGGCGCCGCCGGGGAGGTGCGTCCGCTCATCGCCGTGGGCGCGGAGCTGGCGCGGCGCGGTCATGCGGTGCTCTTTGTCGGCAATCCCTATTACGAACGAACCGCGGTCGATGCGGGCCTCACCTTTACGCCGGTTGGCACCGTCGCCGATCAAGAACGGCTGATGGCGGATGACGGCTTGTTCGGCGGCGGCGCCGACGTCAAAAGCGGCCGCCTGATCTTCAATCAGCACTACTTCGACAAGCTCGCGGACCACTATCGGGTCATCGATCAGGCGCTGCAGTCCTTCGGGCGGGCGATCGTGGTCGGTCAGGACGCCGCGGCGTCAATGGTCGCCGAGAAGCGTCTCCTGCCGCGGGTGCGGCTCGTGATTGCGCCCGGGCGGATGCCCAGCCGCTTCGATCCGCCGCATCCCGAACGGCTGCTGCCGGCATGGGCGCGCTGGATTACTCGGACGCCGCGCCGGATGACGGCGCTCGACCGGTTGCGTGACCTGCGACAGGGCGTTCTGACCCGCGAGTCCCATCGCATGCCGGTGTTTCCCGAGACGCATCCCCTGCCGGTGCTGCGGCGGCAGCTCGACCTGCCGGCCCTCGATGCGTCCAGGGGGAACCGTGCCCGGCTGGTACTCTGCCTCTGGCCCGACTGGTTCGCGGCTCCCCAGCGCGACTGGCCGGCCGAAGCGGTGACGGTCGGTTTCCCGCTGGAAGGCAACAGCGGGTCGGCCGAGCCGGGGGACGACGGCGGGGCCGGGGGACGGCCTCGCCCGATCGTCGCGACGACAGGCAGCCTGGCTCGCGGACAGTTCGAGTTCTTTTCGAAGGTCGCTGCGGCGTGCGCCCGCCTGGGCCGCCCGGGCGTGCTCGTGACGCCACACCGCGATCACGTTCCGCGCGAGCTGCCGCCGCGCGTCACCTACATGCCGTACGCACCGTTCGACGAGCTCTTTCAGGGTGCCTCGATGGTCATCCACCACGGTGGCATTGGCACAACCGCGCGGGCGCTCTGGGCTGGCGTTCCGCAAATCGCGGCACCAATGCGCGGAGAGCAATTCGACGTCGGCAACCGCGTCGTGCGGCTGGGAGTCGCGGAGATGCTGTCAATTGACGACGTCGCCGTCGATCATCTGGCGCGGCTCGTGAGCGCGATGACCTCTTCTGAAAGAATCCGCCGGGCGTGCGAACGATGGAGGCTGCGCCTGGCGAGGGAGGATGGCGTCTGCCAGGCCGGAAACCTCATCGAAGCGCTGCAAGACCAGGTCGCCGGCGCTCGATCGCGCGGCTCAGACGTCGCGTGACGCGTACCGTGTCATGGTGCACCGCACGGTTCGTTCAGGTTGACCGCCTGCGCCGTGGTGGGGAGCGACGACGCAAGCGGGAAGGTAATGACCGGGGTGAATTCCCCCATATATCCACCGTTGATGTGATACTCGGACGTGCGCGGCGGAACGCTCAGTGTGCTGCAGCCGAACGTCGGCGCGGGCAGGTAGTTCCGCATCACGAGGCGGGACGCCGACTGCAGCGGCGCCGTGAGGGCCGTGTATCCATTCGCGGCCGTGACGTGTGCGGGGAGCGTCGAGCCGAAGCTGACCACGAGCGTCACGTAGCCCGCGGCGTTTGGCAGCAGGCTGGCATCGGAGAGGGTTCCGAGCGATCGACCGATCGAATCCTCGAACGTGATGCTCCAGTAGCGGAGC
>JBOGIQ010000281.1:0-8205 GCA_050742535.1 Vicinamibacterales bacterium | reverse complement strand
CGAGGTGCTGCTCGACCGCGTGCGCCGGGCGGTGGCTGAGGCGCTCGATCACGCCGGGCTGCCGTTTCCGATGCTCGTCGAACGCTACCGGCAGGATTCCGGCGCCGGCCAGTCGCCGCTGCTGCAGGTGGCGTTCACCTGGGACAGGCTCGCGCGCGGCACCGCGGACACCGCCGCGGCCGCTGCGCTGCCGCTGCAGTTCGTGTCGGGAGGCCAGATCGGCTCGATGTTCGATCTCGATCTGATTCTGTTCGAGCAGGAGTCCGGCATCGAGGCGCAGTGGCGCTACAGTACCGAGCTCTTCGACCGTGAAACGGTCGAGTCGATGGCGCGGCACTTCATCGCGATCCTCGATGGCATCGTCGATGCGCCGTCGCGCCGGGTCTCCGAACTCCCGCTGATCGAGGCGGCGGAGCGGCAACGGCTGCTGTCGGCGTGGAACCCTGCCCCGGCTCTCGAGGCGCCGCCCCGGCCAGCAACCCTGGTCAGCCGCTTCGAGGCGCAAGTGGAGCGCAGCCCGGATTCAGTGGCGGTGGTCTGCGGGGGCGATCGCGTGACGTATCGACTCGTGAACGAGCGCGCCAACCAGCTCGCGCACGTGCTCCGCTCGCGCGGCGTCGGCGTCGAGACGACCGTCGCGCTGTACGTCGAACGCTCGGCGCACCTGCCGATCGCGGTCCTCGGGATTCTGAAGGCCGGAGCCGCGTACGTGCCCGTGGATCCGCAGTATCCGCCGGACCGCATACAGTTCATGCTCGCGGACGCGCAGGTCCGCGCCGTCGTCACTGACACGGCGCTCCAGGGAGCATTGCCGAATGGTCAGTACGACGTCGTGTGCGTCGACGATCTGCCCGCGGACGCTGATGCGTCGAACGCGCAGGTGAACATCGATCCGGAGAAGCTGGCCTACATCATCTACACGTCAGGATCGACCGGCCGGCCGAAGGGCGTCGGGGTATCACACCGCAATGTGATGCGACTGTTCGAGTCCACCGACGCGTGGTTCGGGTTCGGACCGTCGGACGTGTGGACCCTGTTCCACTCGGCGGCATTCGACTTCTCGGTCTGGGAGCTGTGGGGTGCGTGGCTCTACGGCGGACGTCTGGTCGTGGTGCCGTTCTGGGTCAGCCGATCGCCCGACTCATTCCGCGCGCTGCTGTCTGATGAAGGCGTCACGGTGCTGAATCAGACTCCCTCCGCGTTTCGACAGCTCATGGAAGCCGATCGGCATTCAGGCGCAGGTCCTCTTCGTTCCCTGCGGTACGTGATCTTCGGCGGCGAAGCGCTGGACGTTCGCGCCCTGCAGCCGTGGGTGGAGCGGCACGGCGCCGACCGTCCGCTGCTGGTCAATATGTACGGGATCACGGAGACCACCGTGCACGTGACGTTCCGGCCGCTCGCGCGCGCGGACGTCTTTGCAGGCAGTCGCAGTGTCATCGGGCAGGCGATTCCGGACCTCGCGGTCTATGTGCTCGACTCCGCATTCGAGCCGGTGCCGGTCGGACTGCGCGGTGAGCTGTTCGTGGGTGGCGCCGGCGTGGCGCGCGGGTACGTCAACCATCCGCGGCTGACGGCCGAACGGTTCGTGCCCGATCCGTTTTCAGGGATTCCCGGTGCGCGGCTGTACAGGTCCGGGGACATCGCACGCCGGCTCAGTGACGGTGACCTCGAGTACCTGGGCCGGGGCGACGAGCAGGTCAAGGTGCGCGGTTTTCGCATCGAGCTCGGCGAGATCGCGCAGGCGCTCCGTGCGCATCCGGTCGTCCGCGACGTCTTCGTCGAGGCCGTGACGAGCGACGGCGACACGCGGATCGCCGCCTTCGTCGTTCCCGATGCGGCAACGGCGGGGGCGGTTCGACGCCTGTCGGCGTGGGAGCGGGGTGGCCGTCTGCACGGACGAACCTGGTGCGAACTGCCCAACGGCCTGGCCATCGTCGAGCTGAACCGCAATGAAACGGATTTTCTGTACGGCGAGATCTTCGGCGGCGAACGGTACCTGCGGCATGGCGTTGCACTCGGGCCTGGAGCCTGCGTGTTCGATGTCGGCGCCAATATCGGCATGTTCAGCCTCTGTATTGCGTCGCGCTATCCGGATGCCACCATCTATGCCTTCGAGCCGATTCCGCCGGTGTACGACGTCCTGGCACTGAACGCGGAGCTGCACGGACTGGACATTCGGCCGATGCCGCTGGCGGTTGCGGAGCGCGCGGGCGGAGCAACGTTCACCTATTACCCCAGGGTCTCGATCTTCTCGGGCCGTTTTGCCGACGCGGGCGACGAGCGCGCCGTCGTTCAGGCGTTCATCCGGAACCAGCATGCGGGGATCGACGAGGAGCCGGCGCTGCTCGACGAGTTGCTGCAGGACCGGCTCATCGCCGAGACCGTGCACTGTCCGATGACGACGATCTCGGGTGTGATACGCGAACGCGGCATCGCCGTTATCGACTTGCTGAAGGTCGACGTCGAAAAGAGCGAGCTCGGAGTGCTCGAAGGCATCGACCGGGCGGACTGGCCGAAAATCCGCCAGGTCATCGTCGAGGTCCACGACGAGAATGGCCGGCTGGCCGCGGTTCGATCGGTACTCGAGCGCGCCGGCTTTCAGCTCACGATCGATCAGGATCCGATGCTTGCCGGCACCGCTCTGTACAGTGTCTTCGCCGTGCGCGAGCACCCGGTGGAGGCCGCGGCGTGCGGCACCGTCCAGCGTTGGAGCAGCCCGGATCGGCTCGTGGCCGACCTGCGACAGCACCTGGGACGCCTGCTGCCCGAGTACATGGTGCCGTCCTCGATTGTCTTCCTCGACGCGTTGCCGCTGACGTCCAACGGCAAGCTCGATCGGCGCGCCCTGCCGCAGCCGGTCCCCACACGCCGGACGAGCGTTGCACCGCGGACGCCGCTCGAGGAACAGATCGCGGCCGTGTGGCGTGACGTGCTGAAGCTCGAGTCGGTCGGCGTGACCGACGACTTCTTCGAGCTCGGCGGCCACTCACTCAGCGCGACTCGGATGATGGCGCGCGTGCGGAGCATATCGGGAGTGAACCTTCCGCTGCGGACGATCTTCGAGGCGCCGACGGTCGAGGCGCTGTCGCTGGCGATCGTCCAGCAGCAGGCGGAACTCGAAGATCCGGACGCGCTGCGCGCCGCGCTGGCGGAGATCGAGCGCATATGAGGGCGCGGGTGCATGGATAGCATCAGCCGCCGCATCAGCGCACTCACACCCGCGCAACGGCAGGCGCTGCTCGCTCGACTCAAGGTCGACCGTGGCGCCGCCGCGGGCCGTGCCGTCGAGGGCATCCCACGCCTGTCGCGTCCCCGCTATCCGGTGTCTTTTGCGCAGGAGCAGATGTGGTTCCTGCACCGCCTGGATCCCGACGGGTGCGCCTACAACGGGTCGACCGCACTGCGGCTCACCGGGCCTCTCGACGTCGACGCGCTGGAGGGCAGTCTCGCGGCGATCGTCGATCGTCACGAGATCCTGCGCTCGATCTTCGAGGAGCGCGATGGCCAGGTGTTTCAGGTTCCCGGTCCGGGCGCGTTCCAGCTGGAGCGCGTCGAGCTCACCGGCCTGGCCTCGACTGACGCTGCCGTCCGGGATCTGCTGCTCGAGCGGGCCGGGCGTCCGTTCGACCTCGCGGCGGGACCGTTGTTCCGCGGCAGCGTCGTTCGACGGGCAGGCGACGAGCACGTGCTGCTGCTGACCGCGCATCACATTGTGTCGGACGGCTGGTCGATCGATCCGCTCGTGCACGAGCTGTCGGTCTTCTACGCCGCGCTCATCTCCGGCCAGCCGGCGACGCTTCCGCCATTGCCGATCCAGTACGGCGATTACGCGGCGTGGGAGCGCGGGCGCTGGGAACGGAACGAACTGGCTGAGCAGCTCGCCTATTGGCAGACCCAGCTCGACGGAGCCGAGGCGACTATCGTGACGCCCGATCGACCGCGCTCGAGCATCGCCAGCAGCCGGGGACAAACAGAACGCTTCGCACTGTCAACCCGGTTGAGCGCCGCGATCCGGTCACTGGCGCGCGAGACGGGTACCACGCTGTTCATGACGATGCTTGCGGCATTCACGCTGCTGCTGCGCCGGTACACCGGCCAATCGGACATCTGCGTCGGGACCCCCATCGCGAATAGGGCGCAGCACGAACTGGAGCCGCTGATCGGATTCTTTGCGAACCTGGTCGCGCTGCGCACCACCGTCACGCCTGGATTGCGGTTCCGGGATCTGCTGCAGCGCGTTCGCGACGTCGCCCTCGGCGCCTACGAGCATCAGGCGCTGCCGTTTGCCAAGCTGGTCGAGGAGCTCAGCCCGACTCGCGACGGCAACCAGAATCCATTCGCCCGCGTTGCGTTCGCCGTTCAGGCCGCAACCTTCGACACGTTGCGACTGAGCGGTGTCACGAGCGCGACGTTCGATCTCGACGAGGAGACCACGCGGTTCGACATCGAGTTGCACGCCGCGGATCGGCGCGACGGCATCGAGCTGTCAACCTACTATGGCAGTGATCTGTTCGAGCGCCAGTCGATCGCTCGGCTCCTGACCCACTTCGTGCAGGTGCTGGAAGCGGTAACGGCCAATCCGGATGTCCGCGTCGCGGACGTGTCACTGCTGCCGGCCGAGGAGCGCGCGCGGACGATCCGCAGCGGCGTCGGGCGGCCGGCCGAGTACCCGCCCGAGGCGACGCTGGCGTCTGTCTTTGCGACGGTTGCGGCGCGGCACGCGACCGCGCTCGCGATCGTGGACGGCGACGCGCGCGTGACCTATGCCGATCTGGCCTCGGCCGCGCACCGGCTCGCACACGTCCTGCGTTCCGACGGGGTGGGGCCGAACGTCCCGGTGGGTATCTGGCAGGACCGCGATGCGCGTCTGATTACGACCGTCGTCGGGATCGTGTGCGCCGGTGGTGCGTACGTGCCGCTCGACCCACGACAGCCGGCTGCCCGTGCCGCCGCGGCGTGGGCGGATGCCGGCGTCAGGGTCGTCGTCACCACCGACGCCCTGACCGCGACGGTGCCCGACGGTCCCTGGCAGGTCGTCAGTTACGAGACGGCGCTGAACCACGCGGGTCGCAGCGCGGGTGCTGCGGGCCATCCCGACGACCTTGCCTACGTGCTGTTCACCTCTGGATCTACGGGACGGCCGAAAGGTGTTGCGGTGCCGCAGCGTGCCGTCCTCCGGCTCGTGTGCGGCACCGATTACGTGTCCCTCGGCCCGGGCACGGTGATCGCGCAGGCGGCAACGGCCGCGTTCGACGCCGCCACGTTCGAAATCTGGGGCGCGCTTCTGAATGGCGGCCGTCTCGTCATCGTGCCCACCGACGTCACGCTGGCACCATCGGCGTTTGGGGCATATCTCCAGCGGTCAGGTGTGACGACGTTGTTTCTGACCACGGCGTTGATCCACCAGATTGGGGCGGACGCTCCGTCGGCGTTGAACAGCGTCGACGACGTGCTGTTCGGGGGAGAGGCCGTCGAGCCGCGCTGGGTCGCGTCGATCAAGGCGGCCGGTGGACCCCGCCGGCTGCTGCATGTGTACGGACCGACCGAGACGACCACCTTTGCATCGTGGTTCCCCGTCGAGACGGTCGGTGCGACGGCCGCGACAATCCCGATCGGCGGGCCGATTGCCGACACCGAGCTGTACGTTCTTGACGATACTGGCGCGATCGCGCCCGTCGGCGTTCCCGGCGAGCTGTACATCGGCGGGATGGGGCTCGCACATGGGTATATAGGTGTCGGGCGGTTGACGGCGGAGCGTTTCGTGCCCGACGGGGTGAGCGGTTCTGTCGGCGCGCGCCTCTACCGGACCGGCGACATCGTCCGCTGGGTGCGTCCGGGTGTGCTGGACTTCCTTGGCCGGCGCGACGGGCAGATCAAACTTCGCGGGCATCGCATCGAGCTGACGGAGATCGAAGCGGCGCTGCGTGCGATCGAGGGTGTCGCGGCAGCCGTGGCGATCGTCGATGGAACGGGTGAGGCGCGGCGGATTCTCGGATACGTCGCGCCGCAGGAGAGCACCTCGCTCGACGGCGCCGCCCTCCGCGTGCATCTGCAGGCCACGCTGCCGGCTTACATGGTTCCGGCGGCGGTCGTGGTTCTGGACGCGTTACCGCTGAACGCCAACGGAAAGCTGGACCGAGCGGCGCTCCCCTCGCCCGATGCCATACGCGTGACTGCCGCCGCGTACGTGGCTCCCCGCAGCCGGTTGGAAACGCAGATCGCGCGGATCTGGCGGGATGTGCTGGGGACCACGGAGGTCGGAGCCGCCGACAACTTCTTTGACCTCGGCGGACATTCACTGCTGCTTGTGCGCGTGCAGTCGGGGCTCGAAGCAGCGCTCGGGCGTCGTGTTCCGCTCGTCACGCTGTTTCAGTACCCGACGGTCGCGGCGCTCGCCGCGCATCTCGGCGAGCACGCTGATGAGGCGCACGCGGTTGAGGCGCCACGCGCCAGCGACGACGCGATCGCCATCGTTGGAATCGCCGGCCGGTTTCCCGGGGCGCTCAGCGTGGAGGCATTCTGGGAGAACCTGCGCGCCGGGGTCGAGTCGATTCGTCGTTTCACTCCAGACGAGTTGCGCGCGGCCGGCGTCCCTTCCGGCCTGATTGCCGATCCCCATTACGTCGCAGCGCGCGGAGCGCTGGCGGACGCCGACCTGTTCGACGCGGAACTGTTCGGATACGCACCGCGCGATGCGTCGCTGCTCGATCCACAGCAACGGCTGATGCTCGAGTGCGCGTGGGAAGCGCTCGAGCGCGCCGGCTACGCACCAGGCCGGTGCCGCGGCTCGAGGGTCGGCGTGTACGCCGGCGCGAGCGTGAACACGTATCTGCCCCGACCCGAAGGTCATCGGGCGTCCGCGTCGCCGGACGGCTACGAGTGGCTGCTCGGAAACGGACAGGACTTCCTTGCCACGCGTGTCAGCTACAAGCTCGGGCTCACGGGGCCCGCAGTGACGGTGCAGACGGCATGCTCGACGTCGCTCGTGGCGGTCCATTCGGCATGTCAGGCGCTTCGCGCCGGCGAATGCGATATTGCGCTTGCGGGCGGCGTTTCCGTGACCGTGCCGCTGGTCTCCGGGTACCGATACACCCCTGACGGCATCGCCTCGCCCGACGGACACTGCCGGCCATTCGATGCGCAGGCAGCGGGAACGGTTGCGGGCCATGGCGTCGGCGTCGTCGTGTTGAAGCGGCTGTCGCGTGCCGTTGCCGACGGCGACGTCATCCTTGCCGTGATTCGCGGAAGCGCGATCAACAACGACGGCAGCGACAAGGTCGGATTCACAGCGCCAGGCGTCAACGGCCAGGCGGCGGTGATTGCCGCGGCGCAGGCCGTCGCCGGAGTACGTCCAGACACGATCGGCTACGTCGAAGCACACGGGACGGGAACGGCGCTGGGTGATCCGATCGAGGTTGCGGCACTGCGCCAGGTGTTCGGGGAGGGTGCCGGTCCGGGGACGTGTGCGCTCGCGTCGGTCAAATCGAACATCGGACATCTGGACGCGGCAGCGGGAGTCACCGCGCTGATCAAGGTGGTCCTTGCACTTGTGCACCGCGAGCTCCCGCCAAGTCTCCACTTCAGAAGACCGAACCCGCAGCTCGATCTCGGGCCGTTCTACGTGCCTGCGGCGCTGCGGCCGTGGATGCCGCGTCCTGGCGTCCCCCGTCGGGCGGGGGTCAGCTCGTTCGGGATCGGCGGGACCAACGCTCATGTGATTGTGGAAGAAGCTCCGGCGAGGTCCGAATCGGATGCGGGGCGGCCATGCCAGGTCGTTCCGATCTCGGCGCAATCGGTCGTGGCACTCGACGCCGCGGCGGCGCAGCTGGCGGGCTGGATCGAGACGCACCCCGAGACGCCGCTGGCCGACGTGGCCTACACGATGCAAATGGGCCGGGCCGCGCAGCAGGTGCGGCGCGCGGCTGTCGGGAGCGACGCCGGCGTTCTCGCCACCGGCCTGCGGAACGGACTCGCGCACACGGTTGGTGGCGCCGCGCCGCCGGTCGTGTGGGTGTTCCCGGGACAGGGCACGCAGCTCGTGGACATGGCGAAAGCCCTGTACCAGGGCGAGGCGGTGTTCCGTGCCGAGTTCGATGCCTGCGCCGAGGTTGTGACAGAGCTGCTGGGGATCGATCTCCGGGAGGTCCTGTATCCGGCTCCGACAGAGCGCGACGTGGCCGCGTCGCGACTGTCGCAGACCACGTG
>JBOGIQ010000280.1:0-8232 GCA_050742535.1 Vicinamibacterales bacterium | reverse complement strand
GATCCGCGGCGGTGAACGCGCCGCTCGCGCCCAAGCCGGGTGCCACGGTTCTGTTGAACGGCACCGACGAGTCGGGCCGCTCGCGCATCGTGCTGGCGTCGCAACCCTACGGCCGCGGCAAGGCCATCGCCTTCACGGCCCAGGACACCTGGCAGTGGCAGATGGATGCGTCGATCAGCGTCGAGGATCAAACGCACGAGAACTTCTGGCGGCAGATGCTGCGCTGGCTGGTCGACGGTGTGCCGAGCGTCGTCGACGTCCGGATGAGCACCGACCGCGTCGATCCCGGCGAGCCGGTGACGATCGACGCGACGGTCGTCGATCCGCAGTTCGTCGAGCTGAACGACGCCACGGTCATCGCCCAGGTCGGGCGTCCTGACGGCACGTCGGAAACGGTGCCGCTCCAGTGGACCGGCGAGCGCGACGGCCACTATCGCGGCACGTTCGTCAGTACAAAGGCCGGTGCCTACGAAGTCGCCGTTGACGCCTCGCGCGCTGGCGGCCAGGTCGTCGGCAGCAGCACGGCATACGTTCGCGCCGTGCCGAGCGAAGCCGAGTACTTCGACCCGACGATGCACGCGCAGGCGTTGCGGCGGATCGCGGAGGAGACGGGCGGCCGGTTCTATACCGCCGGCACCGCCAAGGGTCTGGCTGAGGACGTGCGGGTCGCGGGCCGCGGTGTCACGGCGGTGGAGGAGCGCGAGCTCTGGAACATGCCGATCGTCCTTTTCACGCTCATCGGCCTGGTCTGTGCCGAATGGGGTTATCGCCGCGTGGTTGGTCTCGCCTGAATGCTCAAAGCCTTCCTCCTCATCGTCGTCGGTCTCGCGGGTGACCCTGAACACGCAAAGACATTCCAGCAGTGGGGGACGAAGCTGGCGGAGGCGTCGAGCCGCCTTGGCGTGCCGCCCGAGCGTCTGGTGTTTCTGATGGAGAAGCCGGCCGAGGGCGCCGCCAAGAACCTGACCGGCGCGCCGACCCGCGAGGAAATCGGGACAGCCTTCGAACGTTTTGCGAAGGAGGCCGGTCCTGACGACGTGATCTTCGTGACGCTGATCGGGCACGGCAGCTTCTCGGATCGAACCGCGAGGTTCAACCTGCCCGGTCGCGACATGAGCGCGGCCGACTTCAACGCGATGCTGCGGAAGCTGCCGACGAAGCAGATCGTGTTCGTCAACACCACCAGCTCGAGCGGCCCGTTCGTCGAAGAGCTGTCCGGACCTGGACGAACGATCGTGACGGCCACGCGCAACGGCGCGGAACAGTACGCGACGCTGTTCGGCGGCTATTTCGTCGACGCCCTGACGTCCGATACCGCCGATGCAGACAAGAACAAGCGCGTCAGCGTGCTCGAGGCGTTCAACTTCGCGAAGGCGGAAGTGGCCCGCGCATACGAGAAGCAGGGACTCCTGTCAACGGAACATGCGCTGCTCGACGACAACGGCGACAAGGAGGGCAGCCAGACGCCCGGCGTCGCGGGCAAGGACGGCAAGGTCAGCCCGGACGGGAAGGTGGCCGGCATCCTGTCGTTTGGCGCCGCCAGCGCCGGGCTCCCCACCGATCCCAAACTGCGCGCGCTGTATCAGGAGCGGCTGGATCTCGAACGGCAGCTGGAAAACCTTCGTCTGATGAAAGACGGGATGCCGGCGGCCAAGTACCAGGCGGAATTCGAACGCGTGGCCACGGCGCTGGCGCTCAAGCGGCGCGAGATCCTCGCGGCGGAAGGCAACAAGTAGTTCTTAGCGAAGGAACCCACATGGAGAGGACCTTGAATCGTATGGTGTCCGACGTCGTTGATCTGGAATCGCCCGACGATATCGCGCTTGCGGATCGGATGAAGGCGGGTCGGCAGGCGATCGTCAGCGAGCTGAAGAAGATCATCGTCGGGCAGGACGAGGTGGTGAACCAGGTCCTCATGACGCTGTTCGTCGGCGGCAACAGCCTGATCGTCGGCGCGCCCGGACTGGCGAAAACGCTGCTGATCCACACGATGGCGCGCGTGCTCGACCTGAAGTTCTCGCGCATCCAGTTCACGCCGGACCTGATGCCGTCGGACATCACCGGCACCGACCTCGTGCAGGAGGACGCGGCGACCGGGCGACGGCAGATGGTCTTTGCGCCCGGGCCGATATTCGCCAACATCGTGCTGGCGGACGAAATCAACCGCACCCCGCCGAAGACGCAGTCGGCGCTCCTCGAAGCGATGCAGGAGCACCGCGTCACGGTGCAGGGCAAAACCTACCAGCTGCACGAGCCGTTCTACGTGTTCGCGACGCAGAACCCGATCGAGCTCGAAGGCACCTATCCGCTCCCGGAAGCGCAGCTCGACCGGTTCATGTTCCACATCATCATCGAGCACCCGCCTTACGACGAGGAGCTCGAGGTCACGCGGACGACGACGGCGATCCAGAATCCTCAGCTGGAGCGCCCGATGACCGGCGACGATCTGATTGCGTTCCAGCGCCTCGTGCGCAAGGTGCCGGTGTCGGAGCCGGTGCTGCGCCACGCGCTCGACATCGTTCGCGCGACGCGCTCCGCGAAGAATCCCGACGCGCAGGACTTCATCAAGAAATGGGTGGCGTTCGGCGCCAGCGTGCGCGCCGCTCAGTACCTGGTGCTCGGCGGCAAAGCGCGCGCCCTGACCAGCGGGCGCTATCACGTCAGCTTCGAGGACATCCGCGCGCTGGCGCACCCGGTCCTGCGTCACCGGATCATCACCAACTTCCACGCGCAGTCGGAGGGCGTGACGACGGATCAGATCGTCGATCGGCTGCTGGACGTGGTTCCGCTTCCGCGATCGGGTATGTAGAAGCAGGGATCAGGGATCAGGGATCAGGGATCAGACGGCAGTCATGGCATCCGAGATACACGCGATACCCGGCGCGCGGTTCATGGATCCCGCTGTGCTCGCGCGCATCGGGAACCTGGAGCTCGTCTCGCGGGCGGTCGTCGACGGCTTCATCAACGGGCTGCACAAGACGCCGTATTTCGGCGCGTCGGTGGACTTCGCCGAGCATCGCGGCTACGTGCCGGGCGATGACATCCGCCGCATGGACTGGAAGCTCTGGGCGCGGACGGATCGCTACTACATCAAGGAATACGAAGCCGAGTCGAACATGAACTTCTCGGTGCTGCTCGATGCGTCGAAGTCCATGGACTACGGCAGCAAGGGCATCACCAAGCTCGACTACGCGCGCATCCTGACCGCGTGCCTGACCAACCTGGTGCACCATCAGCGCGACCGTGTCGGCTTCGTCGCGTTCGACACCGAGGTCATCGAGCACGTGCCGCCCTCGGCGAAGCACATGGAAACGGTGCTGCACGTGCTGGACCGGCTGAAGGCCGGACGTCCGGGGAATCTGAAGGAGCCGCTGCACAAGCTGGCGGAGCACTTCGGGCGCCGGGGTGTGCTCGTGGTCATCTCGGACTTCTACGACGACCCCGATGCCATCGTCGATGCGGTGCAGCCGCTGCGGTTCCGCGGCAACGACATCATCGTCTTCCACGTCCTGGATCCCACGGAGCTGGAGTTCGGCTTCTCGGACGCGCAGCCGTTCGAGGATCTGGAAAGCGGCGAGCAGATGCCGGTGGTGCCGGAAGCGTTCCGCGACGAGTACCGTTCGCTGGTCAAGGCACACATCGACGCGCTGACGCAGGCGTTTTCGGCGGTTCGCGTTGATTACACGCTGCTCGACACCTCCAAACCGCTCGATTTCGCGTTGTTCCGGTACTTGAGCGCGCGATCGAAAATGATGAAGTCCAGGTTCTAGACGTGCAGTTCCTTGCCCCGCTGTTCTTCGTCGCCCTGGCCGGACTGGCCATTCCGGTACTGCTGCATCTGACGCAGCGCGAAAAGAAGCAGATCATCCGGTTTCCGTCGCTGATGTTCGTGCGGCGCATTCCGTACCAGTCGGTGCGGCGGCGGAAGATCCAGCACTGGCTGCTGCTGCTCGTCCGCGTGACGGCACTGGCACTGATCATCTTCGCGTTCGCGCGGCCGTTCATCCGCCAGGCGGATCTGCCAATCGTGCCGGGCGCCGGGGCGCGCGAGCTGGTGGTGCTCCTCGACACCAGCTACAGCATGGGCTTCGGGGATCGCTGGGAGTCGGCGCGGGCGGCGGCGCAGGAACAGATCAAGCGGATGGGCGGCTCCGATCGCGGCTCGGTGGTCCTGTTTTCGTCGGGCGCGGATATCGCGGTGCGCGCGTCGATGGATCGCTCGCCGCTGGCGGCGGCTGTCGCGGCGGCGAAGCCCGGTTCGGGTGCGACGCGCTATGCGCCGGCGCTGAAGGTCGCCGGCGGCATCCTCGCCGAGTCCACGCTGCCGCGCCGCGAAGTGGTCCTGATCAGCGACTTCCAGCGCACGGGATGGCGCGGCGAAGAAGGCATCAGGCTGCCGAAGGGCACCGTGGTGACGCCCGTTCCCGTGACCGGGTCGCAGGACAAAGTGAACGCCAGCGTGCCGGCCGTCTCGCTCGCGCGCTCGACGTTTTCCGATCAGGAGCGGGTGACCGTCACGGCGGTGGTGACGAATCGAGCCGATCAGCCGGTCAGCGGCACGACGCTCACCCTCGACGTCAACGGCATCAAGCACGGCTCCAAGCCGGTCAAGCTCGAGCCCGGCGGTTCCTCGTCCGTCGAGTTCGAGCCGGTGCTCGTCGGGGGCCGCAACATGAAGGCGACGGTCACGCTGTCGCCCGACGCGCTGGCCGCCGACAACACCTTCAACTTCATCATCTCGCCGACCGAACCGGTGCACGTCACCGTTGTCGATCGCGGGAGCGGCGGCGGAGGGCTGTATCTGTCTCGCGCGCTCGCCGTTGGAGATGCGCCGCGCTTCGAAGTCGTCACCAAACAGCTCGAGGCGCTTGGCGACGACGACCTGCGGCGCAGCGCGGCGATCGTCCTCAATGACGTGGTCGTCCAGCCGTCGCAGGCGCGCCGGTTGCAGCGATTCGTCGAGCAGGGCGGCGGCTTGTTCGTTGCGGCCGGACAGCGCGCGAGCTGGCCGCAGGAGGTCGATATCCTGCCAGGGTCGATCGAGAACCCGGTCGACCGAACGCGCGGCGATGCGGCCCGGGTCGGCGCGCTGGAATACGCGCACCCGGTGTTCGAGCCGTTCCGCGCGCCGCGCAGCGGCAACTTCTCGACGGTGCCCGTTTACCAGTACCGCAAGGTCACCCCGACGAAGGACGCGCAGGTGCTGGCGAAGTTCGACGGCGTGGCGCCGGCGGTGATCGAGCGCCGCGTCGGCAGCGGCCGCGTGCTGCTCTGGGCGTCGGCGCTCGACACATCGTGGAGTGACCTGCCGACACGCGGCGTCTTCGTGCCGTTCATTCACCAGTCGCTGCGCCATCTGGCCGGATATGCCGTGCCGCGGCCCTGGTTGACCGTGGGGCAGGTCCTCGACGCATCCACCGCCGCCGTCAAGCAGGATGCCGCGCAGCGCGTCGTGCTGACGCCGTCCGGCAAGCGGGTGCCGCTGCAGGACGAGGGCTCCGAGGTGATGGAGCTGACTGAACAGGGTTTCTACGAGCTGAGGGCCCGCGACAAAGACGTGGTGGTCGTCGCGGCCAACGTCGATCCGGCCGAGGGCGACCTGTCGATGATGGACCCGAAGGAAATCGCCCTGGCGGCGACCGGCACCGGGGAATCGGCCGGCGCGCAGGGGGGCGGAACGCCCCTGACCCCGGAAGCGCAGGAGCGGAGCCAGCGGCTGTGGTGGTATCTCCTGATAGCCGGATTGCTCCTGTTGGGGGCCGACACGCTTATGTCGAACCGGCTGGCAAAAACCTAGTATTCTCTTTGTGTTAGAGCCGGTGGAGTAAATCGGGTCCGGCTCCCGTTATCCGGCTGAAGCCGGACTCCACGCTGAAACGAGGGCTTCAATGCTCGACAATCTGCGGCGCTCCTCAACCCCTCCACACGATCTGTTCGGCATCATCGCACACGTGCGCAACCGCTGGCGAATGAAGCTGGCGCTGCGCGGCGCTGTTGCGCTGCTGGCGGCGGCCTTCGGGCTCTTCGTCCTCGCGGCCTATGGGCTCGAGGCGGTGAAGTTCACGACAACCTCGATCATCATCGCGCGCGTTGCGCTGGTTGTCGGGTTGATTGCCGCGGTCCTGTGGTTCGTCGTCCGGCCGCTGCGCCGGCAGGTCACCGACGAGCAGGTTGCCCTCTATCTCGAAGAGCACGAGCCGGCGCTTCAGGCCACGCTCCTGAGCGCCGTCGAGTCGAGCCGCAACGGCGTCACGGCGGAGTCGGAAGCGCTGGTGCGGAAAGTCGTGGAGCAGGCGATTGAGGCGTGCGTCCGCATGGATGCCGCTCGCCGCGCCGATCAGGCCCCGCTCCAGAAGTGGGCGATGGGGCTCGGCGGCGTGGCCGTCGCCGCCGTGCTTGTGGTTCTCGTTGGTCCCGCGTTCCTGCGTCACGCCGCGTCCGCGCTGCTCCTCGTTTCCCGGAGCATCGAAGCCGCCGTGCCGTACCGCCTCGAGGTGACTCCCGGAGACGCGACGGTGCCGAAGGGTGCCGACCAGGTCGTCAAGGCCAAGCTGCACGGGTTCAACAGCGAAGACGTTGTGCTCATGGCGCGGCGGACGCCGACCTCGAACTACGAAGAGGTGCCGCTCGTCCGCAACGACGACGGCAGCTTCGACGGCATGCTGTTCGACGTGCTCGCGCCGGTGGATTACTACGTCACCGCGGGCGGCGTGCGGTCGGATGACTTCCTGCTGAAAGTGGTTGACCTGCCGTACGTGAAGAAACTCGATCTCGAGTACCACTACCCGGCGTACACGGGCCTGGAGGTCGAGAAGATCGAAGACGGCGGCGACATCGCGGTGCTGAAGGGCACCGAAGTCCGCGTGCACATCACGCCGACGATGAAGACGCCGGGCGGGCAGATCACCATCAACGACAAGGAGAGCGTCCCGCTGACTCTGCAGGCGGACGGGACGCTGACGGCGGCGTTCAAGGTCGCCGGCGACGGGTCGTATCGCGTGGAGCTCCAGACGCCGGCCAAGGAACGTGTAGCAGCGTCGCCGCAGTACACGATCGACACGCTGGAGGACCGCGCTCCGACCGTGTCGTTCCGCAAGCCGGGACGGGACACGTCGGTGTCGTCGATTGAGGAACTGTTCGCCGAAGCCAACGCCGAAGACGACTACGGCGTGCGCGATCTCGAGCTGGTCTACTCGGTCAACGGCGGCCCCGAGAAGGTGGTGAAGCTGTTCAAGGGCGACCGGCGGCTGCCGGAAGTCACGGCTGGTCACACCTTCTACCTCGAAGAGCTCGGCGTGCAGCCTGGCGACGCGGTGTCCTACTACGCGCGCGCCACCGACAACGACAGCGTCGGCGGCGGCAAGCAGACGACAAGTGACATCTACTTCCTGCGCGTCCGGCCGTTCCGGAAAGACTTCCGCCAGGCGCAGTCGCAGGGCGGCGGTGGCGGCGGTGGTGGCGGCGGCGGACAGGTGGAAGCGCTCTCCGAGCAGCAGCGGCAGATCATCTCGGCCACGCACAACGTGAACCGCGACAAGAAGCGACTGACGCCGAAGAAGCTGGGGGACGATTCCAAGATCGTCGAGCTGGCGCAGTCGAAGCTGCGCGAGCAGGTCGAGGGTCTGCTGACGCGCATGAACAGCGAGCTGGTGCAGCGCGATCCCGCGTTCGCGAAGATCGGCGAGATGCTCCCGCAGGCAGTGACGGCGATGAAGGAAGCGGAAGCCGAGCTCGCCAAGGCCAAGCCTGACGTCGCGTTGAAGCCCGAGAACAAGGCGCTGCAGATTCTGCAGAAGGCCGAGGAAGAGTACGAGACGCAGATTGCCGTGCAGCGCGGCCAGCAGGGCGGCGGCGGTGGCGGCGGCGGCGCGATGCAGCAGGAGCTGGCGGATCTCTTCGAGCAGGATCTCGATCAGCTGGCGAGCCGCTACGAAAGCGCAACCCAGGCGTCGGAGCAGCAGGCCGACCAGCAGGTCGACAAGCTGCTCGAGCAGCTCAAGGAACTGGCGCGTCGTCAGCAGCAGCAGGCGGAGAGCGAGGCCCGTCGCCGGGCGCTGCAGGGAGGTGGCGGCGGTGGCGGCGCCAGCGCCTCGCAGAATCGCGCGATGGCCGAGCAGCTCGAGGAAATGGCGCGGCAGCTCGAACGGTTGTCGCGCGAAGAACAGCGGTCGGATGCCGCCGAGGCGGCACGCGGGCTGCGCGATGCGGCCGACGCGCTTCGCCGTGCGGCGG
>JBOGIQ010000279.1:0-8249 GCA_050742535.1 Vicinamibacterales bacterium | reverse complement strand
GTCCAGACGTCCGCAGACCGGCTGGGTGGTACGGCTGATCTGAATGCCCATGCCAGCAGCCTGGGACTGACGGGAGTCATCAACGCCGGCAATCTCGCGGATCAGGAATTCGCGCTGACCCTGTGGCGAAAGGACATGCTGTCGGTACGGATGCGCCCCGTGTTCCCCGCCGACTCGCCGCAGGAGGTCGAGGCGCGGGTCCTCAACAACTTCAGCCAGGCGGGGAAGGCCGTCGGCGACGACCTGTTCCGCCCGGCCGGGTTCGGCGAGCGCATCGGTGGCACCGATCCGATGTCCTCACAATTCGAGCCCACCGCGCGGATGATTGCCAGGCACGGCTGGCTGCTGCAGCAGCACTCGATCACACCCAAGGAGAACGACTTCCATCTCGACGCGTTTCGCTCGATCGCGCGCGAGCATCCGATCGAGCGGCTCCGATGGTCGATCATTCACCTGCAGGGCATCGACGAGCCCAGGCTCAAAGCGCTCCAGCAACTGGGCTGCGGCGCCAGCGCCCAGACATGGACCTATTTCGGCACCGGCGGCGGGCCGCCGTTCCGCCGGCTCGTCGACTCCGGGATCCACGCTGGCGTCGGCACGGATTCGACCAACGTCTCGGCTCTCGATCCGTGGGTCTCGCTGTTCTACATGACGACCGGACGAAACGTGGCCGGCGTGTTGACGAACGCCGGCCAGCAGGTGTCGCGCGTCGAAGCGCTGCGCCTGTATACGGAAGGTGCGGCGTGGTTCTCCTTCGACGACCACCTCGTCGGCTCGTTCGTCACCGGCAAATACGCGGACCTTGCGGTTCTCAGCCACGACTATCTCACCGTGCCCGAGCCGGCGATTCGACGCATCGAATCTCTGTTGACGCTTCTCGGCGGGAAGGTGGTGCATGCCGCGCCGCCATTCACCGGCAGCGCATAATGGCAGGGGAAGGAACGCCATGACGGTACGACGCATCACCGCCGCCCTCGCCGCCGCGGCCATCGCAGCGGCATTGCAGACATCGGGCCGCGCGCAGTTCGGCCCGGCGCAGTCCGGCGGCGGCAACGGTCCGGAGGCCCAGGTCGTCGCCAAGTACGACAAGGACGGCGATGGCCGGCTCAATCGTGCGGAGCGCGCGGCGGTGCGCGCGGCGATGGCCGGCGTGGTCACCGCGGGACCCAGAGGCCGGCGCGGAGGCACCACAGCGTCGCCCGGGCCGAGGCTGGCCACTGCCGACGTCCGGCCCCCGTATCCGCGCAGCAACCTCTACGACCTCGCGACGCTGCGGACCATCTTCCTGCAGTTCGCGGACGCGGGCTGGGAGGAGGAACTCGGGTTCTTCTTCAACTCCGACGTGGATGTGCCGGCGACGATGACCGTGGACGGCCGGACGTACCGCGACGTCGGGGTCCACTTCCGCGGCGCCTCGTCGTTCCGCAACACGCCGGCCGGATTCAAACGGTCGCTGAACATCGCGGTGGATTTCGCCGACGAGGACCAGGATGTGGGCGGCTATCGGACGCTCAACCTGCTCAACGTGAACAATGACGCGACCTTCCTGCGCGGCATCCTCTATACGGAGATCGCGCGCCACTACGTCCCGACGCCGAGGATGAACCACGTCCGGGTCGCGATCAACGGCGAGAGCTGGGGTGTCTACCTGAACGCCCAGCAGTTCAACGCCGATTTCATCCGGGAATGGTTCAAGCCGACCGGCGGTGCGCGATGGAAGGCGCCGGGCAGCCCGCGCGGGCGCGCGGGCCTCGAGTACCTCGGCGAAGATGTTGCCGCGTACAAACAGATTTACGAGATCAAGACCAAAGACGACCCCGAGTCGTGGGCGGCGCTGATGCGGCTCTGCCGGGTACTCAACACCACGCCGGCCGACCAGCTCGAAGCGGCGCTCGCGCCGATCCTCGACGTCGACGCGACCCTCAAGTTCATGGCCGTCGAGATCGCCATGGCGAACCCCGACGGGTACTGGACCCGTGCCAGCGACTACAACATCTATCGCGATACTGCCGGACGGTTCCACCTCATTCCCCATGACGTCAACGAGGCGCTCGGCGGCGAGGGTGGGGGCCGCCGCGCCACGCTCGACCCGATGGCCGCCGCCGGCGATCCGACCAAGCCGCTCTACTCGAAGCTGCTGGCCGTGCCGGCGCTGCGCCAGAAGTACCTGTCGTACGTGCGCGAGATCGCCGAGAAGTGGCTGGATTGGAACACGCTGCTGCCGATCGCGAAGGCGTCGCACGCGCTGATCGCCGCGGACGTGGCGGCCGACACGCGAAAGCTGTCCGACAACGCCGGCTTCGACGCGGGCATCGCCGATGCGGGCAATCCGCTGAAGGCGTTCATCGACGCGCGGCGCGCGTACTTGCTTCAGGTGACGACCCGCTGATCTGACGGAGGGGTTCGAGGCGCGCCTGACAAGGCGCGCCCCACGGTCGTTCGACTACTGCCGGTTGAATCGGTGCACGCGGCCGAACGCGTTGAATTCGGCGACGAATAGATCGCCCTTGTCGTTCAGCGCCACGCCGTGCGGCGCGAGCACGAGTCCCGTCTTCCACTGTGCCGGCGGAATCTTGTTCGTGCCGACACCCTGCTCGGTGTTGGTCCCGACGCGCGCCGCGACGGCGCCTGATTTGTCGAGGAGCGTGACGCGACCGGTCAGCTCGCCGATCACCGCATGGTCGCCGCTGATCGCCACCGCCGCCGGCAGCAGGAGATCTTTTGCAACCACACCCAGGAACTCGCCGGCCAGCGACATGTGCACCACGCGGTTGTTCGCGCGATCGACGGCGATGATGCGTGCCGGCTCGAAGCGCGTATCGATGGCCAGCTTGTGCAGCGTGTTGAAGCTGTACGGCGCCGCCTTGCCGCCGAACGACGAGAGGTACTTGCCGCTGCGATCGAAGCGGTGAATAAAATCGCTCGCGTACCCGTCGGCGACGTAGATGTCGCCGTTCGGCGCCACGTCCAGCCCGGTCAGCAGCAGCGCGAGTTGTCCGCTGCGCGCGTTCTTGATCTTGAATTGATCCGGAATCTGCGCCGAGCCGATCGTCATGACGATGCCGCCGTCGAGGCGCATCTTGACCACCGTCTGTCCGCGCATCGTGGCGCCGTAAATGAACTCGCCGTCTGCCTGTTTCCGGATCACGAAGCCGTGGAAATCGCTCGGCGCGTTGGGCACGTTGCGCAGGAACTTCCCTTCGGGGGCATAGACCTGCAGCCCGGCGGTCGGATCCTGAACGCTGACATACACCTCGCCCGCGGAGCTGACGGCCACATCGCCGTGCATGTTGCCGAGATTCGGCCGTCCGTCGGGCAGCTTCAGCCAGTCGGCGACGGCGGTGAAATCCGTGGCCGCCGAGATGGGGATCAACAGCGAGGCCGCGACGACGAGGATCAGAGCGCTCTTCTTCATAGCGGAGAGATTCTAGCTGTGGTTCCATGTAGGAGCCAATCAGATGACCGCGCGGTTCAATGGATTCCCTAGCTTCCGCCTTCGGGCGGACGCTACGTATCGGCTGATGGCGTTGATCGCGACGCTCGCAGCGGCGAGCGGCGTGCTGCTCGCAGGGCAGGTGCCGCAAGTGCCTCCTGGGCAGGACCCGTCGGCGACGTTCCGCTCCTCTGTCGACGCCGTCCAGCTCACCGTCATCGTCACCGACGCCGACGGCGTCCCTGTGGCCGGCCTGACGGCGGACGACTTCGAGATTCTCGAGAACCGCGCCAGGCGCCCGATCACGACGTTCGAGGCGATCAACATTCCGGTCGAGCGCCGGGAGCGCGCGCTGGCCGAGCCGGACGTACTGACCAACGACCGGCCGGCAGGGCGGCTCTACGTCATCGCGCTCGACACGATGACCTCCTATAGCGCGCTGCGCGCGCGGGCGTTCCTGCGGCAGTTCATCGAGCAGCACTTTGGTCCGAACGATACCGCCGCGGTCGTGCTCACCACTCGCGGACCACGCGACTCTGGCCAGGAGTTCACCAGCAACCCGCGTCTGCTGGTGGAGGCGATCAACAAGTTCGACGGCGGAGGCGACGACGGCAATCGGGAGCGCAACTTCATCGGCGATTTCCGCAATCTGATGGCGTTCATGGCGACGCTGCGCGGGGGACGGAAGGCGGTCATCTTCGTCAGCGAAGGCGTGCCCGTCGATGCGTGGCAGGTGGTCAACGCGCGTCCGGCGAGGTTCGGCGGGCTCTTCTCGGATATCGACACCGACTTCATCGAAGCGCTGTCGTTCGCGACTCGCAACAACATTGCCCTCTATCCGATCGATCCACGCGGGCTGGGGCTGGGCATCACGGATGAGGACATCGACGTCGAGTTCGACAAGACGCGCCGGCGCGAGACGGAGGCGACGCTCGACGACCGCCTCGACATGGGTGGTCTGGCGGCGGTGACCGGCGGCTTTGCGCTGGTCGGCTCGAATAACTTCACGGGGGCGTTCGAACGGATCGTGCGCGAGAACAGCACCCACTACCTGCTCGGCTTCAATTCCGCGATCGAGCAGCGCGACGGCCGGTTCGTCAACCTGGAGGTGCGCGTGAAGCGCCCCGGCTTGCAGGTACGGTCGATCGATGGCTATGTTGCGCCGCGCGGCCGGCCGCGTGACCCCAGGCGGCCGCCGGCATCCTCCGTGCTCGCGTCAACCTGGGACGCGGTCGCGAGCGCCATTACCACCAGCGGAGTGCCGATCCGCGTGTACGCGGCACCCTTCAGGGGCAAGGGCAAGGAGAAAGCAGCCACGGTGGCCATCTCCGTCGAAGTCGACGGATCGAGGCTGAATCTCCAGGAGCAGGAAGGCGCGCATCGCGGCATTCTGGAGGTCGTTTTCGCCGTCACCGACGCCAAGAACAAGCGCTGGCCGATCTGGCGGCATCGTGCGGAGCTGCGGTTGAAGCCCGAAACGTACGAGCGCGTCCGCGAAGGGGCGGTGCGTGTGCTCTCGCAGCTCCCGCTGCCGGAGGGACGGTACCAGCTGCGCGCCTCGGCCGGTGGCGTCGCCGCGGCCGGCAGCGTCATCTACGATCTTGTGATTCCTGATTTCCGCGATGACTTTTCACTGAGCGGCGTGGCGTTGACGTCGAAGCAGGCCCAGGCAACGTTCACGTTCAGCCCGCACAAGCAGCTCGATGTCGCGCTGCCGGGGCCACCGACGACGGCGCGCGAATTCTCGCGTGACGACACGCTGATCCTGTTTGCCGAGGCCTACGAGAATCGCAAGAAGGCGCATACGGTGACCCTGACGGTCGAGCTGCGCGATGACGCCGGCCGCGTGCTCGGCACGCACGTCGTCGAGCGGAAGGCGGCGGACAAGCCGAAAGAGGCGAGCGTCTACGCGTTTGCGCCCAACCTGTCGCTCGAAGAGATACCACCTGGGCGGTATGCCCTCCGCGTCGAGGCGGCCTCGTCGCTGGACCGGCGAAAAAGCGTAATCCGCGACGTGCCGTTCAGCGTCCGTTGACCCACGTAGGGCACCCCTTTAGGGGTGCCACGGATCTGGTGTATGTACTGACCCACGAAAAATAAGCTCTGGTTCATCCGGGAGTGACGTAGTGTCCGCCTTCAGGCGGAGTGACGTAGTGTCCGCCTTCAGGCGGACCCAGGAGCAGACATGTGCGATAAAGACCATTTTGCAGAAAGCGTGAAAGAGTACGAGGCCAGAGGGCTGATCACGCGCCGGCAGTTCGGCGTGCTGGTTGCCGCCGGCGTGGCGTTGGTCCTGCCGGAAGTGGCGAATGCGCAGGACGTCACCGAACGGGACGTCGACATCAAGACTCCTGACGGCTCGGCCGACAGCTATTTCGTCCACCCGGCGAAGGGTTCGGCGGCCGCCGTGCTGTTGTGGCCGGACATCTTCGGCCTGCGGCCCGCGATGCGGAACATGGCGAAGCGCCTCGCGCAGCAAGGGTACGCCGTCCTGGTGCCGAATCCCTTCTATCGGGTAGGCAAGACGAACGCCACCGGCGCGTCGAACATCAAGGAGATGTTCGCGTTCAGGAAGGGCATGAGTCAGGCCACGGACATGACGGACGCCAGAGCGTTCATCGCGTGGCTCGATGCGCAGCCACAGGTGAACAAGAACCGCAAGATCGGCACGCAGGGCTATTGCATGGGCGGTCCGATGACCTTTAATACGGCGTCGGCCGTTCCCGACCGCGTCGGCGCAGTCGCTTCGTTCCATGGCGGCGGCCTTGTCACGAAGGACGGCGATCCGAACAGTCCGCACCTGCTGGCGGCGAAGACGAAGGCGTCATTCCTCATCGCCATCGCCGAGAACGACGACAAGTCGCGGCCGATGGAGAAGGACGTGCTGAAAGCGGCGTTCTCGGCGGCCAAGCTGCCAGCGGAGATCGAGGTGTATGCCGGTGCCCACGGCTGGTGCCCGCCCGATTCGCAGGTCTATAACGAGAAAGAAGCGGAGCGGGCGTGGACGCGCCTGCTGGCGCTGTATAAGACTGCGCTGGCGTGATCAGGAGATAGGAGCGATCGCAACATCCAACACGAACGGCCCCGGCGACTGCAGCGCGACACGCAGCGCCGGGGCGAGATCCTGAGCGCGCTCGACGCGCGCGCCGGTGCATCCCATCGCGTTCGCCAGCCCCACGAAATCCAACCCTGGAAGCTTCGTCCCGATTAACTGCTTGATGTTGAAGTGGGCGGTGAACTCGCTCAATGCCGCATAGCCGCCGTTGTTGACGATGACGATCGTCATCGGCAGCTTCAGATCCGCCGCCGACCACAAGGCCTGAATCGAATACATCGCCGAGCCGTCGCCGAAGATCCCGATGACGCGCCGGCTCGCCGGTGGCACCCCTGAAAGGGGCGCCCTACTGCATTCCGCGAGGGCGATGCCGACGGCCGCCGGCATGCTGTGCCCGAGCCCTCCACTCGCGCACGTGAAGAAACTGTTGGGCCGATCGATCGGCAGATACGCCTGCATCGTCCGCCGGCTCGACGGTGATTCCTCGACAATGATGCTGTCGGCTGGACGCTCGTCCGCAAGCGTCTGCATCAGAACGGCCATCGTCAGGCCGGCATCGGCGTTCACGCGCGGCGGCGCGCTGCGCCCCTGTGGCGCCGTTCGGCGCGGCGGTGACGAGCGCTCGAGGAGTGCCGAGACGCCGTGGCGGACGTTGCAGACGAGCGCGGTCCCGAGCGGCGTCCATGCCGCGACGTCCGGAACGTCGATGATCTGCACGAGCGACGCACCCGGTGGAATGTGCGGACCGAATCCTTCGATGTGATACGTGAAGACGGGCGCGCCGAGGGCGACGATCAGATCGTGACCGTCGAGCAGCTGCACGATCTGCTCGCGCATCGGCGGGAGGAATCCGGCAAACAGTGGATGCCGCTCGGGGAAACTGCACCGCGACGACATCGGGCTGACCCACACAGGGGCCTGATGCCGCTCCGCGAGGGCGACCACGTCATCCCACGCGCCGTTGCGGTCGACACCGAAGCCGACAACAAAGACCGGACGCTCGCTGCGATCGAGCGCTGCCGCGATCTCGGCCGCGAGTGCCGGATCCGGATGGAGCGCGCGGCTGACGGTGCGTGGTGCGATGGCGTCCGTCGGCCGATCCCAATCGTCCACCGGGATCGACACAAAGGTCGGGCCGCACGGCTCCTGCATCGCGAGGTAGTAGGCGCGCGCGACGGCGAGCGGGACGTCCTCGCCGCGCGCCGGCTCGACCGCCCACTTCACGTAGGGTTCGGGCAGCTTCGCCGCGTCGGTGGCGAAGAGAAACGGCTCGTATGGCAGGATCGACCGCGCCTGCTGACCGGCGGTGATGACCATCGGCGTGCGATTGCGATACGCCGTGAAGACGTTTCCCATCGCGTGACCCACGCCGGCCGCCGAGTGCAGGTTGACGAGCGCCGCGTTCCCGGTGGCTTGCGCATAGCCGTCGGCCATGCCGACGACAACCGATTCCTGCAGGCCGAGAACGTAGCGGAAGTCGGCGGGGAAGTCGCGGAAGAGCGGCAGCTCGGTCGATCCCGGATTGCCGAAGATCGTCGTCAACCCGAGCTCGCGCATCAGACAGTGGGTCGCTTCACGGACAGTCGGCATGAGCGGTCGATGATAGTCTTGAACCGCGCCTCTCGACTACGCTCGGGACGTGCAGTCGATGAACGCTCGTTCAGATTCGACAGCCGGCAGCCGCCTCTTCGCGCACGCTGCTCTGGCGGCAGCCGGAGTGCTCATCTTCCAGATGGCCGTCATGACGTCCGGACGGATTGT
>JBOGIQ010000278.1:0-8254 GCA_050742535.1 Vicinamibacterales bacterium | reverse complement strand
GGCACACCCTGTGCGGGTCCGGGTGGCTGCGCGGCCACGGCCGCAACCGTGGCGATGGCCAGAAGGAGGCCGGCAAACGCCTGAGCAAAAGGTCGCATCAAAATGACTCCACGGAATCTTACGCCCTGAACGATCAGATGTTCCGGCAATATGGACGCAGCGGCGAACCACGCGGTTTGCATCCGGGCCCGACTGAAGGCGGGCACTACGTCGGCAAATGCAGAAACTGAACGAACTGTTTCAGCGATGGGGGATCGAGCCGGGTGAGATTGCCGGAACCTCCCTGGTGGGCGAGATCCCGATCAGGGAGACGCTCGTCAATCGCTTCATTGCCCGGCGGCTGGCGGATCACCCGCACATTGCGTCGGTCCACGTAACGTTCCTCGACGCCGACGAAGCGATCGTGCGTGTCGAGCCGCGGACCCGCCTTCTGCCCTCCATTCCGGTTGGATTGAGAATCGAACGGCAGCCCGATCTGCCACGTGACGCCTCTCTGTGGCTGCGATGGTCGCTGCCGTCCAGCGGACCGCTGACGGTGATCGCGAGGGTGATTGCCGGGTACATCAAAACAATGCCGCCGGGCATTCAGATCGATCGCGACGTGATTGTGGTGGATCTGCAAACGTTACTGAGGCAGCGCGGGCTCGACGAGGCGTTGGGACTGCTGCACCGGGTCGCGTTTCACACACGACCCGGTGCGCTGCTGGTGCAGCTGCAGGCGGGGCTCGGTTAGCGCGGGACGGCCGTCCGGCCCGTATCGCTGGAATCCCTGCCGCTCGAATTCCCGGCCGGGGACGAAGTTCCACCTCCGGACGAGCCCGACGACGAGCCGGAGGACGACGAGCCGGAAGACGAGGAGCCGGAGGACGAACTGGAAGACGTGTCACGCGGCGCGGCGGACGCGCCTGACGATCTCGACGCGGCTCTCGCCGGCGCCTCGGAACTCGATGCGGCGTCCGGTCGCGTCGTTACGCGCGTGTATCCCATGCCGTTGACGACGCGTCCTGTTCCCGTCGCCGACCCGCTGGGTCTGCCGCCGGGATCGACACCCTCCACGACGAACGTTGGCCCGTACCCAAAGACCGCGTAGCCGCGGTAGCCGAACGGCTCGTAGAAGTACGGCGACCCGTAGTAATAGCCGTCGTAGAAAAACGGCGTCGAAAAGGGGCCGATCATGAACGGATCCCGCGCGTAGGTGGTCTGCCCCGACGGCGCGACCTGCGCAAGGCGCTGAATCACGAACTTGTCGGGATAGGACAGTGCGATCACGAGGTCGATCACCGGTTCAGGCACCCCGGCGGATGCCAGGTCCATCACTTTCTTGCTGTTCAGATCGAACCCGGCGAGCGTCTCGATGAGCGCCGCCTCGAGCGCACCGGACGAGACTTTGCTGCCGGCTTCCTTCACCTCGTCGAGCGTCAGCCGCGAGCCAGCGACATTCGGACGCGCCGCCCCGGGGGAATCGGGCGCGCGGGAGTACCGCTTGACGCGTACCGTCTCCCGATCGCCGATTCTGACCGCCTGAATGTCGAGCCAGTTGCCGTTCGGGGCGATGAGCGATAACCCCGAGACGTTGCGGAGACCAGCATCGCCCTTGCACCTGATCTCCGCCGACGAGTAAAGCCGCAGACCGTTCTTCGACCATTCACTGCGCTGTGTACCTGAACACTCTCCGTCGTTCACAGGGTGCGCAGCCGCGTCGGCGACGATCGTTTGATCGATTGCGGTTTGCGGGCCGACCGTCGTTTCGAATCGGGCGCCGTCGGGCGTGCGGCTCACGCACACGCGCGGAGCGCCGTCGATCGTGGTGGCCGGACGAGGCGCGGCGGGCCCCGCCACGTCTTCCGGTGCTTCGCGCGGACGGAGGTTGTCCACCGCCAGGTTCCAGCAGCCCAGCCACGGCTCCCAGCGCATGTCGTTCGTCTGTGCGCGCGCCGGAACGGCGAGCAGGGCGAATACGGCGACGAGCAGGGCTGATCTCATATCAACTCCCCAATCACTGATCACTTGTCAAAAATCAAAAATTGAAGTTCACGCCAGCCGACAGGCGAAAGCCCGCCAGGTCGAGCGGTTCAAAGCCGATGAAATCGCGCCCGAGATCGGCATCCGACCACAGGTATCGGCCATCAACGGTCATATACACCCGCTTGAACACGCGCACGTCGACACCGCCGAAAACCTGTGCGCTCGGTGCCCACCCGTTCGAGACGAAGTCGTCGCCAAATACCGACGAATCCTGGAAGTCGATGAAGTCGCCGGTCTGCTGCAGCTTGTAATTGAAGGCTCCGGCGCCGGCGCCGACGAACGGAACGAACCGCCGCGGCACCCACGCGAGCCGGCTCACCTGCTGCCCGCGGTCCACAAGCAGGTAGCGGATGTTGCCGCCGATGTTCAGCTCGCGCAGGCTGGTGGTCTGCTGGATCGGAAGCCGGTTGTTGTCGACGAAGTCCCGGTACTCGGACAACGTGCTCGAACGGCTGAAGTCGAACGACGCCTGCGCCTCGAGACGGTCGGTCATCGGCACGTTGACGTCGAGTCCGAATCCGGGGGCGTTGAAGTCTTTTGACTCGACGGTCAACAGATCCGTCACGAAGTCGTACCAATCGCTGTTGGCGCGGGTGAAGAGCCAGCTTCCGCGAACAGTGACCGAGGCATGCGGCTTTTCGAAGAGAAAGTCCGGCGCCGGCCGTGGGACCGGGCTGTTCTGGGCCGCAGCCGGGGCGGCCACCGTCAGGACAAGCAGCCCTTTAACCAACAGGGTGAGGCAGCATCGCATCGTCTGAACCCTCCGTGGCACAGCGCAACCCTGGGACTCGCGCCCCCACGAAATCCGCGCTGGCGCATTCGAGAATGCGCCCAGGCCGAGGGCAAAGGCCGCGCCAGCGGTCGAGGTCGGGATGTATTAGCGTGCCTGCACGCGTGTCACTCGTAAACGACAGCTCAGCGTCCTTCCAAAAGGCCGTATGCTTGCGCAGGTGCACCAGCTGCTCGTTTTCCTCGCCGCCTGTGCCGGCGGGGCCATCAATTCAGTTGCCGGCGGCGGAACGCTTCTCACGGTGCCCACCCTCATCTGGCTTGGAGTTCCAGCCCTCAACGCCAACGCCACCAGCACTGTCGCTCTCTGGCCGGGGTCGCTCAGCGGCGCCTGGGGGTACCGGCGCGAGATGCGGCAGGCCGATCCGCGTGTGTACGCGCTGATCGTGCCGAGCCTCATCGGCGGCTTGACCGGCGCGGTCCTGCTCACGATCACGCCGCCTGACCTGTTCGAGCGGTTGATCCCGGTCCTGATCCTGTTCGCGACCTTCCTGTTCATGGCGCAGGACCGCCTGCAGCGCCGTTTCAATCTGACCGCACTGCACCACGCCCGCTCGCACTGGCTGTCATGGACGATGCTGTTTCAGCTGGTGGTCGGAATCTACGGAGGGTATTTCGGCGCTGGCATCGGCATCATGATGCTGGCCGCGCTCAGCCTGATGGGGCACACCGACATCCATCAGATGAACGGGCTCAAGAATCTGCTGGCCGTGGCGATCAACGGCATCGCGATCGTGTACCTGATCTTCACCGACCTGATTCGATGGGAGGACGCGCTGCTGATGGCGGCTGGCGCCAGCGTCGGTGCGCTGATCGGCGCCGGGACGGCGCGCCGCGCCGGCCAGACCGCGGTCCGCCATACCGTGGTGGTCGTCGGGCTGGCCATGGCGTTGGCGATGTTCGGGAAGTTATGAACGAAGGCCCCTCGACGTCGCTCGGGGCAGGGCAGGTTGCGGTCTCCCGCTTTGTCGAGTTCACGCGCGCCGAGTGGGCGAAGCTCCGCGCCGCGACTCCGCTGCCGCTGACGGAGCCGCAGCTCCGCCGCCTGGTCAGCGTCAACGAACGGATGTCGCTCGACGAGGTGGCCGACATCTACCTGCCGCTGTCGCGGCTGCTCAACCTCTACGTCGCCGCGACGAGAAACCTCCACGCGGCCTCGGCCACGTTCCTCGGCACGGACACGCCGCGGGTTCCCTTCGTGATCGGCATCGCCGGCAGCGTGGCGGTGGGGAAGAGCACCACCTCGCGCGTGCTGCAGGCGCTGATGGCGAGCTGGGCCGGTCATCCCCGGGTCAGCCTCGTGACCACCGACGGCTTTCTCCTGCCGCAGCGAGTGCTCGAGGCACGCGGGCTGATGCAGCGGAAAGGCTTTCCGGAGAGTTACGACGTGCGCCGGCTTCTCCGCTTCATGGCCGATGTGAAATCGGGCGCCCCCGAGGTCTCCGCGCCGGTCTATTCGCACCTGGCCTACGACATCGTTCCGGGACAGTTCGAGATCGTGCAGAACCCGGACGTCGTCATCGTCGAGGGGTTGAACGTCCTGCAGGCGGGCAGCGGCGTATTCGTCTCCGATTTCTTCGACTTCTCAATCTACGTCGATGCGCAGGAGTCGGACATCGAGCTGTGGTACGTCGAGCGGTTCCTGATGCTGCGCGAGACGGTATTCCGCGATCCCTCGTCGTACTTCCACCGCTACGCGGCGCTGTCGGTCGAGGATGCGCGCGCGACCGCCCGCCAGATCTGGCGATCCATCAATCTCGTCAATCTGCGGGAGAACGTGCTGCCGACGCGCGAACGCGCCCATCTCATACTCGAGAAAGGGCGCGATCACGCGATACGAAAAGTTAAGCTTCGGAAGATCTAATCGTTCGAATCGTTCGGATCGTTCGGATCGTTGACATGACTACTACGCTGACGGTAGTATTACGCCAATCGTAATACTTGGAGCGTAGTAATGAAACGTCGCGACGAGCAGGACGGGCTCGACGAGTTCGGGCGCTATTCCGAGCCGGCACTGCTGATCATGGTCAGCCTGGCCGACGGCCCGAAGCACGGGTACGCGATTACGGAAGACATCAACGCGTTTGCGGGTGTCCGGTTCGGCCCCGGATCGCTCTACGGCGCGATCGCGAGACTCGAGTCGCGCGGTTTGATCGAAGGGCTCGAGTCCGAGGATCGCCGCAATCCCTATCAACTGACCGGCGCCGGTGAGAAAGCGCTGCGGGCGCGGCTGCAGAGCATGCAGGCGGTCGCACGCGTTGGCCAGAAGCGGCTGGCGACCGCATGACCTGGCTGCTGAAGCTGTACCCACCGCGGTGGAGACAGCGCTACGGCCGCGAGTTCGCGGAGCTCATGGCCGGGCAGCCCTTTTCGATCGCGACGGTTGTCGATGTCATGGCCGGCGCAATCGACGCTTGGCTCTACCCGCAATCGTCCACCGCTCAGACGGCGGACGCTAGAGGAGAAACGAAGATGTTGACAGGCCTGAAACTGAGATGCGCCGGCGCCGGTGAGCCGGTGACGGCGGCGGACAGCCGCAAAGCCACCACCGTGATGCTCGTCGGCACGCTGTTCCTGACGGTGCTGTGGATATGGGGCCTCCGGCTGTATCCCGACAATACCTACATTTTGTCGTTAGGGACGATGTCGTTCATCCCTCCGTACCTGCTCAGCATGCGTTACACGACGCTCAAGGGGCGGCCGGGCAGCGTCCAGGCCGTCATGATCGGCTGGCAGCTGCTTGCCGTGATAGCCATCATGCTTGGCGCCGCCTGGTTGAGCGAGCGTATTTGAGAACGTTCTATTTCTTTCCAGCGACCACGTTCAGGTCGGCAACAGTTGCGATTCGATTCCCGTGGCCGCCAACGATGCGGTCGGGCTGAATTTTGAGCCGGATCAGGTTGTCGTAAAAGTTCGTGATCGTCGCCGTCGGCGGCGGCACCTGCGCACCCTGCGCGGGCGGGTTCATCATGTCCGACTGGAAGAGAATCTTCTCTGCCGGCATCCACGCCACCAGCGTCTGCTCGTTGTGCGGGTTGCCCTGCAGCACGTGCAGTTCGATCGTCCGGTTGTTGCTGCCTTTCAGCACCGAGCGGTCGGTCACGCCCTGAAACGTCGGCTTCTTACCGGACGTCGCCATCTGGTCGGGCAGCAGCGTCCGCGGGCCTGCCCACGCCTTCTCGAAGAACGCCGTGTTGGCCGTATGGGTGACGACGGTTGCATCCTCGGCCACATACCGCCGCAGTCCGCCGGAGTGATCGAAGTGCAGGTGCGTGTTGACGACCATCCGGATTGGCTTGTTGGGAATCAGTTTTTTCGTCGTCGCAATCACCAGATCGGAGCGTGCTTCGTTCTGCGGCGCTTCGATGACGACGACGTGATCGCCCATGTCCACCGCCAGGCTGTGGTGGGAACCGCCGGTGATCCAGAAGATGCCGTCAGCGACCTTTTCCGAATTCGCTGCTGGCGCCGGCGGCGCGGACGCGTTGCGCACTTCGGCGGGGACCGAAATATCGACGAACTGGTTGATTTCCACGCCCGTCACTGTCAGGTCGATCGTTGGATGGCCGCCCTGTGTCTGCTGGATGCGCGCCGGGAACTGAAGGCCGTTGAAGTTGCGGTAGCCGGAATACGTCGTCTCGACGAGCATGTCACCGAACACGTCGTTCGGGACCCACGCGCGGACGCGATCGACCTGGTTCAGCTTGTTGATGTGCACGTGCAGCGGATAGCGTCCGCCGACGGTCAGCTGGATTTCCGCGCCATCGGCAACCGGCTTCGCCAATGTGGCGCCGGCGGCTTTGAGCGCCCCTTGGGGCGTCGCGGACCACATCCAGATCAAGCGGTCGGCCGCAGCATTCGGTGCGGGCGTGGAGGTTGCCGCACCACCGCCGGCGGGCTGAGTTTCGTTCCACGCGTACGCGCCGCGCACGAACTGGACCTGCCGCTGCTCGCCGGCAATCGCTCCGCCGCCCCCGCGCGGCGCGGGCGTCGGCATCGTCAGCAGCTGCTCGATGCGCATCGCGCCCGGCCCGTAGTCGATCTGAAGCGTGTATTCCTTGACCTGTCGCATCGGCCAGGGCTCTGCCGCGGTCGGCGGTTGGCCAAGCACGAATAAGCGCCCGTTCGCGGTGACCTTGATCGAACGGACACCTGTGACATTGAGTGCCGCGACCGCCGATTGAAGCGTGGGGCCCTGCGGCGCGGTCATGCCGCGAGCCTGTTGAGCGGATACGGAAGCGCCAGCGAGCAACACGCAGGCGCCGGCCAAAACGGTCATTCTGCGCATGGGAAACCTCCGCCTGCCGACGGTCGGCAATGGCAGGGAGGTTATACACCAGAGGCGCGAGGTTGGATCGTCGGCGAGTTATTCGCTCCGCATCGGCCGAACCGCGCCGCCGCAGGCCCCCGACGTATTGCCGGTACTCGCGGTCCATGCCGGCGCGTCGCTCGCGGGGAACGATTCTTCGGACGCTTCCCCGATCGGGTCCGCGGGACGGCGGGACGTGGGCAGTGCGGCCCGAACCTGTCCGCGCCACTGAATCCGTTCGTCGGCATGGCCTGCGGCCCACCAGGCGAAAGCGCTTCCGCCCAGCGTAAACAGCAGTCCGGTCAGCGATCTGCGGCGCAGGCCGGCGATGACGCAGACGCTCGCTGCGATTGCGACCAGCCAGCGTTCCGTATCCCAGTCGCGCTCGCGGCCGACCTGATCCCAAACGTTCGACTCGACACGATGCTGCACCAGGTTCAGGGGCATGAAGTCCTCCGTCGTGACGTGTGCAACCGGTGTGCCTCGACGGAAGCGGGCTTCTCTTTAGTGACCGGATTCAAGACAGAGAAGCGGTAACGCGCTACACGGATGAGCCTAGGCCCAGCTCGTCTGGCGCATGACTTTGACGGCAAACTCGGTCGTATCGCGCGTTTTCCTCAACGATCCGGACGCTGAGTTCGTAACCCCCAGCGGGTTCTCCCCGGTGGCATATGCGTTGCTCGCAAGCAACCTCGCGGATCCTCGAACAGCCAAAACGGGAGCTCCAATGGTTGGACAACAGCTGTCTCTCGACGTGCTTCGACGTGTGAAGGGTGAGTACATCGAGATGCCTGGGCTTCGCCTGACGATCGCGCAGGCGCAGCGGTTGTGGGGATTGGACCGTGCAGTATGCGATGCGCTTCTCGGCACGCTCGTCGAGGCCAAGTTTCTGTTCCGCACGCGCGATGGAGCGTTCGTGCGGGCCGACCACGGGGTCGGCGCTTTTTGAGGAGTTGAGTAACGAGTTACCTCGCCAGGCCGGTCGTATTAATTCCTTCCTACGACCCGTAAGACCGACCGGCCAAACCGTCCCGCCCCCACGAACCCGGGCGTAATTGCTCGCGGCCAGACACTGGGTGATGGAACGGAGAACAGCGCCAACGTTCTCCGTTCTATATTCCCCCCTCTGAT
>JBOGIQ010000277.1:0-8261 GCA_050742535.1 Vicinamibacterales bacterium | reverse complement strand
CCGCTGTTGATGCGCGCCTGGCCGCGCGGAGGCGGCCCGCCGCGCAGTCCCTGACCGCCGCCGCCGGGAACACCTGCCGCCCCGGGTAAACCACCTCCGGTCACGCGGTTGTCACCCACCGGCGCGGCGCCGCGGCCCACGCCGGGGCCTTCCCAGTCGGCGCGCGAGAAGCCCTGCCACGTCTTCTCCGCCGGCGGCTGCGCCGCGCGGTCGAAGTACAGCGTCCGGGTCTGCGTCCCCGCGTCGTATTCGAATTTCAGCGTGTTGTCGTCCTGCCATGAGATCCGCAGCCGTCCCGGCTGACGGTTGATGCCGCCGGCGCCGAACGCGCGACACTGGTTGCCGCCCTTGTTGTCGGCCTCGAGATCCCAGGACTGGGCCACCCGGCGCGCCTCCTGGTTGACCGGGATGCTGGCGGCTGCGCTCTGATCCTTCGGCGGCGTGACCATGCGCCAGCGCCAGTCCTCGGTCACCACCGATACCCACGTGCCGGTGAAGTCCACCGGGCCGCGCGTGCGCGCCGTCTGCGGCGCAGCAGCCGGGCCCGCACCACGCTGGCCGCCCGCGCCGCGCTGGGCGGCAACGTCCGTGCGGCCGAACGCGAATACCGCCGCGATAAGGAGGAAAGAGATAGAAGAGAGGAGGAAGGAGTTCCGTCGCATAACTACCTCGCGCTCCGTGTCGCCGCGCCGGCCTTCCGCGCAGCGGACAGATCCTTATAGATCGCTTCGATGAACATCGCGGTCGTCCACGAACCCGTATCGGACCCGTAGCGGCCTTCGTAGTCCAGCGCCGGCCGTGCGGCCTTGACCTGCTCCAGCGTCATGTTCTTCTCGACCATGTCGCGGATACGGTCGCGAATAATCAGCACCATGTCGCGGTACATCACGACGTCGTGCTCGTCGCTGATCCGGCCGTGGCCGGGGATGACGTAGGTGCCGCCTTCCTGGAGCATCTTGCTCGGAACGGTCAGCGACAGGATGTGATTGAGGGCGTCGATCGTCCCCTGCGCGGTGCCGCCGTTGTCCGGGTCGATCACCGGGAAGCTGTCGGTCCGATACACGTCGCCCGCCGCGATCACGTCGGAGCGGCGGAACATCACGATCGAGTCCGTGTCGGTCGTCGCCGAGTCGGGGTGATAGATGATCACGGCTTCGCCGTTGAACGGAAGATCGCGGCCCGATTCGAAGAACGTCTTGAACGGCCGGCTGGAATCCGGAATGCCCGCCTTGATCATCCGCGCGGCCACGTTTTCGTGGGCGATGATGTCCGCGGTGTTGCCGTTGACGGTCCGTCCGGCCTTCGAGATCGGCTCGTTGCCGGCGGTGTGATCCGGACGGAAGGTGGTGTTCACCATCCACCGGATTTCCTTGCCGGGCGCGAGGGCTTTGATGGCCGCAAGAACCTTGTCGCTCGTTCCCGCCGCACCTGCGTCAACGACGAGGATGCCGTCCTGCCCGACCTGCACGGCGATGTTCGCGCCGGCGCCGACGATCATGTGGACGTTCCCCTGGACGGGAACGGCTTTCACCTCACCCGCGGCCAGCTTCGACGGCTGATGCTCGGGCCGGAAACCGCCGTTCGCGTTCGGACGTGGTGGTGCGGGCTTGGCCCCGGGCCGCCACTCCGGCAGCAGCGTCTCGACGCCCCCGCGCACGCCCCCATCGGGCATCGCATGCCGCGCGCCGAACTCCCCGATGAAGGGATTCTGTCCGGGGAGGAAGTGAGGCACGTCGTTCTTGTCGGTGGGCAGCTCCTGCACGTACTCGCAGTTGTAGAGCCAGTTGGTGTTGCCGCGATCCATCATCACGAATTCCTGGCTGCGGATGTATGGCTCGCTCAGATAGACGGGATCGCTCGCAATCGTGACCTGCGAGAGCAGGTTGCCGTGGCGCATCCAGTGTTCGACGACAGTTGACCGGTCGCTCTGCGGCACCCCGGTCCGGCGGTAGTAGCCGGCCTTGATGTGCGTCGTGGTGATCGTCAGCACGTCGCCGTTCCACTCGCCCGTCGAAAACCCCATGAACGTATGCGGCGCGTATTCGGGCGGATGCGGACGGCCATCGAGCCAGATCGTCCGCCGTTGCTGATACGTGCCCATGTACATCTGGATCGCGATCAGCTCCTGCGTGTCCGGATGGCGTTCTTCCCAGATGCGGAACTGGTTCGGCCCGAAGAACATGTACGGCAGCGTGTAGGGCGCGCACTGATGCTCGATCACCGAATGCCGGGCGACGTCCCAGGCGTCGCCGAACCGCCGTGCCGCTTCGTTGATCGGTATGCCGCTGAAGTCACCCGGCTCCTCGCCGGGCACGCGATCGGGTTGATCTTCGTGGTAACGGCCCGACCAGTCGCCGACGAAGCTGACCTGCGCAGATGCCGGCACAACGGCCGCGACGAGCAGGAGCATGACCACAGAAAAAATGCGACGCATCATTTCTAAATCCTGATCCCTGATCCCTGATCCCTGATCCCTGCTACTGAACCTGCGTCTTCGATCGCGTGCTCTTCAGGTGGTCGTTCAGATCCGGAAGGCACACGACTTCCTTGATGTCGCTGTCGTTGACCCGATTGAATCGCTTCGTGCTTTTCCACTCGCCTTCCCAGTTTTCGGGGTCGGTCATCGTGTACTCGATCTGCAGCTGCTTCCCGCCAGGGAGGAGCCGGAAGCGTTCCACGATGCGCAGCTGCTCGCCCGCCGGAATGGACGCGCCGCCCTGGTCCATCCAGTGGTGATCGCCGCGGAAGTGACGCGTGTCGACGACGAGCGTGTCGCCTTCCCAGCGGCCAACCGATTCGCCGTTGAACGTCCGGACGACGATGTCGGGGTCGGTGTGCTGACGGCCGTCGAGGAAGACCGTCCGGAAGCTGTTCATGAACTCGCTGACCATGTAGATCGCCGTTGGCAGCTGAATCATCGCCGTCGGCCAGTAGCGCGTCATGATAAGCGGCAGGCCTGCCGGCCAGCACTGGCCGATGTCGTCTTTGTAGACCTTGCCTTCCTTGAGCAGCTTCATCCCGGTGTCGAATTCCTTCTGCGCCTTCGCGGTCAGCTTCGGATACGGCGGGCCGAACCGCCACGCGTCGGGGCCTGCGCTGGTGTCGACGAACCAGTTCCCGGTCAGATCGAACGGCGCCTTCGGCCGCGGCTTGGACAGGTTTTCAGGCGCCAGCGCGCTCAACGGCTCGGCCGGCGGAGGCGCCTGCCCACGCTGCGCGACGAGCGACGCCGGCATCCCGGCGATGACGGCGGCGACGGCGCCCGCAACCGCAACGCGGCGGAACATTACTTGGCACCGCCCTGCCGCGCCGGCCGTTCGACCAGCGTGCGTCCATCCGCGAGCGTCACCGAGGTAAAGATGGCGGAGCCCGGCTCACCCGATTTCAGCGGGCGGCCGACCACCGTCACCTTGTCGCCTGGCTTGAGCGTGTTCGACTTCCAGCCGGCGCGAACGAGGTAGGTCGGGCTGGTCAGCTCCACCGCCCACAGCACCTCCTCGCCCTTTTCGTTCGGCACGTAGAGCTCGATCCACGTGTGCGGGTTCTGCCAGCGGAACTCCTTGATGACGCCGGTCAGCGTCACGGTCTTCTGGGCCTCGAACGCCGCGGGCGAGTGATGCGCGAACGCGGGCGCGACGACGCTCAGCATAAGGGCCGACGCGATTATGAGCTTCTTCATCTGTCCTCCTGAACCCCTTGCACCCGTTGAACCTCGTGAACCGGCCCGATTAACGAACATGCACTCCCGACTTCGTGCTCTGTAGATGCTCGTTCAGGTCGGGCAGACACTCGACTTCCTGAATATCGTGATCGGTAACGCGATTCCACGTGCGCGTCCCCTTCCACTCGCCTTCCCAGTGCTGCGGGTCGATCAACGTCCATTCGCCCTGCAGCGTGTTGCCGTTGTTGATCAACTTGTAGCGCTCGATCATGCGGAAGTCCTTGCTCGCCGGAATCCCCTGATCGACCCAGTGCTTGTCGAGGTCGGTGAAGTTGCGGGTATCCACAACCAGCGTGTCGCCCTCCCAGCGGCCGATCGACTCGCCGTTGAAGCTGCGCACGACGATGTCCGGATCCGTATGCTGCCGGCCGTCGAGATAGATCACGCGCAGGCTGTTCATGAACTCGCTGATCATGTAGATCGCCGTCGGCAGCTGGATCATCGCGATCGGCCAGACGCGCGTCATGATCACCGGCATTCCCGCCGGCCAGCACTTGCCGATGTCGTCGCGATAGACCTTGCCGTCCTTCGTCGCGGCGGCGTAGGCGTCGAAGTGTTTCTGCGCCGCCGGGGTCAGCTTGGGGAGGACCGCAGGCGTCCGGCCGAACAGCCAGCCGCCGCCGGGAACACCTCCGTTGATGAACCAGTTCCCGGTCAGGTCAAAGGGCGCCTTGGGCCGCGCTTTCGTGAGATTTGCCGGCGCAAGAGCGCTCAGAGGGTCGGCCGGAACCTCCACAGCCGGTTGAGCCGGACCTGCGCCCCGCCCTCCCCGACCGCCGCCAGTGGGAGCCTGCGCATATCCCGTGGCCGCGGCCAAGCTAACCGCCATCAGCAGAGCGGGAACGGTGCGTCGAGTCATACGTCCTCCAAGGGCGCTTGCCCACCGTAGCTGCAGCCTGTCCCGCCGAAGCGCCGGGCGCGGAGGCGGAAAGCAGCGAAGGTGGGTCATTCTAGTCCCAGTTTCGGGTATATGTAGTGTCGCCTTTCTGGTTGGTAGTTGGCGATTGGTAGTTGGTGGTTGGTGGCTGGTAGAGGCCGGCGTTTCACGCCGGCCTTTCAGGGGGATGGCAGAGGCCGACCTTCAGGTCGGCCCTTCAGGGGATGGTAGAGGCCGACGTTTCACGTCGGCCTTTCGGGGGACTGAGATGTTGAAATCCGTCGGACGCGTTCTCGTCGCAATAATCGTGACCGCCGCATACGTGCATCCTGCCGCGGCGCAGACAAAGGAAGAATTCGTTCCCCAGGTCGGGCAGCCTGGCAAGGACGTCGTCTGGGTCCCGTCTCCGGAAGAGACGGTCGCCAAGATGATGGAGGTCGGCAAGATTACGCCGCAGGACTTCGTCGTCGACCTCGGATCGGGCGATGGGCGGAACGTGATCGCGGCGGCCAAGCTGGGGGCGCGCGGCCTCGGCGTGGAATACAACCCGGACATGGTGGCGCTGTCGAAACGGATCGCCGCCAAGGAGGGCGTAGCGGAACGAGCCCAGTTCGTGCAGGGCGACATGTACGAGGCGGACTTCTCGAAGGCGACGGCGCTGGCGCTGTTCCTCCTGCCGAGCAACCTGACGACGCTGCGCGACAAGATTTTCAATCTGCCCGCCGGCACGCGCGTGGTGCTGAATACCTTCAGCATTCCCGACTGGACGCCGGACGAGCAGACGACCGTGGAGAACTGCTCCCAGTGGTGCACGGTGATGCTCAACATCGTTCCGGCCAAGATCGGCGGCACGTGGCGGACCGGCGACGGCCGGGAGTTCACCCTGACACAGCAGTTCCAGATGCTGTCGGGAACCTCGAGAGGATCCGACGGGCAGACGATCAACATCACCGGCCGCCTGCGCGGCAATGACGTGATGCTCTCCAACGGAAAACAGGAGTTCAACGGCCGCGTCAAGGGTGGCGTGATCGAGGGAACGCAGCGCCCGAACGGCGGCGGCGCCGGACAGCAGATGACGCTGACGAAGGTGAAATGAGCGAAACGTTCGGATCGTTCGGATCGTTCGAGGCGTTCGCGTTCAGAACGTTCGAACGATCCGAACGACCCGAACGATTCGAACGACTCGAACGGTAACAATTCCGTAACACCCCCCCGCTAACCTGCCCTTGAAGTGCGCTTGCGAATCATCGGCACCGCAGCGGCCGCCGTCCTCGTCGCTCTGACCGCTCGTCCGGTCACGCTGGTCGCGCAGACCGGGCCTGCCCTGAGCGAGCGTCAGCGAGTCGAAGGGCCCATTCTTGAACCGATAAGGTCGTTTGAAGTCGCATCCGTGCGGCAGATCACCCGACAGGAACGCGTCCCGATGCAGTGGCAGCCAGGCGGCCGGTTCGCCGGCGGGTTGCCCGTCATCAGCCTCATCTCGATCGGGTATCTCATGCCGGTCTATCGCATCGAAGGGCTGCCCGACTGGGCGCGGACGACTCCGTTCGCCATCAACGCCGCGGCCGGTCGCGACGTGGCGATTGAAGAACGCCCCTCGTACTTCCGTGGTCTATTAGTCGACCGGTTCAGGCTGGCCGCCCACGTCGAGCAACGCGAAATGGATGTCTACACGCTCACGGTCGCCCGCAGCGATGGCCGGCTGGGACCCTCTCTGCGACGCTCGGACGTCAACTGCGATGCGGAAATCGAGGCCGCTCGAAAGCGGAATCTGGCGGGTGAACGGCTCGCGCCGGCGCCAGGCGTCCGGCCGACGTGCGGCGCCGTCGGAGGCGTGGCCAGCTTGACCGGGGGCGCCGTTCAGTTGACGATTCTGACAGGCATGCTTGCCGGTGCGCTCGGGCGTCCGGTCGTCGACCACACCGGTTTGACGGGCCGCTTCGACATCGACTTCAGAGCGGCCCCGCCGCAGGCAGGTCCCGGCGTCGCGGGATCACCGATCGCGGAGCTGCCGTCGCTCTTCACCGCAGTCGAGGATCAACTCGGACTGAAGCTCGTTCAGGGCCGCGCGCCGGTCGAGGTGCTGGTCATCGATCGCCTCGAGATGCCGACGGAGAATTGACCTCAGTGCTAAGACCCATGGCCGACGGCCCCTCGACTCGCGCCTCGTCGCAACGCTCACTCGGGACAGGCCGCGATCGCCACACGTCGCTCATCGTCCTGCTGGTGCTGCTGACGCTGCTGCCCGCCGCATTCGTCGTCTGGTTCATGAACGAGGCGGTTCAGGTGCAGGCCGAAGCCAGCCGCCGCAGCACGCTCGAGGGCTACAGGGCGCAGCTGCGTCTCGTGCGCTCGCGGGTCGAGGCGTTATGGGACGCGCACGCCGCACGGCTCAACGGCCGCGGCGATCCGGTGAAGCGCTTCGGCGAATTGATGCTCGCGGTCGAAGGCGACGGCGCCATCCTGCTCAATGAATACGGGCGGATCGCCTTCCCGGTCACCGGGCGGCTGCGCGAGCTCGAACCCGGCGTCCGGAACGAGGTGCAGCCGGCGCTGGACCTGTCGTCGGAAGTCGCCGCGCGCGGCGGGTTGGCGCTCGAGCCCGGGGTGTTTCAGCAGACCGCCCTGCGCGACGTGTGGGCCTTTCCGTCAGCGGACGGGATGACGGTCCTCCTCTATCGGACCGACACCATCCAGTCGATGATGCACGACATGCTGCACGAGGTGCAGCCGTCCGGAATCCTCTTCAACACGTTCGCACCGGGCGAGCGGGCCGACATGGAAGCCATCGCCGCCGGCGCGGCGCTGCCCGGCTGGCAGCTGTCGTTCTTCGAGCCGCTCGAAACACTGCCGGTCGACGACTCGGGCGCGAAGCGGCAGGCAATGGCGTACATTGCCGTGGCTGCGTCAGGTCTCTTCGCCACCGTGCTCATCGCGGTCATCACCGGCAGCGCGTTCCGCCGCCAGCTGCGGCTGGCCCGTCTCAAGACAGACCTCGTCGCCGCCGTCTCGCACGAGCTGCGCACGCCTCTGGCGTCCATGCGCGTGCTGGTTGACGGCCTGCTCGCGGACGCGCACCTGGACCAGACGAAAACGCGTGACTATCTGCACCTCCTTGCCAGCGAGAACGCGCGGCTGACGCGCCTGATCGAGAACTTCCTGACGTTCTCGCGGCTCGAGCGCGGCCGCGAGCGATTCGCCTTCGCGGCCGTGTCGCCATCCACGCTCGTGAAGGCCGCCATCGCCGCGATCCGCGAACGGGTACCGGCGGATTGCGAGTTGACGCTGGAGATCGCGCCGGACCTCCCGCCGGTCCGCGCGGACGAGGGAGCCGTGGTCTCGGCGTTGATCAATCTGCTCGACAACGCGCTGAAGTACACGCCGGACGAGAAACGCGTCGTGGTCAGGGTGACGCGTACGCCGGATGGCATCGCCTTCGACGTTCAGGACAACGGCATCGGGATCGCGCCGCGCGAGCACCGCAGGATTTTCAAACGCTTCTACCGCGTCGATCAGCGGCTGGCCAGCGCAACCTCCGGCGTCGGCCTCGGCCTGAGCATCGTCGAGCTGATCGCGCGGGCGCACGGCGGGTCGGTCACGGTGCGCAGCACGGAAGGCGCGGGCAGCACGTTCACGCTGCGCCTCCCGTGTACGGAGGAGATG
>JBOGIQ010000276.1:0-8262 GCA_050742535.1 Vicinamibacterales bacterium | reverse complement strand
TGGCACGTGCCTTGTTTCCACCGGTAGTTCCCGCGTCGACCGTCCCACGTCTACGACTGACTGAACATCCTCGGCAATAAAGGTTGAGGTAACCGAGCGTCATGACAGGCGGAGTCGACGATGTCATGTTGTGGATCGGGTTGGCGCTGGCGCTCGCGCTGATGGTCTCGGGTCTTCATGACTATGTTCGCGATCGCAGAGCGCCGTTGCAGCGGTTCGGTGAGCGGTTCGTGTACGAGTTCGCCCGGCCGCTGGTGCGGGTCCGTCTCTCCGAACCGGTCGTCGAGGCGCGACTGCGCGTCCGCCCGTACCGGAGGCAGGTCGAGGTGCTGCTGGCTCCGCGCGGCGGACGGCCATACCCGAATCTCGTCGATCACAAGCAGAACGTCGAGTACGACGTCGAACGAGTACTCCGGGTGCTCGAGGATCAACGGTTCGTAGCCGGACCGTTGTATGCGCAGGGACGGTGGGTCGTCGTGCCGCTGCACCTGCAGGTCTCCCCCAAACAGGCAGGTGGCACGTGAAGATTCTTCTTGCGAGCAGCGGTGGCGGCGGCGGCAACATCCTGCGGTCGATCAAGACGTTGTTTCGCCAGGACGTTGCGCTCGCCCAGAAAACGGACGCGCGATACGCGGAACGCCTTCGACGTGCGCTGACGACACGGTTTCTCGATACGAACGAGTTCTCGGTCGCCGACGTGCCGGCAGAAGAGCGCCTGCTGATCGGCGCACGGAAGACGCGGCACCTTGGTTCGCGGCACAACCCCGACGTGGCGCGCGAGGCGCTGGAGGAATCACGGACGGAGGTCACCGCGCTCTTCCGCGATTACTCCGTCATCGTGCTGATCGGCACCGGCGGTAAAGGCACCGGGGCGGGGACGATGTTTCCGCTCGCGCAGATCGCGCGCGAGCAGCGAAAGCTCGTGATTCCGATCTTTGTCAGGCCGTCGTTCGAATGGCATGAGGTGGACAAGCGCCGCTACGATCATGCCCTGCACGTGGTCGATCAGTTCGACGCCGCCCGCATCCGGTTCATCGAAATCCTCAACGACCGCGGGTATTCGCAGGCCAGTCCGGCGTCGCAATCGGTCGTCTGGGAACGCATGAATGTGCCGATCGCGCGCGGCCTGCGCGGCCTGCTCTACGTGCTGTCGGACCTGTCGCAGGTGGACCCTTCCGATCTCTGCACGCTGGGCGCGGGCCCCGGCCGACTCCGCATCGGCTTTGGCGAACTCGATCCGCCGCCAGGCGCCGATCCGACCGACGCCCAGATCGACGAGGCCAGCCGGCAGTGCTGGGACAACGGCTTCTGCTCGTTCACCAGGCCGGCCGGGACCTCGCTCGTCTGCATCCAGGGCGACTGGTCGAACATCGCCGACGGCAAGATCAAACGTCGTCTCGGTGCCTGGGCCGCCGAGGAGGCGAAGGAGGGCGTCTACAATCCGCTGTACGCGAGACCCTCGCATGGCCCGCGGCCATGGGGCGTCACCGCGCTCTTTGCCGAGCACACGGGGATTCACGATCCGCTCGACGTCGATTGGCCGCTGGACAATCGAGTGCCCCTTCCGCCGCCGGCGCAGGCCTTCGCGAGAGCGCGTGCCGCAGCCGCCGCAGACAGCGTGGCCGCGGCGGCACCAGCGCCGATCGCGGTCGGCGGCGCGCTCGCGCCGCCACCCGTTCCCACGTCGTTTCAGACGTTTCGGGAACTCTGCCTCGGCGTGAACCGTCGCGACCTTGCGGCGCTCGCGATCGCGAGGAACGGCGCGACGTCCGCGATCCCGCTCAACTGTGCCGAGGTTCGAAAACTTCTCGGCACCGTGTGGTTCCGCGCCGTGTTTGCGCAACTGTCGGAGGACTGGCGCAGCCGAATCCTGGAGACGCTGGTCCAGGCGTCGCCGATCCCGGATCACCTGGTGCGCATCGGTCGCCAGAACATTCGTGTGAGTGAGGCGAGCTGCGAGGAACTGAAGCGGGTGGTCACGGAGACCGTTCTTCCAGACGCGGTCCGCATGGACCTCCAGCTCCTGGTCGGTGTCGGGACGCTGTGGGGGACCGAGGCGATGAAGCGGTTCGCGTTCGCGCCGCTTCCGTCACACGAATCGTCGAGCAGGCTCTTCTCGCTGGCCGCGTTCAATCCAGAGCAATAAGTGGTACCGCTGTCGAGCCAGAAACTGTTGCACAGCTTGCTTCCGTAAGGTCCTTTCACTAGGCTCGCGATCGGACTGCATCCGTCGAGGACGGACGCAATGCCCTCTCGTGAGGAGATCACACGTGGTAACGTATCGCGCCCTGCCTCTTTCATCCGCGGTACTCGCGTTCGCACTCCTTCTCGCGCCGGCGGCCACGGCGTCGACAATCTCGATACCCATCGGCGCCTTTGGTTCCGATTCGACGCTCACGACTTTTGCAGGACTGCCGAATAACACCCCGGTCATCGGCTCCACCTTCGACGGGATAACGTTTCAGTACAGTCTCGGCGCCGCATGCCCGACGTTTTCACCTCTCTGCGGTGGCCCGGTGGTTGTATCCAATATCGTTGGAACAACGAACAACCTCAACCCGCCAAGTGTTGTCGCAGTGGTCGGCACCGCCGGAATCCCTACGGTCACATTGACGTTTCCATCTCTACTCGATGCATTCGGATACGGTTTCCTAGTGGGGTCGACCACGACCGTCCTGAACGCAACGACAGTGACCTTGTTCAGCGGCGCAGCTTCCGTCGGATCACTTTCGTTCAACGGCGCTCCGGACCCGGTTCTCGCCGGAGGGTTTGCGGGGATTCAGAGCACCATCCCATTCGATTCCGCGCAAATCACATTCAGCGGCCACGCTGGGTTAATCGCTTTCGACAACCTTCGAACGATCCCCGTGACGACGGCGGCGGTTCCCGAACCGGGTACGGTGCTGCTCGTCGCCGCTGGTGTGTTAATGGCGACCCGATGGCGGCGGAACCGTGGCTCACAGTTCCGTTAAGAAGTAGAGGACCGTTCTACCGGCGGAACGAGCGTTCGGCGGTGTCGCGCGGATCCACGGACACCGGCTGGTCGCGCCAGAGCCAGCGCATCATCTCCGGCAGCATGGCGCCGCCCATGTCGTGGCTGTGTACGCCGATGCCCCAGGCGTAGTTCACGTCGTAACCCTTGGCGACGAGCGCGTCCTTCAGCCGCACGTTCTGATAGAACCAGTCGCGCGTGGGAACGTACTGGCCGTCCGCGTTCAGCCCGCGATTGTCGTTGCGTCCATCGATCATGAAGATGCGGATCGGCTTGCGCTCGCTGGCCATGACCTTCTCGGGGTACACGTGACCGCCGGCGAGATCGACATAGGTGCCGATGCCGCTGAGTACCTTGCGGAACTGATCGGACCGCTCCCAGGCCACCGTGAACGCGGCAATGGCGCCCGAACTCCAGCCGGCGATGCCATGACGATCCGGATCGCGCGAGATCCGGTACTCGGCGTAGAGCTTCGGCAGCAGTTCGCCGACCACCACGCGCGAATAGCGATCCGTGACCGGGTCGTACTCGGCCTGCCGGTTCGACCGGCCGTCGGCCGTGAATTTCCCGGGATCGATGAACGCCGCCACCATCACCGGCAGCTCGCGGCGATAGATCAGGTTGTCGAGCACGTTGACGGCGCGGTAATACCCGTCGGGCTGCATGTAGGTGGCGCCGTCGTTGAAGACCATGAGGCTGACCTCGGTCTTGCCGTCGTACTGCGCCGGCACGTAGACCCAGTAGTCGTGCGCCACGCCTGGAAACGCGTCGGACGGCAGCGTGAAGGGGCCGGCGACCTTGCCCTTCGGCACACCGCGGCGGACGAGGGAATCAGGCCCGAGCTCGTAAAAGGCGTCGTAGTTGGGCTGCGCAGCCCCGCGCCCCTGGGCGTTGGCAATCGAGGTGGCAATCAACGTGGTCATAACGACGGCCATGACCGCGCTCACGCCAGGCACAGATGGTTTCTTCATTGTTGGAATCTCGCGCTCAGTTGACTGCCTCAGTCGATCTTCCGCGCCCGGCCTGCTTCGCGTCCGTTGTTGACGAGGATGAGATGGGTGACCTTGCCCGTCACGTCCTTCACGAAGGTGATCGTCACCGGCAGCCCGTTCGAGAAGAAGGTGTTCTCGCTTTCCGGCAGCAACTCTACTTTGCCGCCGGCGCTTTCGAACATCAACTTGTCGCCTTCGCGAGAAACCGTGACCGTTATCGCCGGGTTCGGCTGATATTTCCCGACATAGGTGTCGAAGGAGTTCGGATCGACCGTGATCGCCGTGCGTTGTGGCGCGGCAGCGCGCGGCTCGACGAGCGCGGGTATGTAGGATTCGGCAATCAAACGCGCGAATGAACCCGGGTCGGCATTTCCAGCGTTCGTCAAGACGATGACCGTGAGCTTGTCGTCCAGGTAGCGGTGTATCGTGGCGCGGAATCCTGGCATCGTGCCGCTGTGGTGCACCCGCGTGTGACCGGCGACGGTATCGACCTGCCAGCCGAACCCATACGGGGATGATCCCCCGCCGTTCAACCTGACCGGCTCCCACATCTGCGTGAGCGTAGCGGCCGACAGCAGCGACCGTGCGTCGAGTGCCGCATCCCATTTCGCCAGGTCCAGCACGGTCGAGAGGAAGGCACCACTCGGACGCACGGAGAGGATGGGCGGTGCATTGCTCATTCTGCCGTTCATCAGCGCGTAGCCGCTGGCACGGTTCGGCACCACCTCCATGGTGGTCGTGCGGGTGGACGTCATCGCCAGCGTCTGAAACAGACGCTTCTGCAGAAACGCGTCCCACGGCTCGCCGCTGACGGCGCGGACGATCTCCGCGAGCGCGAAGTAGCCGGTATTGCTGTAGGCCCACTCTGCGCCGGGTACGAAGAGCAAGCGAGCGGAATACGCGCTCTTGACGAGGTCGGCGTCGCTCTGGAGCTTGAACGGATCGAAGGCGGGCGGTTCGTTGACGATGCCTGCCGTGTGCGTCAACAGATGGCGGACGGTGATCGCCTGCCACCCGGCCGGCGTGTCTGCCAGATACTTGCCTGCCTTGTCGTCGAGGCTCATCCTGCCGTCCTGCACCAGCAGCATGATTCCGGCGGCGATGAACTGCTTGCTGACCGACCCGATCTGGTAGACGCTCTGCGGTGTGGCCCGAACATTGAGTTCGGCATTCGCCAGCCCGTAGCCTTCCGCTTTGACGATCGTGCCGTCCTTGACGACCGCCACAGACACGCCGGGGACGCCCTGACGTTTCAACTCGGCGTTGACAATGTCATCAACCGGGTCCGCGGCCGCGACGCGAGGACACACAAGCAGGAGCGCGATGCCGATCGCGCAGGTGGTGAATCTCATGGTTGATCTCCGAAGGTGTTGCTGGATGGATGTGATGCGGAACACGACGGCCCGCCGAGCAGGCCCGGGGCATCGACAGATCGCTCGACGTGCGCGCGCGCCTCGTACGCCGTCAGCGTGACGCGCGCAGCCGTGCCGTCGCGAAAACGGGACAGCGTCAGGCGGTACGGCGCGCTCAGCATCGGCAACGCCGCCGGCGTGTAGTCGGGGCGCGTCATGGTTTCGCGGGCGTCCGTCCCTTCCGACCACCGCGCGGTGACCAGCGCCGGCCGTCTGCCGCGCACGAAGCAGTCGATGCTGACCGTGTCAGACGAGGCGTCGATCCCGGTGCTGCAGTAGCCGAAGCCCGAGACGTACTGCCGCCGGCCGTTCACTCCGATCTCCGTCGACGCGACCGGCTCGAGCAGGCTGACGAAGTACTTCAGCCGCAGCCGTGCGGACCGGCGCCCGGCGTCTTCGTAGGCGTTTCTCGGAGCCAGCCAGAAGTGCGCGGCCGACACGGACGCGTCCACGCCATCCGGCCGGCCGAACACCGCGCTTGCTCCCTGCAGGCGGTGCAGGACGCCACCGCTCGCATCGACGAAGAACGCCTGTGCGAAGCCGATCATCGCCTTCCACCCAGGGGGCACACCGGTGGGAGCGACGGTGGTCGAGAAGCCGATCGCACGGGGACCCGCGCTGGCACGCTCGTCGCTGTTCCACAGCCGTCGCGCTTCGTCCGCGATGTCGCCGGACTCGGTTCCGGTGGCGATGCGCGGGAAGCATCCGGGTGCGAGCGATGCGCCGGCAGTCCGTCCCACATCAGTGGCGGGGGTCAGCAGCCTCACGGCGCCGAACATCGCGGACGGCGGCGTGAGCAACGGGATCATCATGGCCGTGCAGGCGCACGCGACGATCGCGCGCGCCAGCGACGTGCGGCGCCGCCCATATTGCAGCCAGAGCACCGGCGCCGCGATCACGCTGGGCAAGTAAATCGCGGGCGCGAAACTGAACCACTCGGCGCCGGCAACAAGGATGCCCTTGCCGTCGGGCAGAACCGAGCCCGAGACCGCCTGCGCCAGGATCGCGGCGACCGCAAACGCCACCAGCGCGCCCACGGCCTCGAGCAGCGTGGATGTGACCGCCGCGACGGCAACGACTGCCAGCATCGCTCCCAGCGTGGCGTGGCTGACAGAGGTCGCGCGCGCGATGGCTTCGCCCACTGAGCGGCCGTCGGCCAGCGCCGACACAAAGCTGGTGGCAACCGCCGGCACGCAGACCATGACGGCGATGAACACCAGCTTGGCCGCCACCATCGTCCAGCGCGGAATCGGCCTGGTGAGCCAGTCGTCGCGCAGGCTGGCGCTGGCATCCTGATGCACGACGGAGACGATCAGCAGCATCGTGGCGAGCACGGAGATCCCGATCGTTCCGGCGCGAAGGTTGTCGTTGCGCAGGTTCTGCAGCACGGCGTCGCTTCGCAGCACCGGCAGCAGCACGACGATCACGGCCAGCGGCCACAAGACCGCGAGGTCCTTCCGGACGATCGCCGCGATGATGCGCAGATTGCCGCTCACTGCGGGCGTGCCGTGCGCATCGCGCGCATCAGGGACTTGGCGATTTCGCGGAGCGACATCGGGCGCACGTCGACGTTGCCGACGGCACCCACATGCAGGATCAGCTTCTGGAGGACATCGGCGTCGCTGACGAACGCCGTCTCGACGCAGCGGAACGTACTTCTGGATCGTTCCGCCACGAGCCAACTCGCGGGCAGGTCGCCGGCGACATCGCTCTCGTCGCCAACGGTGGCGGTAATCTCACGGAAGCGGGACCTCACCTCGTCGACCGGCTCCTGAAACAGCACGCGACCCCGATCCATGAACGCCATGTGCGTCGCGGCGCCTTCGATCTCGGAGAGTTCGTGGGACGAGATCAGGATCGTGGTGTGCTCGGCCTGATGCAGCAGGCCTTCCATCACCTCGTCCCGCACCAGCGGATCCAGGCCGCTCAGCGGCTCGTCGAGAATCAGGAGCTCCGGCCGGAACGACAGCGCGCCTGCGAGCATCGCCTTCATCCGCATGCCATGCGACAGCTTGCCGAGCGGACGATCGGCGGGCAGTGCGAAGCGCGCCAGCAGTTCCGCTTCCAGACGTGGGTCCCAGTTGGGATACAGCGATCGGAGGTAGCGGAAGTAATGAGCGACGGTCAGCCGGTCAGGGATGGTCTGGTTCTCGGAGACGTAGCCGAGCCGCAGGAACTCGCGGTGCGCCAGGCGGCGCGAGTCCACGCCGAGGACACGCGCCGAGCCGCGGTCGGGAGTGAGGATGTTGACCAGCATCCGCAGCGTCGTGGTCTTGCCGGCGCCGTTCTCGCCGACCAGCGCGCAGACCGAACCCTCCGGCACGCGGAGACTTACGTCGTGAACCGCCTCATGACGTCGAAACGTCTTCGAGATGCCGTCGGTTTCGATGATCATGACGGGCCCGCATGGATTCCCATGCGTCGCTGATCGCCTCCACGATTTCGTCGAGGTCGGCGCCGACACGGGCCGCTTCGACGACCAGTTGCTCGACCTCGTCCTTCAGCAGCCGCCGGCGGTCGCCGGGACGCGCCTTCGGTGGTTCGGCGACCACGGTGCCGATCCCCGGACGCACGTCGAGCCACCGTTCCTGAATCAGGTGCTGCACCACCTTGTGGGCCGTGTTGGGGTGAATCTTGAGGTCCGCCGCGAGCGTGCGGATCGACGGGAACTCCTGGCCCGGTCGCAGGACACCGCTCAGGATCGCGCGCATCGCCGCAAAGACGACCTGGTCGAAGATCGACTTGCCCGGCGCGAGCGTGAGCCTGAATGGTGTCACAGTAGTAATGTGACACATGGGACGGTGACGATCAACCCTCCGCGAAAGTTCCTCGGGCGCTCAGCGCCTCCGCCGCGCGCCTCGAAGGG
>JBOGIQ010000275.1:0-8307 GCA_050742535.1 Vicinamibacterales bacterium | reverse complement strand
GAGCGGCGCGGCCCGTGCCGCCCGATTCAACAATGTGGGATTCGTCGAACTGCGAGTGGTGACCGACGCTGCGGACGACACGGCGGCGGCGTCATTTCACGCCAATCTCGAACGGGTGATGCCGCACATCGCCGATCTGCTGGCCGCGTGGCGATCAGCTCTCAGCGAGCGAGGTGAGCCACTTGGGCTCTGAGCTCGCCGGCTCGAGCGACAGCTGGTCCAGCAATGCGGACGGCTCCGCCTCCGCCGCGACAATCGCCCGGTTCTGAGGCTTCAGGAATCCATCCGCCACGGCGCGGTCGAACAGCGCCAGCAGTGGATCGTAGAAGCCGCCCACATTGAGCAGCCCGCATCGCTTCTGATGCAGACCGAGCTGCGTCCACGTGACTGCCTCGCAGAATTCCTCGAACGTCCCAAACCCTCCCGGCAGCGCGATGAACGCGTCCGCCAGCCCGGCCATCGTCGCCTTGCGCTCGTGCATCGATTCGACAACGCGGAGATCGCTCAGGCCGGGGTGCGCGATTTCGCGATCGCACATCGCCTTCGGTATCACGCCGATGACCTCGCCGCCGCCAGCGAGGACCTCGTCGGCCAGAAGCCCCATCAGGCCGACGCAGGCGCCGCCGTAGACAAGGCCGACGCCGCGACGGACGAGCTCGGCTGCCAGCGTCGTCGTAGACGCGCGGTAGTCGTCGCGGTTGCCGCCACTCGAGCCGCAGAACACACACACACGGCGAAGGGCCATCGTCCTAGTGTGTCACTTCGCCTGTCTCGAGGGCATTTCAACCGAATCCCAGAATAAAGGTGACCGCGGCAGCGATTCCCTCCGGCCAGGCGGCCTGAAATCCCACGATCGCGGGCGCCAGCCACGGCGAACTGCTTGCAAGCGAATTTCCGCAACGGCTTCGCGAACTTGTCCGCCGTAGTCGCGGAGCGCGGAGGCGGACGGTGCAACCGTGGTCAAAGTTGAACTGCATTCACACTCGGCGGACGATCCGGTCGACTACATCCCGCACTCGACGTGCGAGCTGATCGAGCGGGCGGCCCAGCTCGGCTACAACGCGCTGGCGATTACGCTGCACGATCGGCAAATTGATTTGCGGCCGTTTGTGGACCTTGCCCGGCAGCGCGGAGTGACGCTGATTCCAGGAATCGAGCGGACGATTCAGGGCAAGCATGTCCTGCTGCTGAACTTCAGCCACGCCGGTGCCGAGGGCGTTGAGACGTTCGAGGACCTGGCGCGCCTGCGCGGGCGCGAACGCGGCCTCGTCGTGGCGCCGCATCCCTATTTTCCCGACACGAGCTGTCTGGGCCGGTTCCTCGAGTCCCATGCGGACCTCTTCGACGCGGTTGAATACAACGCGATGTTCACGCGGTCGATCAACTTCAACGAACGCGCGGTGCGCTGGGCGACGAGGCATCACAAGCCGGTCGTCGGCAACGGCGACGTGCATCGGCTGCGGCAGCTCGGCTCGACGTTTTCCCTGGTTGACGCCGCGAATACTCCCGACGCGATCTGCGAGGCCATTCGCCGCCATCGTGTGCAGGTCGTTGCCGCGCCGCTGGCATTTCACACAGCGGCCGGGCTGATGGCGTCGATGTGGGCGGCCAACCTCCGCACCAGCGCCGCTCACGCGCATTCCAGCGAACACTCGCCGGCACGGATCTGATTCGCAGCGGATCCGCCTGAAGAGCCTGCCTCGCCGAAGCACGATGGCGCGAAGGCGGGCGGTCACGACGGCCGTGTCCAAAGGGCTGTCAGAATATCCCCGTGCCATTCGACGGTAATCGGCGCCGGCTGTTCACCCTCCAGGGGCTTGCTGTCTTCGTTATCGTGACGGGCGCTCACGCGCAGACGGGGAAACCGATCGTGTCGCGTTTTCCCGGGCCTGAACAATCGTTTGAAGTCGCGTCGGTGAAGGCGAACCGCTCGGGGGCCACTCAGTGGGACTTCGATGCGCCGCCAGGCCGGGTGGTCGGGACGAACGTACTGCTCCGCGACTTGATCCGCTTCGCCTACTTCATCTACGGCGGAGATTGGGACGTCCGGATCGCCGGCCCTGACTGGATCAAGACAGCCCGTTTCGACGTCGATGCGCGGACTCCCGGAACGGTGCCCCAGGATCGGGCGATGTCGATGCTGCGTCACCTGCTGGCGCAGCGGTTCGGCCTCGCGGTTCACTACGAGCAGCGGGAACATTCCGTCTACGCGCTGGTCATCGCCCGGAGCGATCGCCGGCCTGGGCCGCAGCTCACACCGAATCCGATCGATTGCTCGGCTCTCAGCGGGCCTCCTCCAATCGACTCGGAACGCCCGATTTGCGGAAGCCGCGGTGGTCCCGGTCGGCTGAGTGGCGGCGGCATGAGCATGCAGCAGCTCGCACTCCAGCTGGCGTCGATCGCCGGGCGAACGGTCGTCGACGAGACCGGTCTTGCAGGCGCGGGATTCGACTACGAGCTGCGATGGTCTCCCGACCCGGCAAGTCCCGACGGCCCTTCGATCTTCACCGCCATCGAAGAACAACTTGGCCTCGAGCTGGTTCCAAAGTCAGGGCCGGTCGAGGTTCTGGTGATCGATTCGATTTCCGAGCCGACGCCGAACTGACGCCGAATCGCGGCGCCTGCGCGGCGATAATCAGCGTCATGATCCAGAGGCGACACCGGTTCCTCGCTCAATTGATCCTCATCCTGGCGCCGGCGATCGCAACTGCCCAAAGCGACAGGCCGGAACCCGATGCGCTGCGTGGCCTGTCCACGGTGGACCTCGTCGTCGAGGCGTTTGGAGAGTTGCCTGATCCCAAGGGATACAGCCTGGCCTTGCGAACGCCGCTCGAAGCCAGGCTCGGGCTGAATGGGATCAAAGCGGAGCCGGATCCGTCGAAGGCCGTGACCCTGCCCCGCCTCCATCTCTCTGCGTACGTCGCCAGGAGCGATGACTTCAAACACTACGCCTACGACGTCAGCCTGAGCGTCAGTCGCATGGTGCAGGTGTCGGTACCACCCGAAAACAGGAACACGAACATCAGGGCGACGGTGTGGCGTAAATCGGTGCTCCGCATCGTCCTGCCCGGTAATACCGGGCGCATGCGAGAGGCGATGGACGAGCTCCTGCGCGCATTCCTGATCGACTTCGCGGCCGCGAATCCCAGATGAGCGAGGCGTGACCAACTCCTGGCGATTCGTCCTCGTCAAAGGTGCATGTCGAGCAAACCGTGCATCGCTGTGTTGGCCGGCCTGTTGGCGGCAGCCTCGGTTCACACCCAAAACGTTGCTTTTGACGTTGCGTCGATTCGTCCGTCGACACGTGGCACCAGTCCGGGACTGCTCGCGGCCGAGAACGGCACGCTTCGCGTCACCGGCTATCCGCTGAGGAGCCTAGTGCAATTCGGCTGGAATCTGCGCGATTTTCAGGTGGTCGGGGGGCCCGCGTGGGCGAGCTCCGAGGGGTTCGAAGTCGCTGCAAAGGGTGATTCATCAGCGACCGACGCGCAATTGCGGTTGATGGTCCAGGCGCTGCTGACGGAGCGCTTCCAGTTGAAAGTACATTCGGAAGAACGTCAGTTACCGATCTATGCGCTGGTCATCGGGAAGGACGGACATAAGCTGCGGCCTGCTGACGATGCCGCGCGGCCGAATGTGAGCGGCAACAGCGGCCTGATCGTCGCGCAGAAGATATCCGTCCTCAACCTGGCGCGCCTGTTGTCGCCTCGGTTGGATCGGCCGGTCATCGATCGGACGGGCCTGGATGGCCGGTACGACTTCCGATTGCAATGGGCCCTGGAGCCAGGCCCAGCCGCTGGTGCGGCCGACACGTCCGCGCCGTCTCTGTTTACGGCGATCCAGGAGCAATTGGGGCTGAAGCTGGAAGTCCAGAAAGGCCCGGTGCAGGTAATGGTCATCGACAGCGCCCAGCGACCATCAGAAAACTGAACGCTCCTCGTAACAATGCGGTAACGACGTGAGCCTATGGTTCTCCGAAAGGAACCGGAGGCTTCGCATGAAGACGTTACTGGCGGGATGGCTCGTAGTTGCTGCGGCGCTCGTTTCGGCTGCACCGCTCGGCGCTCATCACTCGCTCGCGAGTTTCGATACGACGACGCCGATCCGCCTGAAAGGCACGATCGTCCGGTTTCACGAGATCAATCCGCACAGCTTTCTGTACATCGAGGTGACCGGCGAGGATGGACGCGTCAGCCGCTGGGCCGTCGAAGGTCCGTCGATTCTGCAAATCAGACGGATGGGGGTTGTGGCCGCGGAAGCGCTGAAGCCGGGCACGGTCATCGAGGTGTGCGGCTACGCGCCGAAGGAGAACACGGTCTGGCAGATTGCCAGCACGGCTCCAGGCGCGGTGAGCATGGCGGGGCGGCTGCTCGACGCCGAGATGCTGGTGCTCGCTGACGGAAAGGAACAGAGCTGGGGCGATTACGGCGTGCACAAATGCTTTTCGCCCGGGTACCGCGATGTGCACTCGAGGTAAACGCGACGCGCTCTATCGAACGAGGCCCGCGGGCAAGCCGAAATTCGGGATCAGGTCACCCTGCGCGATCGTCTGCGTCGTGCCGGAGCTCGCGATGACCTGGTAGCAGTCGAGCTTGAACTGCAGCCGGCCATCATCGCCTCCAAGCTGGGCGAGGGGAATGGACAAACGTCGTACGTTCGCCTCCATTACGACGTCCAGGGTTCCAAGGAAGGAAGGGGCGCCGCCGGTGATGTTGCGCTGGAGCGCGGCACGGGAAGGATCGTGTGGATTGAAGCCGGTGACCGCGTAATCGGCACCGATGGTGTTGTTTCCCTCACCGGTAAATGTCGGGCTCCCGGTCGCCGCATTTTCGTCCGTATCGAGGTGAACCCTGAACCCCGTTTGCGGCGCCAGCGTGCCGGGAACAAACGTCACTGTCAAACTTAGCGTTTGGTTGGCGACGTCGATCGTCACTGCGATTACGTCGGGTGGATTCGGCACCTGTGCGGTCGCCACGACGTCGCCGGCCGGGTCGCTCAGCGTGCCGCTCAACCGGGGGGAACCAGGTGGTGACGGCCCGGTGGCTGATGTGCCGTTATCCGAATCGGCGCAGCCAAACATCACTGCGGCGAGCAGTGCCGCCGGCAACATGAAGAGCGGCGATCGCACGGCGGGAGTCTACACGACTAGTTGGTGGTTGGTAGTTGGTAGTTGGTAGTTGAGCACGCTCCGGCGCTTCACTACGAACTAGCCAACTACCCAACTCCAACTATCCAGCTGTCCAACTAACGTCAGCAGCGGCCCTTCTTCGCCTGGCCCGGAGGACAGTGCCCACCGCCGGCCCCGCGCGCGTGCTTCAGATGTCCCGGCGGCACACGGTAGTACGTGACCGGAACCGCGAGGATCTGTTGCGGCACCTTGCCGACCGCGATCGCGACCCACGGCGTGTTGATCTGCGTGGCGTAGAACCACCGGTCGTCGCGGATGGTGTAATAGCGCCCGCTGTAGAAGAACACATCCGAACCATACGACGGCGCGTAATACACCGGCGAGGCCTGCACGGGCACCAGCACCGGCTGCGCGACGATCACTGGTGGCGGCTGGCCGATATTGACCGAGACGCTGACCTGACTCTGCGCGGGCGTAGCCGCCGCCAGGCTTGCGGCGATGAGCGTTGCAACAATCGGCACCTTGACCACGATGTCCTCCATCGCGCTACGGGGGTGCCGTCCGACGGAGCAACAGGGGTGCCAGCCCATCATTTCCCGCGACTTCGCCGAATTGCGCGCCAGAACTGACGCCTCTCAGTGACAGCCGCAAACAACGAGGACGCTTGTGATCGCGTTCTGACGATGTACGCAATTTCACTTGGCCGAGGGCGCTGATTGCAGAGACCCGTGAGTCACGACCAGGTCGAGCTCTGGCGGACCCGAGTCGCGGTTCGCTTCTTGCTCGTACCGCGACATGGCTAACAGAGACGAGAACACCAATACGCCTGAGCAGAGCGAGAACGTGGACGCGAACACGCGCAACGAGAATCAGCACAAGCAGGAACAGCGGGACGATCGCGAGCAGGTGACCGGGCGCGTGCCGTCGAAGGGCACCGATACGCCGGCGACCACCGACCCGGATTCCGCGATACGCGACAAAGGCAAACGAATCACGATGTAAGGCGCAACGCGCACGATCGAAGATTTCTTGAGGGCCTTCGAGAGGCGGACTACCATCTCTCGGATGGCCACCCCCCGACTGTTCGTTCTCCTTGCAGCGGTGCTGGCCTTCGGTGCCGCTGCCACCGCGCAGCAGCCCCAGCGTCCTGCGTTCGTCTCTCCGGAGGTCCTCGCCGACGGCCGCGTGATCACGCGCCTGTGGGCGCCGGCGGCAACCGAGGTGCTGCTCTCGGGCGATTGGATGGGGCCACAACCGGCGGTACCGCTGGTCAAAGATTCGAACGGCGTCTGGACCGCAACGGTCGGGCCGCTCGAGCCCAACCTTTATTCATACGCCTTCATCGTCAACGGCGTGCGGGCGGACGATCCCGTATGCCGTTGCAGCTTCACCGCCGCCGAGCGGTTTGCGTCGAGCCGCTTCATCGTGCCGGCGGCGACACCGCAGCCATGGATGGAGCGTGGTGCGCCAAAGGGAACGCTGCGCCACGAGGTTTTCGCGACGCCCGCCGGTACAGCGCGAAAGGTCGTCGTCTACACGCCGCCCGGATACGACCGGGACACCTCGCGACGGTATCCGGTGCTGATGCTCATGTCTGGCACGCCGGGAACCGAGACCGACTGGACGAGCGGCGGCGGGTTCGCGGAGATCGTGTTCGACAACCTGATCGCGAGCCGCGCGATGGAACCGATGCTCGTGGTGATGCATGCGTCCGACGTGCTGCGGAACGGCCGGCGCGCCGACAACCTCAAGGAGATCGAACCGATCATCACGAACGTGCTGGTGCCGGAAATGCGCGCTCGTTACCGCGTCCAGCAGGATTCCCGTTCGTGGGCAATCGCGGGCCTTTCGCTCGGCGGTGAATATGCCTTGACCGTGGGCCTCCGCCATCCGCAACTCTTCCGCACGGCCGCGTCCATCAGCGGATCGCTCGTCCCACCCGACTTTGAGAACCGCTTCGGCGCGGCGTTCGCGGACGCAGCGCGGATCCGGAAGGAGTACCGTCTGATCTGGATCGGCAGTGGGACTGAGGACACGTTCGTCGGTGGAGCGAAGGCGTTACGGAGTCGGTTGGAAGCCGCCGGCATCCCGCACCAGTCCTTCGACCTGCCAGGACCTCACGTGATGCCGGTGTTTCGAAAGCAGCTGATCGAGCTGATGCCGAAGCTGTTTCGATAAAGAGACCGCCACCGTTACTTGCCGTCGCCGGGATCCTTCGGCGCGCCGGTGCCCGACGAGCCGAGGAACAGACGGCGTCCGTCGGGCAGAATCAGGTCCGCGCCGTTGGCGCGCAGGGCGCCGTTCTTCGCGCGGAAGCCCTCAACGGTGATCTCGGTGCCTTCCTTGAGCGAGTCCTTTTTGAAACCGCGCCGCATGAGCGTGTTCGGCGTGCCTCCTTCGATCATCCACTTGCTGACGGTTCCATCCGGGTTTTTCACGTCGAGGTGGATCCACGTGTGCGGGTTGATCCACTCCATTCGCGTGACCGTGCCCTTCAGCGTCACCGGCTGCTTGGCGTCGAATTCAGCCGCGAACGAATGGTGCGCGAGCGCCGGCGCCGCGCACGCAACGAGGAGGACGAAGGCATACAGCATCGATCGCATCGGAGTCTCCTTTGCGGGGGCTATTTCTGACCCGCCGCCGCGGCAGCCTTCTCCTCGTCGCGCGCAACTTCGAGGATGTTTCGCAGGCCGTAATTCCCCTCGTGACAGGCGTACTCGACCAGATCGCCTTCAGTGGGACGCATGCCAAGCTTCACCGTCCATGGCTTCGTCCAGACGGTCGGATCCTCGACCGTCAGCAGAAGCTCCACGCGGTTCGCGTTCACGCGCCGATATCGCTCGGTCAGCTTCAGATTCACGTTCGCGCCGCGGTAGTTCGTCCGCGTGCCGAAGTTCGTCGTTTCGACGACGAGCGTGTCGCCGTCGAACCACCCGCGCGATTCGCCCAGATAGTTGCGCGTGTTATTTCCCTTGTCCGTGACGCGCGGCCGGCGATCGAGCGGAATGACGCGCGCATCGTGCACCATCTCGTGGACGATGACGACGTGATCGGGGCTCTGCACGATCTGGATGTTGTTGTTGTACAGGCCGGGCAGGCTGGCGGTGGGGATGCCCCACGTGATGCACCGCTCGAGCAACGAGCGATCGAGCCACGAATCGGCGCGGCCACCCGGACGC
>JBOGIQ010000274.1:0-8331 GCA_050742535.1 Vicinamibacterales bacterium | reverse complement strand
GCCCCAATCCTGCAGGACGCGTCTGGGAAGGGGTACCTGACCGCGTGTCCGGTCGAGCGAAGCGGGCAGAAAGAATTCGTCCTGGAGTTCGGAGCAGACTTCGCACACCACATCGAAAGAATCAATCCAACGTATTGCAAGGTCCTGGTTCGCTACAACCCTCAGGGCGACGCCGCGATGAATCTGCGGCAAGCCACCCGACTGCAACGGCTGTCCGATTACCTGCGCCGCAACAGACGGTTGTTCATGTTCGAGCTCCTGGTGCCTCCCGAGCCGGCACAGGTGGCGACGGTGGGAGGCGACGAGCATCGGTACGATTCCGAGTTGCGTCCAGGGCTCATGGTTCAAGCAATTCACCAATTGCAGGCGGCTGGTGTCGAGCCCGACGTGTGGAAGGTCGAAGGGATCGACAGGCGGGTTGAGTGCATCAAGGTCGTTGCGGCGGCGCGCCGCAGGGGTCGGGATAAGGTCAACTGCATCGTGCTCGGCCGTGGGGCCGATGCTGACCGCGTCAGAACGTGGCTGACGACGGCCGCCACTGTTCCTGGATTCGTCGGATTCGCAGTGGGACGTACCACGTTCTGGGATGCGCTGGTCGACTGGCGGGCGCAGCGGATCACACGCGCCGCGGCCGTCGAGATCGTCGCCCACCGCTATCAGGAATGGGTCGACATTTTCGAACGGCAGGCCCTTCAGGACCGCGAATCCGAGCGGATCGCGCGCCGCGCGATTGCGCGCTGGGAAAACGAGGGAGGGCACACCTAATTGCTGCCTTCTATTGGTCGGTGGTCGACTTCGACCTGAAACCGGCCGTCCGAATGAACCACGTCACGACGCAGAGACTGCCCCGGCGCTCGCCACCACACGTCCCCTACGTAATCGCGATCAAGCAGCTGTATGCCAGCCACTATTTCCGGTCGGCGCTCGAACTGCGCTTCCTTGTCGAAGGAGAGCGTGCGCAAGACGGCTCTGGGTTTTATCTGGTCTCGATCACGCGCTCGCGCATCGATGGCGTGACGGGTCTCACGGGACCACTCCTCCGGTCCCTCATCAATCGGCGTTCGCGAAATGGCGTCCGCGGTTATCTGGAACACGTCAAGCGGCAAGTGGAGCGCCCGGGGCTGGCGGTTCGGTGAGACGTCGTTTCAGGCACGATCCGTGGAATTCGATTGAACAGGCATTTCATTCTGAAAGCCCCGTTCCACGGTGAAACGGCTGCGCGGGCGGCAAGATTAGAAATGTCGCAATTCGCCTGAGAAACGACGTGTCGTGTTGGCCGCGACCGGGACCGCTCATTGCCTCTCTCTCAAGCATGAGCGTTGTGGCGGTGATTCGGCGACTACGAGACGAGTTCACGGCGATGCCAGGCCTTCGCCTCACAGAGCCACAGGTGCAACGTCTCTGTGACGTCAGCGCATCGACAGGCGCCTCGGCGCTGCGCGCACTCGTCAGCGCCGGATTCCTTCGCGCCCTCGATGACGGGAGCTATCGGCGGGCTGACATGGAAACGAGTTCCGGAAGGCGCTCGACGTCCACCGCAGCGGAATCGCCGTGGCACCACATTCTTTGCCTCGTCGAGTTCGAAGACGACGGTCACGGGGCGCTCAGCGCCGCGTCACACGCGGCGCTGTGCTATGCGATCACTCTCGGAGTCACGCATCGGGCCAAGGTAACTGCCCTGCATCTGGTGCCGAGGCTCCCCGACGCGACCGCCGAGCAGGTGACATTCCTCGCGCAGGTGTCCGAGGAGGTTCGGAGACGTGTCTTCGTCGAGACCAGGTTTCCAGGACTGGTCGACGTTCACGTGGCGAAAGGCTCGTCGAACGAAGACGTCCTTCGATCTGCACATGAGATCCACGCGGACTTGATTGTGCTCGGACGACGAGATGGCGGCACGGCATTTCTCTCGCAACTCCGAGAAATGCTCCGCGATGCGCCCTGTCACGTCCTCGTCGTTCATCCGTCCGGACAGGCAGCCGTCGCCTGAATGGCCGCACCATGAAGATCGACGTGACGGACATCGGACGGACATTCGGCAGGCAGACCCGGGCGTATGCGGAGTTCCGGATGTTTGCCAGCCTGGCACGGTTCAGCGCGCTCGTGCGCGAAGCAGCGGTCTCGTTGACGCCGGCGGCCACGGGCCACTCCGTCGTGTGCTCCGTGCTGGTGAGTTTCGAAAACGGCGTGCCTGTAACCGTTACCGCGCGTGGACGGCACGCCTATGACGCCATCAACCGTGTCGCGCACCGAATCGGCCCCAGGCTGAACCGGCACGCGCATCTCAACTCCCCGTTCTGACAAGGAGCAGGAATAGAGCGATGAACAGATTACTCCTCCGTCGAATCGTCTGTGCCGTGGATCTATCGGATCAGTCTGTGCCGAGCCTGAAGCGCGCATTGCAGCTCGCGCATCTGCACGGCGGCGAGCTGTTCGTGGCCCACGTGACGAACGGACGGCCTGCGTCAACCGAATCCGAAACCAGGAAGGTCACGGAAGCGTTCGCTGCATTGCATCGAGTGACGGATGCAGAGCCGTATCGCACGGCTACGGTTCGTTGGATTCTGTTGCACGGCGATCCAGCCATTGAGCTCGCCCGCTTCATCCGCGGCGTTGACGCCGACCTCGCCATCGTTGGTGGGGCGTCACCTCGTCCTTCGACTGGTGTCGTCGGTACCGTGGCGCACGCCATCCTCAGAACGACTGGATCCCCGGTGCTCGTGATTCCGCGGGCGGCCGCCGGCGACGCGTCACCGGCGCCGTATCGCGAGATTCTGGTCGGTGTCGCTTCGGAACTTTCGACCGAAACGCTCCGCTATGCGCTGTCGTTGGCCCAGGAGTTCGAGAGCCGACTGACGATTCTGAACGTGGAGCGACCGAACCAAGCGCATCAAGGCCACAACGCTGTGGTGCCAACGGACATCTCGCACTTACGAGCCGGGATCCCGCACAGCGCACACGACTGGACCCTGATCGACGAGCACGTGACGAGCGGAGAACCCGCCCAGGAGCTGGTGAAGATGGCCCGAAGGTTCGACACCGACCTCGTCGTGGTGGGCTCCACGGCGGCGCCGGGCTCCGACGGCGGTCTCGGGTCGGTCGCCCTTGGCGCGCTGACACTTACCGACGCCAGCGTCCTTATCGTGCCGACCTCAGGAGTTGCGCGAGAGGTCGACGCGACACTGGCAGCGTAGGAAGGCACAAGAGGAGATGGAAATGGTGACGACGGTTCAGCAAGGGCCACGCGCCCTCAGGCACCTATCCACGTGGCTGCAGGCGGTCGGCCTCGTCTATGCGATCGGGTTCGGAATGGTGCTGCTCGGCGCTGCCGTCGTGCTCCCGGTCCTCGGAGCGATTGAGCTGGTGTTCTGGATTGCAGGATTGATGCGATGAGCGTACTCACGACGGTGTGCGCGAGCGAGTTCATCCTGCTCGACCATCATCCTGATCTGTCGAGGAGGCCGGAAGCCAAGCCTGCCCTCGTCGAGGTCGAGAACCGGCGCGCGGCTCTCACATGGAATGTGTTCCGCGCGCTGGAGCTCGTCGCACCGACCTTCTGGTTACGACGCTTCCGCGCGCGATTGGATGCCCTCACGTCGCTCGAATCCGGCGGCGGGAGTCTGTCCGTTCGTCTGTGGGCTGATCTTCCAACTCCGACCGACTGGGCTTGATCCGGTTTCGTGGACACTTTCTGAAAGGTGGATACGATGTCGACCATGGCAAACCGGACAGCGAAACGAGCCCGGCGTACCTTTACCGAGGAGTTCAAGGCCGGTGCCGTGCGCCTGGTCCTGGATGAAGGCAAATCGGTGGGTGCGGCCGCCCGCGATCTTGACCTCACGGCGTCCTCGCTGCGGAATTGGGTCGAGCGGGCCCGCGCCGACCGCGGCAAGGGCAAGAGCGGCGTGCTGACCAGTGGCGAGCGCGAGGAGCTGGGACGCCTGCGACATGACGTGCGCGAGCTGCGTATGGAACGGGACGTGCTAAAAAAGGCCGCGGCCTTCTTCGCGAAGGACCACCTGTGAAGTTCGCGTGGATCCAGGCGGAGAAGGCGCACTACCCGGTCCGAAAGCTCTGTCGGTGGCTCGCCGTGACGCCGAGCGGCTTCTACGCGTGGTGCAAGCGGCCGGAATCGGCGCATACCACCCGGGATCGCGCGCTCACCGTGCTCGTGCAGGCCTCCTTCGACGCGAGCCAGCAGCGCTACGGCAGCCCCCGGATTCATCAGGATCTCCTCGAGCAGCACGAGCGCGTCAGTCGGAAGCGCGTGATCCGGTTGATGCAGGCGAAGAAGCTCAAAGCTCGCGTGCGCAAACGGTTCAAAGCGACGACGATGAGTGATCACGACCTGCCGGTCGCCGCGAATCTGCTCGATCGCCAGTTCACGGCGGCGCAGCCGAATCAGCGCTGGGTGGGCGACACGACCGAGTTCGTAATCGGCGAGAGCGGCAAGCTGTATCTGGCCGCGATCCTCGATCTGTTCTCGCGGTTCATCGTGGGGTGGGCGGTCAGTGCCGTGAATGACCGACACCTGGCGATCAAGGCGCTCGAGATGGCCCTGAAGCGACGCTGTCCGGACGGTGGATTGCTTCACCACTCGGACCAGGGCTGCACCTACGCGAGCGAGGACTACCAGCGGATCCTCGACGCGCGCGGCATCACCTGCAGCATGAGCCGCCGCGGCGACTGCTACGACAACGCCGTCATGGAGAGCTTCTTCTCGACCGTCAAGAGCGAGCTCGCCGATCGCTTCGACAGCTTCGCCGAAGCCAAGATGGAGTTGTTCGATTACATCGAGGTGTTCTATAACCAGCGACGTCGTCACTCAACGCTCGGGCAGATCAGCCCGGCCGCCTTTGAACGACGCGCCGCTGTTGCCTGACGACCACTGGGGGGCGCTCGGTGGCAGCTGCTCTCCCACGACTGACGACGATGGGCACGCCACCAAGCGCCCATCAACTTTCTTCGATCAAGGTGTAGTGAGGTACTGAGCCGAACGAGCTACTTAACCTGTCCACCGAATCGGATCAAGCCCAGACCGCAGTTCGACGCCAATAACGCCACACTGAGCCCGACGAGTACCGCACGGATCATCAGGGTGTAAGAGTCATTCGCGCCACACCCACCCAACTATGTGTTTCCGGCAGAACCGGTTCGTTCGTGCGGTGCAACGCGTCACGCCGGCCACGACAGCTGTTTCACGTTGACGCTCCAGATGTAGAATCCACCGCCTGTGAGTGCTTGTATATGTTGAAACCGCGGCCTGCTTTGCTGGCCAGCGCGTTCGTCTCGACGATGGTGTTGGCGAGCCTCGTCCGATCGCAGAATCCACCGTCGCAACCCGTCCCGCAGTGGACGACGATCAAGACGGTGGAAGGGCGAAAGGGCTTGGCTGTGCCGCTCCCGCTCCCTCCGCCGTCAGGTAGGACTCTCGGAGTCAGTGTCCGCCTGATCTCTGACACCGACCACAACGTTCTTTGGATCGCGCGCACTGACGGCCTGTACCGATGGACGCCGGCGTCGGCCACATTAGAGCAGGTCATACGCGGCACGGACGCACGGTCAACGGAATACCGAAATGGCCTGCTTTGGACCGTGAGGGTTCAGGAAACGCGCGACAGTCGTTCGGGCGAGCTGCTCGTGATCGACGCCGGCACGATGTCGACAGTCACCATGCACACGCTGAGTCTGGCGCGGTACGGTGATCCCCCACACATTGAAACGCACGAGACCGGATGTTGCGTCTTTGTGACCGTCGAAGATGGATCATCGCTGGACGATGACGGCAAATCGATTCTCGTATTCGACAAGCGGCGAAGGACACTGACACCGGGGAGCGATCGAGTCTTCGAAGTATTTGACCTGGGGCAGCGGCAGGTCATCGTACGGCAGCCGTTGGCGACTGGATCGTTCATAGAGGGTGTCCGGCAGCAGCCGGTGTCGTTGTGTTATTCGGGCGAGAACGCCACGCAACCGTTCCGTGATTGCGTGGCGACGGAGATGACTTATTACCCTCGACGACTCAGTGTCCGAGATCTTCATATCGGATCAGACAGGCAAGCCGGCTTCGATGGAACCTCCTTGTGGCTGCTTGCTACGCGACCCGGCAAGGACACACGGCTCACCTTCACACTCCTGAAGATCGCACCCGACACATTGCAGACAGTCGCTTCTTACACCCTTGGACCACCGAAGAGTTCCGGACGGTTCAAGGATTATCAGGGATTCGAAATCATCGGCCGCCGCCTGTTGCTCGTAAGCGAGTCCGGGGCGGAATGGTTTGACGAAGCCGGCAGCACGACCGTTCCGGCAGCGATCCCTCAGAACTGCCAACCGTTTATTCACCGCACCGTCACGACGGCGTGGCTGTGGAGCTGCAACCGTTTTGACAACGCGCTCGCAATTCGCCCACAGGAGGGGACTGAAAACCGCTATCGGTTCGAAGTTCCCGAAAACACTCATCCCCTTTTTGCGTCGCCAACCGACGAGCTACGCTGGATCCATACGCACGACCTGACGAACCTGTACTCCGTCGACTTCCCGGGCGGGGTCGTGACGCATGTACCGTGGTCGCCGAGGTTTCTTGGCGGCGCGCAGCAGCTTGCGCAACTTAATGGCCAGGTCTACTTCGCTGGTGCCGTCAACGTCGTGCAATGGGAGCCAGACTCGGACCTGACGTTCTCCCTTCTGCGCAGCGCGGGATCCTACGTCGAGCGTGCCGCCCTCTCCATGCTGTCGACTCTGACGACGCGCACCATCCTGAGCGATGGCGTTGTCGGCCTCCACGCAACCTATACGCGCCCACCGATCGACGGCGTGGGTATGGCGAAGATCGACACGTTGCCCAATGACCACTTTCAGGTCCGTGTGAAGGAGTCGGGCGGCATCCAGGGACCGGACATCCCCGTAACGGACACCGTGACGATTCCGATCCCGCTGAACGCGGCGCTCTGGCGCAGAGTCGACATGGAGTTCGACCTGGTCGACGGATTCGGTAATCGGCGGTTGGTTACGGAACGAATCCTTGTGATGTCATCACTGGTCGTCGGCACGAGCGCGTGGTACGCGCTGCTCGTGTCGGTAATGTTGGTCGTCGTTCTGGCCGCGCCATATAACCGATTCGCCAACAACTTCATCATGAACCCGTACCTCCGCCGGTGGGGCACCCTGCTGGCGGTACCGTTGATGCTGACGTTGTGCCCGCCGCTGCGTCGGCACCTCCTGAAGCGGTACCGTCAATCCCTCGGGAAGCAGGTGAAGCCGCTTGCGCACGCGTACGTGGTTCCAGATCCCGCACTCGACATCGCGGCAATTGTTGCCACACTCGGTGCGAACATGCGGCCCGTCTGGCTATACGGGCCGAGCGGCATCGGCAAGACGGCCTGGATGTATTACGCATGCCATCGGCTAACGGGGCCTGACGCCCCGGCCATGACTGCCCGCGATCTGCCAGTCCTGGTGCTGCTGCGCGACTACCAGGACATGGAGCCCGAGAAGGTCTTCCTCGAGGCACTCAAAGCGCGCGGCCAGTTCGACGATGTCGAGCTCGCGGGCGAGATCCTCCGGCAGGGCACGGTGCTGTTCCTCGTGGACGGGCTCAACGAGGTCAGCGCCACAGTCCAGGCGCGATGGCTTGGCTTCGCCCGTGTCTACAGCGGCACGCATCGCTTCATCCTCACGTCGCAGATGCTGCCCAAAGAGGGCGGAGACTTCTCGGTCGTGCAGGTCACGGAGCTCTCTGCCGAGAAGGCACGGGAGATCGTGCGTGTCAAAGCACCGACCGTCGCAACGCAGCTCGACACACTGCCGCCCGGGGCCAGCGTGCTCGTTCGCAATCCGGCCAACCTGTTGGTGGTCGCGCGGCTGCTCGAAGAGGGCCGTGACGTTCCCGAGACCGAATATGAGTTGTACCGTGCCGTCTTCCACCCGCTCCGGCAGCGCTGGATGGAATCCGGCGTGCCCTCCAACCTCGAGGATCTCAGGATGGTTGCGGCCGACTTCGCCACCAACGGCAGGGGCGACCTCGTGGCCGAGCGCAGGTTCTCCGATCAAGAACAACTCATTGCCGCGCGCGTGCTCGTCCGTCGCGACGGCCGCCTGTTTTTTGCCAGCGACCGTATCGCCGCATTTCTTGTGGCCAGCGCCATCGTCGAGGATACGCCGGCGCTGCGGCGGATGAGCCCGGCCTTTAATGCGCAGTGGAGACTCATTGTCGACATGCTGTCTCACGTCGTCGATCTCAGCGCCGCAGACATGGTGATGTCCGAGCTGGTGAACCGCGAACCACCCGCCATCGATCTCGCGGACTTCTTCGCGGCGTCGCTCAAGCGCAGC
>JBOGIQ010000273.1:0-8332 GCA_050742535.1 Vicinamibacterales bacterium | reverse complement strand
CTGCCGACGTAATCGATGTCCGCGCCGGTGACGATGGCGCGGTGAATCTTGGACTTGAGGATGGCGCGTAGTTTCATACCTTTGACTGCAGCCGGATATCGTGGAGTCCGGCTTCAGCCGGATACCGTCAGGTTGTCGATCAACCGCGTATTTCCGACCCACAGGGCGCCAGCCACGAGCACCGTTCCTTCGATTCTGTCCACGCGCTGCAGTTCCACAGGGTCCACGACCTCCAGGTACTCTAGCCTGAGCGAGGCATCCTGAGGAATCACCGCCGCGGCGAGCCGCTCGACGGCGCGCGCGTCGTGTTCGCCGCCGGCAATGGCGCGTTCGGCTTCGCGCAGCGCGCGATACAGGGCGATCGCCTTCGACCGTTCCTCCGCGCTCAGGCGAACATTGCGTGAGCTCAAGGCCAGGCCGTCGGCCTCCCGCACGGTTGGCACACCGGCGATGTCGACGGGAATGTTCAGGTCGGCCACCATCCGCCGGATCACCGCCAGCTGCTGCGCGTCCTTCTCGCCGAAATACGCGACATCGGGCTGGACGATGTCGAACAGCTTCGTCACGACTGTCGCCACGCCATCGAAGTGGCCCGGCCGGAATTGCCCGCACAGCCGGTCCGTGACACGCTTGACGGTCACGGTGCAGAGCGGCTCGACCGGAGACATCTCGCCGGCCGCCGGCGCGAACACCAGCTCGACGCCACGGTCGTTGCAGATGCGCAGGTCGGCGTCGAGCGTCCGCGGATACCGTTCGAGATCGTCCTTGCGGTCGAATTGCAGCGGGTTGACGAAGATGCTGACGACCACGTGATCGCCGCGCTGCCGCGCCGTTTCGATCAGGCGCGCATGGCCCTCATGCAGCGCCCCCATCGTCGGCACGAACCCCACCCGCTGCCCCGCGCGGCGGCGGTCATCCCTCCACGCGCGGACGCGCGCGATGGTCTCGGCGACTTCCGCGCTCATTGACCGGAGCTGGAACTCCCGGCGGCGACATGCGGTGCGGTCACTGGCTTTGCGCGCTGGGGATACCGGCCGGCGCGAACGTCCGCGGCGTATTCACGCGTGGCGGTCGTCACGGCATCGCCAAGCTTCGCGTACTGGTGCACGAACGACGGTACGAACCCGTCGAAGAGTCCCAGCATGTCGTAGCTGACCAGGATCTGCCCGTCGCAGTCCGGACCGGCGCCAATGCCGATGGTCGGAATCGCGAGCTCGCCGGTGACCGTGCGGGCGACGTCGGCGGGAATCGACTCGAGCACGAGCGAGAAGGCGCCCGCATCCTGCAGCGCGAGCGCATCGATCATCAATGCGTCAACGGCCGCTGGCTGCGTCGCCTGTTTCACGTAACCGCCGGCGTGGTGCACCGACTGTGGCTGCAGGCCGAGATGGCCCATCACCGGGATGCCCACGTCGACCAGCCGCTTCACGACATCCGCGACCGGGCGGCCGCCCTCGAGCTTGACCGCCGCCGCCCCCCCTTCCTGCAGCAGCCGGCCGGCGTTGCGAACGGCCTCGGCCACGCTGATCTGGAAGGTGAGGAACGGCATGTCAGCGATGACGAACGCACGCTCGGCGCCGCGGACGACGGCGCGTGTGTGGTGCACGACGGCATCCAGCGTCACGGGCAGCGTCGTTTCCAGGCCGAGGATGACCGTGCCGAGCGAGTCGCCCACGAGCAGCGCGTCCACACCCGCACGATCGAGCAGCCGCGCCATCGTCGCGTCGTAGGCGGTGAGCATGACGATCTTCTCGCCACGACGTTTGCGGGCAGTGAAATCCGGCACGCGCATCTTCTTCGATTCCATCGCAGTTCACCCTTCCACGTGCTCAGTGCTCAGTTCGTGTTCACGTTCGATTCTGCTTCCGGGTTCGCGTCAGCCCTCGAGTGCTCTTTCAATCGCCAGGGCTGACGTGCCGTTGAGACCGCGGCGCCGCGCGATGTCGACGAGCGCACGTGCCGACGCACGATACAGGTCCGCGACCGGCCGCGGAACGCCGGCCAGTGCCGCGACGTGAGCGCGAACCGTGGCAGCGTCCCCACGTTGCACGGGACCCGTCAACGCCGCCTCGGGCCCCATCTCGAACGCGTTCTGCGCGCTCGTCAGGCACAACGGCCGCAGGGCCTGAAGCGCCGCGCCGCGCTCGATGCCCGCCGCGGCAAATAACGCGACGGCCGCATCGATGGCTGCGATGACCGCATTGCTGGCCATCACCGCACCTGCGTGGTAGGACGCAAATCCCTTCTCGCGGATCCGCAGTGGGGTTCCGCCGGCGGCCTCCACCAGCTGCCCGGCCCATTCAACGGCTGCCGCGTCGCCGCTGATGCCGAAACTGGCGCCGCGCAATGCCGAGATCCCACGGTCCGGATCGGCCACGGTCTGCAGCGGATGAACGATGCCGCACGAGACGCCCTGGGCGGCGAGAGCGCCGAGCGACTCTGGACCGTGGGCGCCCGACGTGTGGAGTGCAATGCCGCCGCGCATCCCGCTCCGCGCCAGCTCTTCCGCCACCGCCGTGATGGCATCGTCGGCGACGGCGATGAGCACCCGGTCTGCCAGTGCTGGAACGTCTCGGATGAGGGCCGGCTTTACCACCAGCCCGCCGTAGTGTCCGCCTTCAGGCGGACCCGAACCGGCGATGAAGGCTGCGGCACGGTGCGCATGATCCGGCGTCCGACCGGCGACCGCAACGGGCGCGATGCCGGCGTCAGCCAGAAGCCGCCCGAACGCCTGAGCGACCCGGCCAGTTCCGACGATCGCCGTGCGCGAAGCGGTCATTTGATTGCCGCGAACGTCCGCGTCAGCCAGCCCGCTATTCCCGACACCACGTCGGCGCTCACGTTGCGATCGGTGAGCGCACCGTACTCCTTCACTTCTCCCGTCACTGCCGGAACAATCAGATGGTTCACGCCCTTGACGATGAGCAGTTCAACGGACGGCGAGTCGCTTTCCTTCTGAGCGATCTGGGCCAGCCGATCGGCGTCCGCCGGCGGGACTTCGTGATCGACGCCTCCGTGCAGGATGAGCAGCGGCTGGCGGACATCCTTCAGCACTCTGGCCGGCGAGAAGTTCAGGACGCTCTGGAACCACACCGTGTCGGCCTGCCGCCTGATATCCGGCGGCAGATCCGTGAGGCCCTTGTTGGACTGCACCGCGGCGATGATCTGTTTCTGCAGCGCCTCGCGCTTCCGGCGTTCCTCGGGCGAGAGCGTCAGCAGGTCGAGCGTCCGCTGCTGCAGTTCCAGAACGAGCTCCGCACCAGTCGTCGCCGGGCTGCCGAGCGTTGCCACAGCGGCGAACCGCCGCTCGCGCGATGCCGCTAGAAGCGCCACCCACGAGCCGTCGCTATGGCCGACAACCGCGATACGCCTCGGGTCGACGTCGTTGCGCGCCGAGAGCCAGCGCATGACGGTCCGGATGTCGTCCGCGTAGTCCGTGAGCGTGGCGGACTCCGAGCGGCCGCCGCTTTGGCCGTATCCGCGCTTGTCGTAGCGAACGGCCATGAAGCCGGCGTTGGCCAACGCCCCCGCGAGCTGGCCGATCACCGGGATGCCTGCGATGTACCCGTCTCGATCGTTGGCGGCGAATCCGGCCAGGAGAATCACCGCCGGGAGCCGTGTTCCCGGCGCGGTTTTCGGAGGACGCGTCAGCGTTGCGCCGATGTTGAAGCCGGTGGCCTGAATGGTGACCGCTTCGTCGCCAGGGTTGCTGTGCACGTGCGTCCGCACCGTCACGGACGCGAGGTCCGCGCGCACGATGTCCACGCCCTGACTTGGAATCCGGACGGTGAGCAGGTTCCCCTGCACGTCGGTCGTGATCGTGACCGCCGTGTTGCTGTTCGGATTCAACAGGATGACGTCGTAGCGGCGGGCGCCCAGGAAGTCGGTGCCAAGCTGCATGCGATCGTTCTGCACGTTGACCAGCCGTACAGCAATCTCCATCTCCGGGACGAGGTACATCCGTACCTCGGAACCGGGCGCCGTCTGTTCGAGGCGCCGCGCGAGCGCCACGTACGATCCGACGATGCCGTTGGCGTGCAGAATCGCTTGTGCATTCACCGGCTGCGTGATCGGAGTGGCTTTCGTTTGCTCCGTCGTGACGTTTCCACCGGCAACCGTCGTCTTAATCGAGATGTCGGCGCCGTTGGAGTCGCCCTGAAGCTCGAACAGCTGCGGTGAACCGTCGGCGGCATAGCGGAACTCCGCCCGCCGGATGATCAGATTCACCGGCGCGCCAAGGCGTCCTTCGCTCGTCACGGTCAGTCCGGAGGCGTCGGACCGGACGGTGACGTCCTCGCGGCCGATCGGCGTTCCGCGCACGAAGGTCGTATATGCCGTGGGCCCCGCTGGAGGTTTCTGCTGCGCGTCCGCCGCCGCCGGGGCGAGCAGCAGAAGCGCGCAGGTACAATGAAGAAGCCGCAAGTAAGGCCGCATTACCTTGAATCCTAGCAGTTCCATGACTGACCCGGCGGACGAGTCGGCGGTGCGTTCAGGCGCCGCGATCGGGTCGATTTCCGCGCGTGCGCAGGTGGCAGTGGCCGGCCCGGATCGGGCCACGTATCTGCAGGGTTTGCTGACGAACGACATTCAGGCGCTGGCCGAAGGGTCCGGCTGCTACGCCGCGTGGCTGACCCCGCAGGGCCGGATGCTGACCGACATGCATGTGCTTCAGTCGGCCGGGATGATTCTGCTCGACGTGCCCGCGGAGCAGGCGGACTCGATACTCGCGCGGCTGGATCAGTTCCTCTTCTCCGAGGACGTGCGGATTGAGTCGTTGGCCGAGGCGATGACCGGAGTGTGGGTGCACGGTCCGCGTGCGGCGGCGATCGTCGAGCAGATCGTCCACGGCGTGAACGGCCTCGACGACTGGAGCGATTACAGGCATGCCACCGGGACGATCGACGGCGATCCGGTCTCCGTGGCGCGCATCGATCAGGTCGGCGTTCCAGGCTACTGCGTGTTTCTGGCGAGGGCGATCGAGCCGCGCTTCATCGCGTCGGCGGTGTCTGCGGGTGCGAGAGTCGTCTCGCCCGACGCACTGCAGGCGGCCCGCATCGCGGCGGGGTACCCCGTGTTCGGCGTGGACATGACGGCCGAGACGATCCCGCTCGAGGCCGGCATCGAGGATCGCGCGATCTCCTTCTCCAAGGGCTGCTTCGTCGGCCAGGAGGTGGTCATCCGGGTCATGCACCGGGGTGGCGGGCGCGTGGCGAAGAAGCTGGTCGGCTTCCGCCTGGCGCCCGATCAGAACGTAGGTGACCCCGAACAACTCGTCGGGCACCCCTTCAGGGGTGCCAAGGTCTTTGCCGGAGATCGCGAGATCGGGTTCGTGACCAGCGCGGCAACGTCACCGACGCTCGGACCGATTGCGTTGGGCTACGTCCACAGGGACTTCACGGCGGCTGGAACCGGCGTGCAGGTGGATGGTCATCCTGCAACAGTCGTCGGATTACCAATCACCTGAAATTCATTGCCGCGGCCGAGAGCAGTTCGAGGGCTTCATGTCCAGAGTGATGGCTCTCGAGAGCGGCCATGCTCTTCGGCATGGCATTGCTGATTCGGAGTGCTGCGCCAGTGCACGCGGAGGATTACTGTGAGGACGTGCAGCTCTCGTGTTACCTGAGTTGTCAGCATTCCTCGTTACCTTTTGGGGTCTGCAGCGAGTTCTGCGAATGCGCGGTGAATTGCGTATGCGACGGGTATGGCAATGAATCCGAATGCTCCTACATGTGTGGTGCACCCTCCTAACCGCGACGGTATCGTTTAGGCGGAGCAGCCGTGCCGCGCCGGCTCCAGACGCTTGCGGCACGGCTCATCCGAGCGCAGAATGCGAAGCTGTGAGTGGAGCCTGGTGGTATGCCGCGGAAAATTAGACCTGGGGTTACAGGTGCGAGTGCGGTCGCATTACTGGCGGTGCTGTCACTGGTTCAGCCCGCGAGCGCACGGAACCGAGCGCAGTCGCCGAATGCGACATCGACGTTCGAAGTGGCGTCCGTCCGGGTACAGCCTCAGGAATCAGCGGCAGGCGGGATCGCCGGCATGCTTGCACAAGTTGCGTACATGAGGTTTGACGGGAATCGCTTCAGGGCCGTCAACATGACGGCGGCACGCCTAATCCTCGAGGCGTACGGACCAGAGTACCGTCAGCGCGACCAAATCGAAGGAGGGCCCGGCTGGCTCGATCAGGAGCGATTCCAAATCGAGGCCCTGGCTCCTGCCATGGAGTCCCCGCGGACCGGATCGGCCGTACCCGAGGCGGTCCGCGGAATGCTTCGAAATCTCCTCGAGACGCGCTTCAATCTCCGCGTGAGCCGCGAGACGCGCGAACGGCCTGTGCATACACTCGTTCGAGCTCGCACAGATGGACGTCTCGGGGAGGGCATCAGAGCTTCGAAAGAGGACTGTACCACCTCGGTGGACTTGAGACCCGGCGAGCCTGGATTCCGAAAACACTGCCTGGGACAGCTTCGGATCAACGGGATCCAGTTGGTGGGGCGACCCATCGACGAACTCGTCCGATTCCTGACGAGCCGCGTCGGCAGGCCTGTGATCGATGAGACGGGACTTACCGGGACGTTCGATGTCGAGCTCTTCTACGACGTGCCGAAGACTATTACAAACAGTTCACCTGCGGGGACCGCTGAGTTCAGTTCGGGTATTTTCAACGCTGTTCATGAAAAGCTCGGCTTGAAGCTCGAGCCCCGGATCAGGCCGACGCCAATGCTGCTCATACAGCACATCGAGCGGCCGTCCCCGAATTAGTCATTGACCGCCGGGGGCACGCGGCTCCGTGCGGTACATCCGGCTTGCCAGCGCGAAAAAGAAACCGGTGGACCATCCGCACATCAGGATACCGGTCAGCGCTTCGATGGCCCCCACGAGCCGCCAGTCTTCAGGCAGCAGCAGGTCACCATACCCTGTCGTCGTGTACGTCACGGCGCTGAAATACGCGGCAGCCTGCACTCCGGCGATGGCGCCGCCCCACGCGTAGACCAGCGCCCACGCCGTGATCTCGACGACATGCAGCAGAACGATCCAGGCTGCGACGCACACGAACAGCCGCATCCAGGGCCACTGCCGCTGTGTGGGTGCTTCCCATCGGCGCGCCCGCCCGGCGGCCCAGGTGATCCCGCCCGCGTGAATCACCACGCAGAGCGCCATGAGCGCCGATGCGATCAGAAGCTGCGCAACCACTCCCCGGCGTCACCCACGCTGAGGCAACGACACCACGCGGTGGGCGGACTGGCCAATGCGAAATCGGCGGCTCGCCAATTCCTCAATCGGGATCTGGCATCTCGGCGTGATCGATCACCAGCACCTGGACGACCTCCTCGCGGCGCTCGAACCGCAGGCCGAGCTGGCTTTCGACGGCTTCCACGAGCGGCGGTCCGTCGACCGGCCGGCTATCGACGGCACCCGGAGCAGGGGGCATGACGTAGTCGATGTCGATGTCGAAATATCCGGTCAGTCCCGTTCGATCCACGGTGGTCATGCCGAGGATCGGAGAGGCGAGAGCGATTTTGAGGAATTCGGCAAGGGAGTAACCTCGCAACCGCACCTGGCGTACACCATCCACGACCCGAAACGAGACACCGCCGCACAGGAACAACCCATCTGCGCTTTTGGCGCCTCGAAGACGTCCGGCGCTGCAGTCGCTCGCCGTCCGACGCAGGCCGCGGCCGAGTCGGCCATCCTTGCGCGCGAGCACGAGCGCATACGCGGGAGTGCGCCGCTCTTCTGTATGCGTGCGCAACCGGAAACGATCCGCCAGCAGTGTCCGAGCCATGAGGCGCATCCGCTCGGCCGGCGTTCCGGCCGGGGCTCGGGCTTCGATATTGAACTGCTCGCTGTCGATCCAGGAAGGGCCGCCCACGAGTTCCCCGCTCCGTAACCCATGGGCCGACAGCAGCAGCAGCCTGAGCGACACATTGCGAGCGAACCAGCGTCCGCTCGGCTGCGTCGTTCCCGGCGTCGGCAGGTCGAGGCCCTCCCCCGGTGGACTTCGTTTCACCGATGCCACCTCGAACGCCGGCCTGTCGTTCGCCTCCTGTGCCCACATGGAGAACGAGGGCAAGAGGGAGGCAGCCAAGAACGCGCACAGCAATCGCGTTAACATCGCCTTTCGTCCTCGAGAATTGACGACGTGTTGCCGGCTTCCGGCACTGCTGCGACGGCGCATGCGGCGATGCCGGACGAACCGAGACATCGGCACCGCCTCGTGGTTCATTTTATCCGCACTGCGGGGCAGGCGAGCCTACGACGCGCCACACACTTCGGCGCAGTTCGAACCCCCTCCGCATTTGCAGCCCCAGTAGCAGGGGCAGAAGAATTC
>JBOGIQ010000272.1:0-8378 GCA_050742535.1 Vicinamibacterales bacterium | reverse complement strand
GCTGGGACGACGAGCCGTTCGATCGCGGCATCGGCGGCGGGGTGTACATGGGCGGCGGGCCGTTCATCATCGATCTCGATATCGCGAAGCCGCGCACCGGGAACGTGCGGGCGCACTTCGGCATGGGTGTGACGTTCTAGGTGGACTGGGTAGCTGGGTAGCTGGGTTGCCTGGGTAAGAACTCAGGCCACCCAGGCTACCTAGGCAACCCAGGCTACCTATGATTGCCGCCATGAAATCACGCATGGCGCTCGTCGTGCTCCTCATCGCGCTGGCATCCACCGCCGCAGCCCATCACTCATTCGCCGCGGAATGGGACGCGAACAACTGCCGCGACTTCGTCGGCACGCTCACGAAGAGGCTAATCTATCGAACGATTAGTCAGGCCGTCGTCACCTCCAGATCAATGGGCAGCATCACCGTCAGCACCGCACCGCCGCCCGGACGGTTGCCGGCCGACATACTGCCCCCATGCAGCTCGACGAGGTGGCGCGCAATCGACAGCCCGAGACCGAGGCCGTCGTGCGCGCGGCGCGGCGATCCATCGGCTTGGCGGAACGGCTCGAAGACGTGCGGCAGAAATGCCGGGTCGATGCCGGGGCCGTCGTCTTCGACGGTGATGAGCACGGCGCCGTTCTCGACGCCAGACGTGACGCGCACGAAGCCGCCCTCGCGTCCGAACCGCACGCCGTTCGAGAGCAGATTCCAGAACACCTGCTCCAGCCGCTTCGCGTCGCCGAGCAGCGCCACCTGGTCGCACGTGACGCGCGACTCCAGCACGATATTCCGCGCCCGAGCCGACTCGCGGACCATCTCCATCGCCGAGCTGATGATGGCCGCCAGATCCACCGGCGTCTTCTCGACCGTCAGCGCCCCTTTGGTGATGCGCGACACGTCGACGATGTCGGAGACGAGGCGCGACTGGATGAGCAGATTGCGATAGATGGTGTCGACCGCCTGGCGCGTGGCCGGCGCGTCGCGCGGCAGCTCGCGCAGCATGTGCGCCCAGCCCAGCGCCGCGTTGAGCGGCGTCCGCAGTTCGTGCGAGAGCACGGCGAGGAATTGATCCTTCGCGCGGCTGGTCTCTTCGGCCTCCTGCCGCCGGGCCTGCTCGTGAATCAGCTGCGCGCGCGCCTCCTCCGCTTCCTTCCGTTCCGTGATGTCGACCCCGGTGCCGACCATCCGGATCGGATGCGACACCGCGTCGCAAATCACGCGGCCGCTGGCGTGGATCACCCGGACCGATCCGTCAGGCCGGACGATCCGGTGATCGAAGGTAAAGGGCCGCGTGTCCACCATCGCGCGGCTCACGGTCTCGTGCGCCATCGAACGGTCGTCGGGATGGACGTGTTCGAGAAACGTCTCGTAGCCGATGAACGTGCCGGACGCGATCCCGTAGATGCGGTACATCTCGTCGGACCACCAGACGCGATTCGCGCCGACGTCCCACTCCCAGCTGCCCATGTGCGCCACGTCCTGCGCCTCGATCAGCCGCTCGTTCACTTTCCGCAGTTCATCCGTCCGGCTCGTCACCTTCCGTTCGAGCCGCTCGTTGAGCACACGCAAATCACGTTCGACGCTGCGCCGGCGCGAGACCTCAGCCGCCACCGACAGCATCATCGTCGTCGTCATGCCGATGAACGCCTGCAGGAGCAGCAGCGACTCGTTCGGTGATGCACGCGTGAACGGACCCGAGCCGCGCAACGTGCCGTCCACCGCGATGACGACGATGAACGCGGAGCCAAGCGCCGTGACCCAGGCGCCGAAGCGGAATGCCGACCACAGAAGGACGGGAATGAGAATGAAGGGATAGTCGGGGCGGCCCTGCGGCCACGGGCTGAACACCACGAACGACGACAGTCCAAGCGCGGCGACGAGCGCCGCCATCTCGCCGATGCGGATGCCGACGTCAGAGATCAGCGGGCGCCGGTCCCACAGCACGATGATCGGCGCCACGACGATGGCGCCGACGGTATCGCCCAGCCACCACGTCACCCAGATGCTTCCCGCCTCGGCGCTCGGCCCAAGGCCCATCCCGACGACCGTCACGGTGCCAATCGAAGCCGCGATAAACGAGGCATTGGCGGCGATGGCGGCAAACCGCAGCACGTGACGCGTCGAGTTGAAGGCGGCGCGGCCGCGTGCGTACCGCAGCGTCAACCAGGCGGCGACGACGGCTTCGAGCGTGTTGCCGGCCGCGATCAGGAGTGCAGCGGCAGGGCTGCCGGAGTTGGTGAGATTGACGACAAACGCGCCCACCGCGATGGCGGGCCAGGCGCGCAGTCCGAATATCAGCAGCGCGCCGATGGCAAGGCCGGTCGGCGGCCAGACAGGGCTGGCGTTCGCGTTGGCGAACGCGAGGAGCAGGCTGAGCCGTCCCGCCGCGATGTAGACAGCAGCCAGCAGAACGAACGTGGCGCCGCGGGAAAAACGGGATTCAGCCAAGAGGGCTGATTCTAGCGCGCGGGCTCAGCGAGCAAGTTCGGCGGCGATGTCGGCCGCCTTTTCCGCCAGGGTGAGGGCGTACTCGAATCTGCGTTCCTTGATTGCCGCCTGCGCATCCTCGGAGAAACGCTTGGACTGATCGTACTGAGCCTGCCCTTCCTTGCTCAGCCTCTTGTAGTCGACGCGTGCGAGGTCCGCAGAGGCCTTGCCCATCAGGTCGCGCACCTTGCGCTCGTCGGCGGCAGATGTCGACGTCGGTGCCGGCGCGACGCGAACGGTTGCTGTCTCGGGCTGCGGCGTGGCCGCGGGCTGCGACGGCGGTGCTTCGGCGCGGGGACGCGGCGGGGGTGCCGTGACCGTTGGCTTCGGAGGCACCGCCGGCTCCGGCGCAGGAGGCGGCTCGGGTTCGGGCGCTTCCGCCACCTGCTCGGCGGCGATCTGATGCGCGGGCGCGGTGGGGACGGCCAGCGGCGGACCTTCCGGAATCACCTCGGCGCGGGCTTTGGTACCGCAGGCGACCAGTGAAACCAGTAATGCAGAATGCAAAATGCAGAATGCAGCCGTTGCTACACGGCCTCGCACCGCAAGCCTGCATTCTGAATTCTGCATTCTGAATTCCATTTTCATGTCCTACTACTCGGCTCTCGGCAGCAGGACCGTGAACGTCGTCCCGCGGCCGGGAGTGGATTCCACTTCGATCTCGCCGTCGTGCATCTGGATGATCCGGTAGACCATCGACAGCCCGATCCCGGTTCCATGATCCTTCGTTGTGAAGTACAGGTCAAAGATCCGGCCGAGGTCCTCGGGCGGGATGCCGACCCCGGTATCCTCGACGCGAAGCTCCACCCGGTCATTCGATGCGGCCGCGCTGGCCAGCCGCAGCGTCCCCCCGTTCGGCATCGCCTGGCAGGCGTTCATCGCCAGGTTCAGGAGCGCCTGGCGCAGCATCGCGGAGTCGCCGTTGACCGCCAGCTGAGCGTCCGGCGTTTCAATGCTGACGCGGACGTCGTTCTTGCGCGCCTCCGGCTGGACGATCGGCAGCATCTCCTCGAAGAGCACGGACGCACGCACCGCCTGCAGCCGCAGGTCCTCGGGGCGCGTGAACTTCAAAAAGCCCTGGACCACTTCGTCGAGGCGGCGGATCTCCGTTTCGATCACCCCGACGTGCTGGAGCAGATTCTCGTCGCCCTTCGCCGTGTCGCCGAGCAGCCCCCCGGCGCCGGCCGGCACCAGCGCGCTCTTGCGGATCTTCGTTCGCAGCAGCTCGAGGTGGATCATCATCGCGTTGAGCGGATTCTTCACCTCGTGCGCGATGCCGGCCGTCAGGCGGCCCAGCGCGACGAGCTTGCGCGAGTACGCAATCGTGGACTGCATCCGCGACACGTACGCGAGGTTGCGGACGACGAGCAGGATGCCGACCAGCTCGCCGTTGGCGCCGGGAATGGCGTGCGCGATGGCGAGCTGGTCCTCGTCGATCTGTACCGGACCGCGCGAGCGACGCAGGGCCAGCGTCTCTTCGACAAGCGTCCGATATGAATGCCCTGGCGCCAGCAGCGCGCTGACCGGCTTGCCGATCGCGGTCGCGGCGAAGGTGGACTGCATCGCCGGATTGGTGAACAGCAGCTCGCCAGCGGGATTGAACAGCGCGACTGCGTCCTCGAGGTGCTCGACCAGCGATTCGAGGCTGGCTTTCTGGTCGGCCAGCTGCGAGCGGTCGACGGACAGCTGACGGCTGACGGTGTTGAAGAACGTGCCCAGCTCGCTGAACTCGTCGCCTGGCGGCAGGTCGAGCGTGACGCCGAATTCGCCGCGCCCCAGGCGCGTGAGGCCGCTGCGCAGCACGTGTATCGGCCGCAGCATGAGCTGCGAGAGCAGCCCGGCGACGAACACGGCGATCAGCAGGGCAACGCCCGCGGCGATCAGGGCCGGGCCGAGCGAATCCTCGAGCGCACGGCGCATCAACAGCGTCGAGACGCTCACGCGGATCGAACCAAAGTTCTCGGTCCCGACGACGAGGAGCTGCCGCACTTCGAGCGTGAGGCCGTCGCCGGAGTAGATGATGGCCAGCCGCCTGATCCAGTCCGCAGCGTCCAGGGCCGCCAGCTCGGGGCGCGGCGGCGTCGGTTCGCCGATGAGCCGCGGCTCGCGGTGCATCACGATGATGCCCTCGGAGTTCACGATGGCGGCGCTCGTCACCGCCGGGTCGTAGATGCTGGCCTCGAGAATCGACCGCAATCCGGAATCGTTCCGGAGCGCGGCATAGGGATCGGCGGGATCGATGGCCAGCTCGGTGACGCGGTGCAGGATGGTGCGGGCGAGCACCTGCGCGCGCGAATAGCTCTCACCGACGATGATGTTGGTGAGGCGCGAGATGTAAAGGCCGCTCATCGCCAGCACCGTCACGGCGACGATGACGGTGACGCCGGCGATCTGCTTCGCGCGGATGCTTAATCGCATTCCCTGAAAGTCAAAGGGCAAAAGGCAAAAGGCAAAAGACTTACACGTTTTCCTCTGCCGCCACCCGGCCCCGCATCTTGTTCAGCTTGTTGTGCAGCGTCTTCAGGCTGATCCCCAGAATCTCCGCCGCCCGCGTCTTGTTCCCGCGCGCGTGGTCGAGCGTGAGCAGGATAAGCCTGTTTTCCGCTTCCTCGACCGTCATTCCCGGCGTCAGCGCCATTCCACCGGTGGGTGCCGCCGGCGCCGGCGTCTCCGCGACGTAGGGCGGCAGGTGCTTCGATTCGAGGAACTCCCCGGAGCTGAGGATGACCGCCCGCTCGACGACGTTCCGCAGCTCGCGGACGTTGCCGGGCCAGTGGTACTGCTCCAGGACCTTCATCGCGGCCGGCTCGACGGCGGACACACGCTTGTTGTTCCGCGAGTTGAACTCGGTGATGAACGACTGGATCAGCAGCGGCAGATCTTCCTTGCGCTGGCGCAGCGGCGGCAGCTCGATGGCGAAGACGTGCAGCCGGTAGTACAGGTCCTCGCGCAGCTTGCCGTTCTTCACCGCGTCGCCGGGGACGACGTTGGTCGCCGCGATGACGCGCACGTCCACGGTCTGCTCATTGCGCCCGCCGAGCCGCCGGAACGTCCGCTCCTGCAGCACGCGCAGCAGCTTGACCTGCGTCGCCGGCGTCATCTCGGCGATCTCGTCGAGGAAGAGCGTGCCGCGGTCCGCCAGCTCGAAGCACCCCTCGCGGCGATCGGTCGCGCCGGTGAAGGCACCCTTCTCGTGGCCGAAGATTTCGCTTTCGAGGAGCGTCTCGGGAATCGCGGCGCAGTTGATCGCCACGAACGGCTGCTGCGCCCGCGGGCTCAGCTGATGAATGGTCTTGGCGAGCAGCTCCTTGCCGGTCCCGGACTCACCCCAGATGAGCACCGACGCCGACGTCGGCGCCGCCTGCTCGACAATCTGATAGACCTTCCGCATGCTCGCGCTGCTGCCGATCATGCTGCCGAAGCTTCCCTGCTCCCGCAGCTGCCGGCGGAGCGCCTTGACCTCGCGCCGCGTGTCCTGGCGCTCGACGATCTTGTCGAGGAGAATCTTCAGGCGCTGCGGTTCGATCGGCTTGGTGAGGTAGTCGTAGGCGCCTTCCTTGATCGCCTCCACCGCGGTCTCGACGCTGCCCTGCGCGGTCAGCAAGACCACCGTGCATTCGGTGTCGTCCGCTTTGAGCGCTTTCAGGAGCTCAAGGCCGCCCATGCGCGGCATGACCAGGTCGCTGATGATGATGGACGGACGGAATGATGTAACGCTCTGGAGGGCTTCTTCGCCATCGGCGGCGGATTCCGCGGCGAAGCCCCACGTGCGCACGAGCTCGGTCAAGCCGAGTCGCGTGCTGGGCTCGTCCTCGACGATAAGTACGCGTTCTGCTGGGTTCGACATTACAGGTCGATGGTACTTTGTAGGTTTTACACGATCCAGCACAGCAGTGACTTTGGCACCCCTGACGGGGCGCCCTGCGTCCAGACCGTGAATTGACGTGAACGAGACGCCAGCTGAACCGTTCGTTTCCGAGCCGATCGACGGCACCCCTAAAGGGGCGCCCTACGAAGCGGCGCCCTACGCTCCGGAAAGCGTAGGCCACCCTTTCAAGGGTGCCAGCAACGCACAAAGGCGCGCGCTCGCCATCAGCGAAGTCCTCCTCTGTTCGAGCGTTCCCACCCAGCTTCTGCTGCAGGCAGTGATGATGGGAGTCTTCGGCTGGAATCCGCAGACGAGGGATGGCCAGTTTTCTCTTTCGTTCGTCGTGACGATGTCGCTGGCGGACACGGTCCTGCTGATCGGGCTGATGGTGGTCCTGACCCGGGCGCACGGCGAAAGCGTCAAGGAACTCTGGCTGGGACGCCGGCCGCTGCTGCGGGAGACGCTGCTCGGCCTCGCCCTCGTCCCCTGGATATTCCTGATGGTCGTCGTGCTGCTCAATGCGATCCGCCTGCTCGCACCGGCGCTGCACAACGTCGAGACGAATCCCATGGAACAGCTGGCGAGCGGAGGCGCGATGAATGCCGCGGCGTTCGCGCTGGTGGCGATCTTCGCCGGTGGCGTCCGCGAGGAACTGCAGCGCGCGTTTCTGCTGCGGCGCTTCGAGCTGCACCTCGGCGGCGCGCGTGCCGGCGTCATCGTGCTCAGCGTGGCGTTCGGCCTCGGCCACGCCGTCCAGGGGTGGGATGCGGCCGTGACGACCGGAGCGCTTGGCGCGGTGTGGGCGGTGCTCTATCTGCGGCGGCGCAGCAGCGTGGCGCCGCTCATCAGCCACGCGGGCTTCAACTCGCTGGAGGTACTGCGAATCGCTATCGTGGGGTAGGAACCTCGGCGACGTCGCCGCGGACGCGCAGGTCGTTGAGCCAGCGTGCCCGCTGCTCTTCCGACCGGGGACCAGTCGGGAACCGCTTCAGCACGTAGCTCTGGATGCGCAGCGTCTCGCGCGCGAGCTCGCTGAGCCGCTTGTCGTCCACGCCGGTGCGCTTCATCACCGCATTCACGTCCGGACCCGCAGCCGTCTTCATATTCACCATCAGCGCCTGAATGGCTCTCATATCCGGTTCCGGCGGAGGGAGCCGGTTCACTTCGGCAAGCATCAACCGCCGGTCGATCATCAGCTTGACGGGATCGCCCGCTTTCGGATCGACGATCCCGAACGCCACCGCCGCCTCGACGTCCGTCTGCGTGATCGCCGCCGACCCGACGCGCGCGACGACGCGATCGAGTACCTGCTGCGCCGTGGAGTCGACCGCGAAGACCGCGAAGATCGCGACGCACGCGAAGAAATGGACGAAGAGGTTCGCGGTCTTCGTGGTTAAAGGCCAGTGGGAGGCGCGACGCGGCGGTTGGGAGTCAGCCATCAGAATGCCTGCCCGATAGAAATATGAAATACCATCCGGCGCTCGCGCGGGATGTCCTCACGGAACTGCTGCGGGTCGAGGTTGAAGCCGAGGTCCATCCGAATCGGTCCGAAATCGGTGTTGACCCGGACGCCGAAGCCCGCGGCCGGCCGCAGATCGGTCACGCTCAGGTCGCTGGCCAGTGGGAAGACGTTGCCGGCATCGACGAAGCCGACGCCCTGGAACGCCCCGAACAGCTTCATCCGCAGCTCCCCGTTCAGAATCACGACGCTGTTGCCGCCGAGCGGAAACCCGTTCGGGCTGATCGTCTCCTCGTTGCCCAGCCGGTCGAGCGAGAACCCGCGGACGCTGGTGTCGCCGCCGGCAAAGAACCGCTCGCTTGCGGGCAGGGCGCTGACGGACTGATCGCCGATGACCCGCTCGAACCCGTGCGCCGCGCCGACGCGCGCGCCGAACGCGATCACGGCACGCCGCTTCATCGGCAGCCGCCGATACAAGAATCCCTGCGCGTAGGTTCTGACGAACCCGACCTCCGAACCGATTGCGCGCATGGCGAAGTCGGTGTCGAGGATGAGGTAGGTGCCAGC
>JBOGIQ010000271.1:0-8420 GCA_050742535.1 Vicinamibacterales bacterium | reverse complement strand
GACCGGAGGCTCTCCTGATGGTCACCACCGAAAAGATGAACGAGAACTTCCTTCAGGAGTACAACTCGAGCGACGCCATCCTGAAGTACTCGACGGAGACGGCCGGCCAGGGCGTCAACTACCTGATCCAGCACGAGTACGCGCGGATTTACGACCGCGCCGTGGCGACGTGCCAGCAGACGTCGTCAGCCCCGCTGCGGATTCTCGAGTTCGGGTGCGGCGCCGGCATGAATCTCATCGGTCTCGTCACGCGTCTGGAGAGCCGCGGCGTTCCCGTGGAGCGCGCGTGGGGCGCCGATTTTTCGGAATCGCTCATCGCCTCGGCGGGCAAGGAAGCGGGGGCGTTCCTGCCGTCCGCAGTGCGCCGCAAGGTGAGCTTTCATGTAGCCAGGAACGAGGCGCTGATCGCGGACCTGGCGGCGAGGTCCGCCGAGCCAGCGGATCGGCTGCACGGTTCCTTCGATCTCATTCTCGGCGTCAACACATTCCGCTACTGCCACCGGCTGAACAACGCACTGGAGTGCGCGACCGATATCTATCGCCTCCTCCGGCCCGGCGGCGTGGTGGTCAACATCGACATGAACGATCGGTTCCCGCTCTTCCGCAGCCACCTCAAAGGAACGGTCGACACGCCTGAGGAGGCGTACCTGCCGTCACTCGAGGAATACGCGGCTCCGTTCGAACGCGCCGGGTTCGAGCTGTTGACAAAGGATCACTTCTGCTGGGTACCTCACTCGGCGGGTCCGGCGTTGACGGCGATTTGCCGCGCGCTGACACCGGTGCTGAATGCGACCGTGCGCAGCCGCGCCATGCGTTCACTGATCGTCGCGAAGAGGCCCGCCTGACACAGTCCCCCGAGAGCGGACGCGCCGCGCGCCTTGCGCTGGTCGTGTATCGGGGTGCACCGGGCGTTCAGGAAGACCGCCTCCTGCGGATCCTGGATTTCTTCGGTGTGCCCGCGGCACCGGTGAACGTGGATGCGCCGGATGCGTCGCCGCTCGCGGACTCCGGGACGTTCGCAGTCCTCGGATCCGTGGACGCGGTGGCCGCGGGGCTGACGAACCCGCTGTCGGCCGCGTACCTGCGGCAGGCAGCGGCGATTTTCGGATTTGCCGGCGACGATCGTGACGCCGCGCGTCGCGGTGTCACCGAACTGTGTGGTGGTGACTGGACGTGGACGACGCCGGATCGACCGGTGATCGAGATCAGCACCAGCGACCCTGAGTTCACCGGCGTGATGTCCGGTCTGCGCGTCGATGGCGGCGCTTCCCCGTCGCACGCGGTCCTGACCCCTGCTGCCGCGAGCGCTGCGGCGGGGATCGTTCTGGTGGACGGCCGGCCGGGCCTGTTTCGCGTCAGCGTCGGGAATACGCCTGCCTATATCTGCAGCAGCGTGGAGCTGCCCGACCTCGACGCACCCGTGGGCACGAACTACTACGACGTCCGGGCCCACTTCCTGGCAGCCGTGCCTCTCGTGATGTTCATTGCCTCCATCTTTCGCGAGGTGATGTGGCGGCCACGCGAGCTCGGGGCCTGCCTGATCATTGACGATCCGCTCCTCAAGCACCGATACGGGTTTTGTGACTTCCCATGGCTGCGCGATCGCATGCGGGAGCGGCGGTTCACCACGAACATCGCGTTCATCCCCTGGAACTGGCGCCGGACGTCGCAGCGCGCCAGCGCGTTCTTTCGCGGTGAGTCGGACCTGTTCTCCGTGTCGATTCACGGCTGCGATCACGTCGCCGCGGAGTTCGGAACGACATCGCTCGACGTCCTCGGTCGACGCGCGCGGCTGGCGCAGTCGCGGATGCAGCGGCATCGTGCCCGCACGCGCATCGCGCACGACCCGGTGATGGTGTTCCCGCAGGGCGTCTTCTCCGCCGAGTGCCCGGCCGTGCTCAAGCACAACGAGTTCATTGCCGCCGTCAATACCGAGATATCACCCGTCGGCGCGGCGGCCGCGCACACGCGCCTCCGCGACGTCTGGGACGTGGCGATCCTGCGCTATGGCTCGTTCGCCATCTACACCCGGCGCTATGAGCGGCACGGACTCGAGAACTTTGCCTTCGACCTGCTCCTCGGCAAGCCGTGTTTCATCGTGGCGCATCACGACGAGTTCCGGGATGGAGCGCGCACGCTGCTGTCGCTGATCGATCGCCTGCAGACGCTGCCCTGCACGCTCACATGGCGCTCGCCGGCGGACATCGTGCGACGGGCATGCCGCGTGCGAGACGGCGAGGACCTTCAGGCGCGCATGTACGGCAGCCAACTGCTGCTCACGAACCCGGGGACGCGTCCAAGCGTGTACCACGTACACAAACTCGAAAGGCAGCCGGCCAGTGTCTCCGCCGTCACGGTGGACGGTCATGACATCGCCTGGTCGGTGGCTGGTGAGGACATCGCGTTTCCGTGCGTCGTGCCCGCGCGCGGGGAGATCCTCGTCCACGTGCGCTACCGCGACGAGCGCAGCCAGCAGACATCGGATTCAGTGAAGTACCAGTTGTCCGTCGCGGCGCGTCGGGTCCTGTCGGAATTCCGCGACGAGTACGTCCGGAAGCTGCAGCCGGCGCCAACACCTGTGGGAGTACATGAACGACATTAGTCAGGCGTGGATCGTCGATCCCGGCCAGCCGGTCCTCGTGACGGGCGCCAACGGCTTCATCGGCACGCGCGTGGTCAAGACGCTGCTCGACTACGGCTTCCGGCGGGTGCGCTGTTTCGTCCGGCCATCGAGCAACGTCACCCGATTGCACGACGTCATCAGCGGGCACGATTCCGCGATCGAGGTGATCGAGGGGAATTTGTTGTCGCGCGAGGATTGTGAGCGCGCGGCCGCCCAGGCGACGGTGATCTTCCACCTGGCGGCGGGAATGGACAAGTCCTATGCCGGCTGTTTCATGAATTCCGTGCTGACGACACGGAACCTGCTCGACGCGGCGGTCGGTGGCCGGACGCTGAAGCGGTTCGTGAACGTCAGTTCGTTTGCGGTCTACTCAACGAAAGAGCGCCGCTACGGCGCGTTGTTCGATGAAAACACCCCGCTCGAGACACACGCCCGGGAACGGTTCGACCCGTACGGCTATGGAAAGCTCAAGCAGGAGCAGCTCGTCAGGGACTATCACACGCGCTCCGGCGTCCCGTACGTGATCGTGCGTCCGGGTGCGGTGTTCGGCCCCGGCACAAAGGCGCTGACGGGACGCATCGGCATCAACACGTTCGGCTTCTTCATCCATCTCGGCGGCTCGAACCGTATCCCCTTCACCTACGTGGACAACTGCGCCGAGCTGATCGTGCGGGCCGGTCTCGTCCCGGGTGTCGAGGGAGAGGCGTTCAACGCGGTGGACGATGATCTGCCGACGAGCCGCGGCTTTCTTCGCCTCTACAAGCGGCACGTGCAGCGATTCGTGTCGGTGCCGCTTCCGTATCCGCTGGCGTACGCGCTGTCGGCCGTGTGGGAGCGGTACGCGGCGTGGTCACAGGGTCAGCTGCCGCCGCGGTTCAACCGCCGGCGGGCGGCTGCGGAGTGGAAGCGCCAGCGCTATTCGAACGACAAGGCCAAGCGCCTGCTCGGCTGGCGTCCGCGCGTCGCGTTCGACGACGCGTCGCGGCTCTTTTTCGCATCGCTGGGGCGACCGGCGTGACACCACTCCGTATCGCTCTCATCGGCTGCGGCAAAATCGCCGATCAGCACATCGACGCGATCCGCCGCATCCCCGACGCCACCGTTGTCGGCACCTGCGACCGGGAGCTGCTGATGGCGCAGCAGTTGGCCGAGCGGAACGGCATTCCCCATTTCTCGAGCGACGTTCGCACGCTGCTCACGGAGGCGCGGCCGGATATCGTGCACATCACGACGCCGCCGGAGGGCCACTATTCCCTGGCGCTCCAGTGCCTGGATGCCGGCGTTCACGTCTACGTCGAGAAGCCGTTCACGCTGACGGCCGCCGAGGCGTCCGTGGTCATCGAGCGGGCTCGTGCACGCGGCCGCCAGGTGACCGCCGGGCACAATCTCCAGCATACGTGGGAGAACGTCGAGGCACGCCAGCTGATTCGGCAGGGATTTCTGGGCGGTCCGCCGGTCCACATCGAGAGCCACTACAACTACTCGTTCGGCGACGCTCCGTACGCGAAAGCGCTGCTCGGCGATCGGCAGCACTGGGTCCGGCGCCTGCCCGGTCAGTTGCTGCACAACATCATCAGCCACGGCATCGCGCGGATCGCGGAGTTCCTCCACACCGACGACCCCGAGGTGGTTGCGTTCGGCCACACCAGTCCGCTGCTCCGCAGCATCGGCGAGACCTCGATCATCGACGAACTGCGCGTCCATATCTCGGATCGCCACAATACGACCGGCTACTTCGTCTTTTCGAGCCAGGTCTCGCCGCCGGTCAACGGCGTCCGTATCTACGGGCCCGTGAACTCGCTCATCGTCGACAACGTGCACCACACGCTTGTCCGCGTCCGCGCTCGCAACTACAAGAGCTACGTCAACTACTTCCTGCCGCCCGTGCACCAGGCGTTCGAGTACCTGCGCAACAGCCGGCGCAACATCGGTCGTTTTCTGCGCGCTGATTTTCATGACGATGCCGGCCTCAAACACTGCATCGAGGCGTTCTGCCGCAGCGTGCGGAATGAAGGTGACCCGCCCGCCAGCCACCGTGAAATCGTGCTGACGGCCGTGATCATGGACCGGATCTTCGAGCAGTTATCGGCACAACTCGCGTCTGCAGCCCCGCAGGTTCCCCCGGTGGAGCACGTCCGTGTCTGAACGGACGAGCAGCCTCGACGCGGCCGTCAGACACGCCGTCATCGATCGCTTCGTGCCGTGGCTTGCAGGGTTTGGGACGTCCTCCTACGATCACCAGACCCTGTACTCGGGCCCGATCGGTGGCGCGGCGAAGTCACTGTATTACCGCCGGGGGAAGCTGGGTGCGATCGCCGTGGCGCCGCTGGTGTTCTGCGAGGCGTTCGCGCCCGGCGTCCGGCGTGTGCTTGGACCGAAGCTGCGCTTCCCGATCGCTGACGCCCACTATGCGATGGGCTTTGGCTATCTGTACCGGGTCACCGGCCAGCGCGGACATCTGCAGCACATGGAGGCGTACCTCGACGCACTCGAACGGACACGCTGCCCTGGTTTCGACGAATACTGCTGGGGGTATCCGTTCGACTGGGTGACCCGAAATGGAACGATCGCACGCGACACGCCGCTGATCACGACGACCCCGTACGTCTACGAAGCGTTCCTGCTCGGATATGAAATCACCGGCCGCGAAGACTCGCTGCGCATCATGGCCTCCATCGCGCGCCACGCGGCGAACGACATCAAGGCGTTTCCCGTCTCGGCCGACGCGGCCAGCTGCTCGTATACCCCGTTCGACGGCGGCGGTGTGATCAACGCCGCCGCCTACCGCGCGTTTCTGCTGACGAGCGCGGCGCGGATGTTCGACGAGCCCGCGTACTGGACCGCGGCGCAGCGGAATCTCGCGTTCGTTCTCGACACGCAGAACCCGGACGGCTCCTGGCAGTACGCGGTCGACGGCGTGCGCGACTTCGTCGATCACTTTCACACCTGTTTCGTGATGAAAGCGCTGGCGAAGATTCACGCGTTGACCGGGCACGAACGGACCCTCTCCGCGCTCGAGCGGGGCGTTGAGTATTACCTCGCCAACCTGCTCGATGGCGACGGACTGCCCAAGCCGTTTTCCAAGGCGCCGCGGCTGACGGTGTATAAGCGCGAGCTCTACGACTGCGCTGAGGCCATCAACCTCGGCGTGCTGCTCGGCGGCCTGTTCCCTAGGTTGAACGCCACGCTGCACACCGTCATTGCCGCCGTTCTCAGGGACTGGGTCAAGCCGGACGGATCGTTCCGCGCCAGGCAGCTGATGGTGGGATGGGACAACGTCCCCATGCACCGATGGGCCCAGTCGCAGATGTTCCGCAGCCTGTCGTTCTGGCTGGCGAACGCGGCGGATAACGCCCGGAACACCAGCGACGAGTCCATATCCACGGAACGCCGTCGCGCCGAAACGATTCTGGCAAGCTGACGCAAACGAGCCATGTGCGGGATCGCTGGACAGTTTAATTTCGGGAACCTCGAGAGGCCGGTCGACGCCGACACGATCCGTCGCATGGCCGCGTCGATCCGCCATCGTGGACCGGACGACGAGGGCTACCTGATCGAGGGTCCGCTCGGCTTTGGTTTCCGCCGCCTCTCGATCATCGATCTAGCCCTCGGCCATCAACCGATGTCCGACGCGGAACGCACGGTCTGGGTGGTCTTCAACGGCGAGATCTACAACTTCAAGGAACTGCGCGCGGAGCTCGAGACGCACGGCCACACGTTCCGCACCAACTGCGACACGGAAGTGATCGTGCATGGATTCAAGCAGTGGGGCACCGGCCTGTTTGGCCGTCTGAACGGGATGTTCGGCCTCGCCATTTGGGACGTCCGCCGGAAGCGGCTCGTCGTCGCCCGCGACGCGATGGGCATCAAGCTCGTCTACTACAGGCTGGACGCCGGGACACTGACGTTCGGTTCCGAGATACGAGCAGTGCTCGCGGCCGACCGGAACCGTCCGGACATCGATCCCACCGCCCTGAACCTGTTTCTCAGGTATCGCTACACCCCATCGCCGCTGACGATCTTCAAAGGCGTACGCAAGCTGGCGCCGGGCACGATGCTCGTCGTCGAGCAGGGCACGTGCCGCGAGGAACGGTGGTATCGCTACACGCCGGAGCCGTTCGCCAGCGACAAGGACGAGAACGAAGCCGCTGAGGAATTGCTCGCCCTCTACAGAGCAGCCGTCAAGCGTCATCTGCTGAGCGACGTGCCGGTGGGTCTGTTGCTCAGTGGCGGCCTCGATTCCGGGCTGTTGCTCGCGCTCATGCAGGAATACGGGCGCGACTGGCCCGCCTATACCGTCGGCTACGGGAGTACGTTCGAAGACGACGAATTGGCGGACGCCGCTGAAACCGCGGCGCTGCTCGGCGGACGGCACGTGCCCGTACAGCTCGACCGGCGTGAATTCGAGGAATCGCTGCCGACGATCGTCAGCAGTCTCGAAGAACCCATCGCCTCCTCGTCTATCGTCCCGATGTATTTCGTAAGCCGGCGCGCCCGGCAGGACGTGAAAGTGGCGCTCATCGGGCAGGGGCCGGACGAGCTGTTCTGCGGGTACAAGCGCCACTTCGGCATCCATTACGGCCAGACCTGGCGCAAGCTCCCAGGCCCCGTGCGCGGCGTCATCGGCAGCGCGATCAAGCGGTTGCCGCGCAATGAAACGGCAAAACGAGGCATCTACGCGCTCGGCGTCGAGGATCGGCTCGACCGCTTCGAGCACGTGTTCTCTCTCGCTCCCGTCGAGCGAATTGCGGGCCTGTTCCGGGGAGGGCCGCCTCCGAAGGCATTCGACCGCGTAGAGGCATGGGAGGCGCTCGGACCGGAAACCGTTCATCTCGATGAACTCGCCCATTTTCAGCACATCGAGATCCGATCGTCGCTGCCCGACGAACTGCTGATGTTCGGCGACAAGCTGTCGATGGCACACAGTCTCGAAGTGCGCGTCCCATACCTGGACCGGACGATCGTCGAGTTCGCGGAGCGGCTGCGGCCTTCGATGAAGATCCGGGGACGGCATGGCAAGTGGCTGCACCGCCTGGTCTGCGAACGGCACCTGCCGAAAGCCCTTCTCGGACGCAAGAAGCGCGGGTTCGCGGTGAACGTCGTCGATCAGTGGCTGCAATCGTCGGCCGACAGCACGCTGCTGTCCTCGCTGGTCGATCCGCGCTCGCTCATGTTCGACCTGCTCGAACCGGAGCCGGTGCGCCGGCTGCTGGACGATCACCGCTCGGGGCGCGACGACAACCACAAGCTGCTCTACAGCCTGGCCATGTTCGAACAGTGGCTGCGGCAGCAGCAGCCGTTGCCATCAGGCTCGGCACACGGCGACTCACTCCCGCTCGACGTGCGAGCCGCGGCATCGCAGTGAACATCGCGCTCCTGACGGGCGGGTGGGATCGGCCGTACGCCTACGGCATGGGCACCGCACTCGGCAACGAAGGCATCGACGTCGATTTCATCGCGGGCGAGGATTTTACGCCGGAGGACTTCGCTGCCACTCCGACCGTGCGGACGCTGATCTTCAAGCCACCCCTGCACGAGGGCGCCGGACGGCTCCCACGGATTTCGCGCGTTGTTGCGTACTATCGCCGCCTCGTGAGCTACGCCTGGAGCGCGCAGCCGCGCATCTTCCATATCCTCTGGAACAACGGCTACGACACCTTCGACCGCGTGGTGTTGATGACGTACTACAAGCTGCTGCGGAAGCGCATCATCCTCACCGCACACAACGTCAACGCCGGACGACGGGACGCCAACGACACGCTGCTCAATCGGTTCACGCTGCGGTTCCAATACAGGC
>JBOGIQ010000270.1:0-8435 GCA_050742535.1 Vicinamibacterales bacterium | reverse complement strand
GCCTGCAGCGGGCCGTGGCGCAGCGGCCCCGGGCGGCGGTCGTGGACGCGGTGCCGGCGGGCCGCGCATGTTCAACGGTGCCGAGCTCACCGAACGGGCCATCAAGGAAGCGGACGCGATGACGCAGGCAGACAACCCCCGCTTCAAGTGCGAGACGACGAGCATCATCTTCGACTGGACGTTCGACGGTCCGGTCAACCGGATCACCCAGAACCGAAATGACATCGTCATCCAGTACGGCCAGATGAATCTGAAGCGGACGGTCTACATGAACGTGAAGCAGCATCCGGCCACCATCAAACCGACGCGTGCCGGGCATTCGATCGGGCGCTGGGAGGGAGATACGCTGGTCGTGGACACCGTCGGCTTCCTGCCCGGAGTGCTGAACGGCAACACGCGCCATGGCGACAAGCTGCACGTCGTCGAACGCTTCACGCTCGATCCAAAAACGTGGCAGCTTTCGCGCACGTGGGAGGCCGAGGACCCGGATTACCTGAAAGGCAAAGCGACCGCCAGCAACGAGGCGCCGTTGATGCCCGCGGATGCGCCGTATACCGAAGACGAATGTAAGGAACAGAAGGATCTGGACTATTCGAAACAGACGGGTCAGAGGAAATAACGAGGTTCACGGGTTCAACTGGTTCAGGAGGTTCATGAGTCTTGAACCTTCTGCACCTATTGAACGGTTCATGGAGCGAAGCGACGCTCGGATTCTGACCACCCACGCGGGGGCGCTGCCGCGCCCCGACGATCTCCTCGCCCTCAACGCGGAACGTGCTGATGCCTTCCGGCTGAAGCCGGACGCTACGGCTTCAGCGGCCGCGGTCCATCGGCAGCGCCTGCGCGGCGCGGTCCAGGACGTCGTGAACCGTCAGACACAGTTCGGCATCGATATCGTCAACGACGGCGAGTTCGGCAAGACGATGCGCACGCGCCTCGATTACGGCGCGTGGATCAGCTACGTAATCGAGCGCTTCACCGGATTCGAAGAGGCCGAATCCGAATCCGTAGGGCACCGCTTCAGCGGTGCCACCGAGTCGGACGCAACCATCAAGCCTGGCAGTTTCAAGAACCGCCGCGATCGCCAGGCGTTCCCCGAGGTGTACGCGGACATCGATCGCGAGATGTTCGGAGGCGGACCACGGCCGATGGGTCGCCCGATTGTCGGCAAGGTCACTTACCGGGGCCATGACGCCCTGCAGGCCGACATCGACAACCTCCGCGCCGCTGTGGAGTCCGGCTTCAGCCGGATGACCGACGTATTCATGACATCGCCTGCCCCCGGTACATTCGGCCGCGATCAGAACCGCTGCTACACGACGCAGGAGGAGTTTCTCGTCGCCGTTGCCGACGCGCTCAAGGTCGAGTACCGCGCCATTACTGACGCGGGATTCATCCTCCAGATCGACGACCCGGGCATGGCCGAAAACTGGGACGCGATGGATCCGTCGGTGACGATCGAGGAATACCGTGCCTATGCGCGCCTCTGCATCGAGGCGCTCAACCATGCGCTGAGCGGCATCCCCCAGGATCGCGTTCGCTACCACATGTGCTGGGGAAGCTGGCATGGACCGCACCTGACCGACATCCCGCTCCGCGACATCGTCGATCTGTTGTTGACGATCCGGGTCGGTGCGTACTCGCTCGAGGCCGGCAATGTACGTCACGAGCACGAGTGGAAGGTGTGGCGCGACGTGAAACTGCCCGAGGGCAGGCTTCTCATTCCCGGGGTCGTGTCGCACGCCACCAACGTCGTGGAGCACCCGGAGCTCGTTGCGGATCGCATCGTTCAGTACGCGCAGCTGATCGGCCGCGAGAACGTCATCGCCGGTACCGACTGCGGCCTTGGCGGCCGGATCCACGCGTCCCTGGCGTGGGCGAAGTTGCAGTCGCTCGTCGAAGGCGCGCGGCTGGCGTCACAGCACCTCTGGCCCTCGTAACTCGCGATATCGATTGATGGCTCGAAGGAAGAAATACCTCGTGCGTGTCCACGGCCGGAACTTTCGCCTGTCATGGCAGGAACGCCGGAGGAGCGTGACGAGGATCACCGGCTTCTACACCACTCGATGCGTCGTTGCTGCCAATCCCGCCGATGCCGAGCGTCAGGCGATCGATCTCATCCGTCAGGATTCGAAATTGCGGCGCTCGGTGAAGAATTCGCCAACAAACCCGCCGCTCACGTTCACGGTCGACATCGTTGAAGTGGACACCTTTGCTCCCTTGAAGCCACCCGGAACGGGATATCTCTTTTTTCACGGGCGCGGAGCAGGCCGGCCGCGGACCGCCCGGCCTCGCTGAGGGACAATCGAGCAGATGGGATTTCTCGCACGGCTGTTCGGCGCCGTCCCGAAAGAGGAGCGGGCTGGAATCCAGCTGATGGACGCGGAGCCTTGGTGCGTCAGCGCGACGAAGGATGTCGAACGCTTTGTTCGTGCGCTGCTGTCGCTTATGCCGTCGGGATCTGTCGTGTACTTCGAAGACACCGCCGAGCCGCACGTCAGGCAGTACCTCCAGAGTGTGTCCGTTCCCGCGCAGGCGCAAATAGCAATCGGAGTCATCTGGCCGCGGCCGGACTGCTACCACGTCCCGCTCACTGCCGAAACGATGGAGAGCCTGGCGGCGTTCCTCGAACAGAACCCGGCCGGGTTTTTCTGTACGCACTGTCACGTGTATCTCGACGGCGTCGTCCTGCTCCAGTGGTACGACGCGTTCGTCGGTGATGATCCGATGTATATCTCGCGAGCGCTCGGCGCCGATGTCGTGGCGAGATTTGGGGAGGCGCTGGGAAGTTCAGTCTCTGTGGGGTCCGCCTGAAGGCGGACACTACGTCTACCGCTCCTACTTCACCTGGAACCCTTCGCGCGGATCGAATTTCTTTCCATCGCCGCGCACCGCGAGCACCCAGATGGCCGCTGGCCGGCCATCCTTCATCGGCCGGCCCGTCATCGTGACGCGGGTCCCGGCCTTGAATTCGCTCGGACGGATTCCGGCGCGCTGCAGCGTGCTCGGCCCCTCAGCTTCGAATCCCCAAGTCGTGACCTTGCCGTTCTTGTCCGTCACGTCGACGAGCAGCCACGAATGCGGGTTCGTCCACTGGAACTCCTTGACCACGCCCTCGACCGTGATCGTCTTCGTCTGCTCGAACATCGTTGCGGAATGGTGACCCCACGCGCTGCTGGCAGCCATCAGAAGCAGCGCCACGACGGTCGAACCATGAAGGACATGAACGTGTCGAATCACTGTTTTCCTCCCGATCCCTGATCCCCCGCCCCTGATCCCTGATCCCCGGTCCCCAATCCCTGCCCATCAAACGTAAAGTCCCGGAACTGCGTGCCGCCGCCGTCGGTCTCGACGACGGCGTTGTTCTGATTCTCTCCGCAGTGCCAGTAGCGGATCCGCAGCGTCTTGTTCTGATCGTCGAGCTTCGCGTACGACTGCTTCGTGTACCACGGCTCGACCAGGGCAGGCGGATCGTAAACCCACACGTCGACCTCGATCAGCTTCGGGTTCACTTTCTGCCAGATCTCGACGGTCTCCACCTGGTCGGTATAGTCCGGATTCCGGCGCTGATAGATTCCCGCCTGCAGCTGATTGGTGTGAACGACCAGCCTGTCGCCATCCCAGAAGCCGATGGAATCACCGTTATAGAGCGGAAGCCGATCCTCCTCCGCGATGTGACCGCGACCGTCGGTGTAGACACGGCGGATATCGTTCACCATCTCGTTGATCAGATAGGTCTGATCCGGTGTGACGACGAAGTCGCGGAGGAACGGCTCGGTCAGCCAGCGCGGGTGGCCCGGAGGGGAGCAGGTCGAGATCGGATCCCACTCGATTCCCTTGTTGGCCATCTCGATACGTGCGGCCAGCTTCCGCTGAAATTCCGGCGTCAGCTTCGCCGTTGGCGGGGCGCCGCGCTGCTGATCCGGGTCAAAGGTGATTCCGCCGCGGGCGCGCGTATACACACCCGACCAGTCGGGCATCGACGAGGGCGCCAGACGCCGGCCGCCGTGCGCACGCTCCTTCATCGCGAGATACAGCGATTCCGCGGTCTTGTGCGCCCTTCCGAGCTCGATCATCCGCTGGCGGGCCTCCGCGGCATCCTCCGCGCGAACAGTGTTCACGAGCAGCGCCGTTCCGATAAGTAGTACGGCCGTGGCGACGATGGACGTGAGTTTCATGGGCGGGAAGGATACACCTCGCGTAGACTGTTCACACATGAAACAGGCGGCCATTCGTGCATGTGCGGGGATCGTGTGCGCCGCGGTGATGTATGCCGCCGGGCGATCGGTTCTGGCACAGGAGCGGGGCACGCCTTCGCGCCTGGAAGCGGATGTTCTGGCGCTCGAAAACTACCGGCCCGGATATCAGTTCTGGCGGCAGATCTTCACCATTCCCGATGGTTCGATAGCCTTCGGCGGCGCGACCGACGGGCGGCTGCTCGCGGTGTTTCCGTCCCGTGGCGACTGGACGGACGAGTCGGCGTGGCGGGATCCCGCGCTTGCCGCGGCCATCGAAACCGGCGAGGCGCTGCCGTCCAATCTCGACGACCGCCGCGCGCGCATGGCCGAATGGCTCGAGCCCGTGGTCGGGCCGGTGCTCCACAACCCGACGCGTGGTGATTTCCTGCTGCCGAACGTCCGCCGCTACGGACCGTTCCTGAAGGACTGGGGGGCCATCTACGAACGCTTCGGCGTTCCCGGCGAGCTTGGACTGGCGCAGGCGATCATCGAGTCGGGCCTCGTCGGCGACCGTCGATCCGAGGCGCGCGCAACCGGGTTCTGTCAGTGGCTGCCGGCAAACTGGAAACAGCTCGATCGCTTGTCCCCGGCCGTGCTCGAGATCAAGAACCAGACGACGCAGGCGCCGTACTGCGCGGCGTATCTGACGATCCTGGCCACGAAGTACGGCTCGTTCATTCCGGCGCTCTCGGATCATCACAGCGGCGGCGTGAACGTTGGCCGCGTGCTCATCAACGGCGAGCGTCTTGGTGGGACCACGACGCGCGATCAGTATCTGCTCGGGTCGCGCTTCGCGCGCGACCTCCGGGCCATTGACCTCTACGGCTTCCGCGATCTGTATCGCACCTACGGCCCGCGGTCGTACCTCTACGCCGAGATGGTGTTTGGCAACATGGCCACGGTTCGGGAGCTGATCGCCGCCACGCCCCAGGACACGATCTACGCCATGCGCCTGCCTCGGGCGATGACGCTGACGGACATCGTCCGGCAGACGCGGCTGTCCGCCGACGAGATTCGCCGCTTCAATCCGGCACTGCTCAAGCGTGTGCCGGCGCACGCCGATCTGTATCTGCCGACCTATATCCGCGCTCTCGGGCCCGATGTGTCCTTCTGGCACCGCCCGGCGAATGCGAAATTCACGGATGCGCTGGCCGACTTTCTCAGCCTCGATGCCGCACCCGAGCGATGGGATGACGGAACGCTGACGCCGACGCTGCGTGGCTTCGAAAAACGGTTCCGCGAGACGAAGTCGGAAGAAGGCACTGTCATGTCGACGGTGCTCGATTTCGTGATCGACTACGCCGAATCGAGCGGCCAGCGCGAGATTCTGGCCGACTTCCGTGCCGACCAGAGCGTGCGGAGCCTGTTCGATCGGGCGCTCCTCAGGCGCGTTCAGGAAAACCTGACGCGTCTGTCGTGCGGTCAGGACCCCGATTCCGAGCGTTCCACCTGCTGAAGTCCTGTCTTAACCACGAAGACCGCGAAGGTCGCAAAGATCGCGAAGAAGTGAGATGGTTGTCCCGACCGAGGTCGATCGCCGAGCGCTTGCCGAACGGCTGCGCGACGCGTCAGAGCTCCTTGAAGCGATAGCTGCCGATCGCACGGTCCTGGCCGGCGTTCCGGATCGAGAACGCGCCAGGCTGCTCCAGGCCGTCGCGCTCGTCTACCATCCCGATCGCGCCGAGCGGCGGCGCATGGCGAAGGCGACCGCCAGGCAGCGCAAGGCCGCGCGCGTGAAGGAGACGGAGCAGGCGCGGTTCGACACGGGCATCCGCGAGCTTCGCCGCAAGCCGGTCTTCCACAGCCCCAACGTCTTTCCGCCGGAATCCTTCGAGCCGGATGACATTCACGAACCGGTCGATCCTGCCGATCGTGGGGCGGGTTCCGCCGGCCTGCCCGCCGGAGCTTCAGCGACGGCGGGAGCAAGCGAAGACAACGCAGGCGGACCCGCCGTTGCGAGAGCGCTGCAGCACTGCTACGTGTGTAAGGAAAAATTCAGGGTCATTCATCACTTCTACGATCAGCTCTGTCCCGACTGCGCCGCCTTCAACTTCCGCAAGCGCACGGAGCGTGCGAACCTCAGCGGACGTGTCGCGCTGGTCACCGGCGGGCGGGTGAAGATCGGCTACCAGGCCGCGCTCAAGCTGCTGCGCTCGGGCGCGCAGGTGATCGTCACCACGCGCTTCCCCCGCGACTCCGCTCAGCGCTATGCGCGCGAGTCCGATTTTGCCGACTGGGGACACCGTCTCGAGATCTTCGGGCTCGATCTGCGGCACACGCCGAGTGTGGAGGCGTTCTGCCGCGAGCTGCTCGCCACCCGTACGCGCCTCGACGTCATCGTCAATAACGCGTGCCAGACGGTACGCCGGCCGCCGGATTTCTACCGCCACATGATGGACGGGGAGACGGCGGCGCTCGCGTCGATGCCGGAGCACGTGCGCCGGTTAATCGGAGCCTACGAGGGCCTGCGCGGGTATTCGATGTTGCCGGAGGGGGGGGATCGTTCGGATCGTTCCGATCGTTTGGATCGTTCGAATCGTTCTGCGGGGCTGACGCACGCGGCGCAGCTGTCACAGGTCCCGCTGCTGCCCGAGGAGCTGCTGGCGCAGCACGATCTGTTTCCGGAAGGACGCCTCGATCAGGATCTGCAGCAGGTCGATCTGCGCGGGCGCAACTCGTGGCGGCTGCTGCTCTCGGACGTGCCGTCCGTGGAGCTGCTCGAAGTGCACCTGGTCAACGCCATCGCGCCGTTCGTCATCAACGCCCGGCTCAAGCCGCTGCTGCTGGCGACGCCGGAGCGCGACAAGCACGTCGTCAACGTGTCGGCCGTGGAAGGGCAGTTCTACCGCAACTTCAAGACCACCCGGCACCCGCATACGAACATGGCCAAGGCGGCGCTGAACATGATGACCCGGACGGCGGCCGCCGACTACCATCACGACGGCATTCACATGAACAGCGTGGACACCGGCTGGGTCACCGACGAAGATCCTGTGGAGATCGCCGCGCGCAAGACGTCCGAGCAGCGCTTCCATCCGCCGCTCGACGTCGTCGACGGCGCGGCGCGGATTGTCGATCCGATCATCAGCGGGTTCAACACCGGCGTGCACGTCTGGGGTCAGTTTCTGAAGGATTACAAATCCACGGATTGGTGATGTGATGAGAGTCCGGTCAGCGCTTTGTGCGGTCCTCCTGGCCTGCGCCGCCGTCGAACTGCCGGCGCAGCGGCCCGTGCAGTCAGCCCAGCAGATTCTCGAGCAGCTCGAGCGCGACTGGATCCAGGCGCTGCAGACCAACAACGTGGCGTTCATCGACAGCGTGCTGGCGCCGGAGTTCATCGCCACCTACGGCGACGGCACCCGCGCCGACAAGAAGCGCGAGCTGCAGATGGTGAAGGAGTTCAATCAGCAGGTCGACGAGTGGATCGTCGACGAGTTCACCATCAAGGTCTTTGGCGATACCGCCGTCGTCTGGTTTACCAACCGGATGACCGGTCCGGTGCAGGGCAAGCCGACGCAGATCGTCAGCCGCTACATGGACGTGTTCGTGAACCGCGACGGTAAATGGCTCTGCGTCGCGAGCCAAAGCACGCGAGTTAAGTAAATCGTACGATCTATCTAGGATTATCGTGATTCGTTAGATCCTGCATGTGCGCCAGGCTGCGGTCCTCGCAGCGCGGCGATTCCTCGAGCTCCTGATCGGTCAGTTTCAGCGTGCGCGACGGCGGGCTCCACGGTTCGCTCAGCACCGCGGGATCGTGCGCCGTGGCCGCCCACTCGATGGAGTCGCCGGTACGCCGCAGCCGTTCGACGACCCGCAGATCCTTCGTGTGGAACGCCCCATCGTCGGTGAGCCAGGTGTCGTCGTTGAAGCTGACCGTTTCGACAACGAGCGTGTCGCCGTCCCAGCGGCCGATCGCGTCTCCCAGGTAGCTGGGGGGCAGGTCCTTGCGGCGCGGCCGTCCGTCGATTGGAATGATCCGGAAGAAGCCGCCGTTCACGTCGTCGTAAAAGAAGATCACTTCACGCCGTGTCTGGACGATCTTCGCCGGCGGGCCGATGCGTGGAACGCCAGGCGGCTGGCAGCGAAGGATCGAATCCTCCTTCACCTGGTTCGCATCGAGCGTCTTGACCCTGGCCTGGAACTCCGGTTTGTATCGCGGGCGCGAAGGCCCAGCCGGCGCGGCCGGTGCGGCGC
>JBOGIQ010000269.1:0-8496 GCA_050742535.1 Vicinamibacterales bacterium | reverse complement strand
CCGCAGGCGCAGGCGCTCGCGCGCGCGCGCGATGCGGCGCGCGAGCTGCGGCGCGGCCCGGGCGATCTGCCGCTGGCCGAGCGCTGCATCATGGGCTTCAATTCCGGCCCGCCCATGGTGCCCGGTCCATACAACAATCTCGTTCAGTTCTTTCAGAGCCCGGGCTACGTGGTGATCGTCAACGAAATGGTGCACGACGCGCGAATTGTCCCGCTGGACGGCCGCCCGCCTCTCCGCAACACGATGCGTCTCTGGAGTGGGGATTCGCGCGGCCGCTGGGACGGCGAGACGCTTGTCGTCGAGACGCGGAATTTCACCGACAACGGAACCGGAACGTTCGGCCTGCCCGGATTCATCGATCGGAACCTCACGCTCGTCGAACGTTTCACGCGCGTCGACAACGACGCCCTGCTGTACCGGTTTACGGTGACCGATCCGACAGTATGGACGAAGCCCTGGAGCGCCGAAGTACCGATGACGCGCATCGAGGGGTTCGTCATCGAGTACGGCTGCCACGAAGGCAACTACGGGCTCGCCAACATTCTTGCCGGCGCGCGCGCCGAGGAACGGGGCCAGGCGCGTTAGCGCTAGAATTCTGACCCGCGATGGGTCACGACACGGCGAACGCCGCGTACGCGCAGCTCTTCGAACTCAGTCCATTCCCGGCGGTCGTCAGCCGTCTCGACGACCATCGCGTGCTCGCCGTCAACAGGAGCGCGGTTGATGTCGTCGGCGTGCGCCCCGCCGACGCCATCGGGCAGCCGGTCAGCGGCTATTACGTCGACCCGGCGCAGCGGCTCGAGCTGATCGAGCGCGTCCGGCGCGATGGCCGGGCCGACAACGTCCGGCTGCACATCAGGCGGGCCAACGGCGCGCCGTTCTGGGTGCTGGCGTCGATCCGCGTGATCGACTGGAACGGCGAGCCCGCGGCGCTCACGGTCTTCCACGACATCAGCGACCAGCTGGCGGCGGAGTCGTCGCTCAAGGCGAGCGAGCGTCGGCTCGCGGCGCAAAGCGACGCGCTGACGGACCTCACGGCGCGCTATACGACGCCGGGTGAACGCTTCGACGAACGGCTGCAGGGAATCCTGGCGCTATCCGCCCAGGCCCTGCGGGTAGAGCGGCTGAGCCTGTGGCGATTTACGGATCAGCGATCGGCGATTCGCTGCGACGGACTGTATCGCGCGAGCGCCGGTCAACACGAGTCGGGCGCGGTGCTGCATCGGCGCGATGCGCTGGAGTACTTCGACGCGATCGAGCGCGAACGCGTCGTCGAGGCCCACGACGCGCAGAACGACCCGCGCACGTGCGGGTTCACCGCCGGCTACCTGATCCCGAACGGCATCGGCGCGATGCTGGATGTGCCGCTCCGCCGCGACAACGCCACCGTCGGCGTGCTCTGCGCCGAGCATGTCGGCGGCCTGCGCGCCTGGACGATCGACGAGCAGAATTTCGCGATAGCCGTCAGCAACATGATCGTCGTCGCCATTGTCGAGGAGGAGCGGCGCGAGGCGCTGGCCCGGCTTGCCGAGAGCGAGGCGCGCGCGCGGCTCATCGTGGATACCGCGCATGACGCGTTCATCGGTATCGACTCGGATGGCAACGTCGTCGCCTGGAACGCCCAGGCGGAGGCGACATTCGGCTGGGCCAGCGCGGAGGTCGTCGGCCACAGCCTCGCCGAAACCATCGTGCCGCCGGCGTTCCGGGATGCGCACAACGCCGGGATGCGCCGATTCCACGACACCGGCGAGGCGCCGGTGGTCAATCAGCGCCTCGAGCTGACGGCGCTGCACCGATCCGGACGCGAGTTCCCGGTCGAGCTCACCATCACGTCGCCAATCACCGCCGAGAACGGCTACTTCTTCGCCGCCTTTCTTCGCGACATTTCCGACCGGCGCCAGCGCGACGAGGAGCTGCGCCGGGCCCGGGATGCCGCCGAAGCGGCGACACGTGCGAAGAGCGAGTTCCTGGCGAACATGAGCCACGAGCTGAGGACGCCGCTGAACGGCGTGCTCGGCTACGCCCAGCTGCTGCAGCGCGACCGGACGATGAACGCGGCGCAGCGCGAGGCGCTCGAGGCAATCGGACGCTGCGGCTCGCAGCTGCTCGACCTGATCAATGACGTGCTCGACCTGTCGAAGATCGAGGCCGGCCGCCTCGACATCGACGAGACGCCGACCGACCTCACGCAGCTGATGACCGACTTGACGTACGTCGTGGCTGAGGTCGCGGCGCACAAGGGTCTGTCGCTGACGATGACGCTCGCGCCGGATGTGCCGCGCGCGGTCCTGCTCGATGGACGCCACCTCCGTCAGGTGCTGCTGAATCTCCTGGGCAATGCGGTCAAGTTCACGAGCGCCGGCGACGTGCGGCTGGGGATCAGCAAGACCGACGGGCGACTGGCATTCGAAGTCGTGGACAGCGGCCCGGGCATCGAGCCCGAGTCGATCACCGAGATCTTTGCGGCCTTCGCGCAGACAAGAACGGGCGCCGAGGCGGGAGGGACGGGACTCGGGTTGACGATCTCCGATCACCTCATCACGAAGATGGGCGGGGCGCTGAAAGTGGACAGCGTGGTCGGCACCGGCAGCCGCTTTTCCTTCTCGTTGCCGCTCGTCGAGGCACATCTGGCTGCCACGGCCCAGACGAGCGATCCGACGCTGCCGCCGCTCGACGCGAGACTCGCACCCGGCCAGGTGCTGACGGCGCTGGTCGTGGACGACAGCACCGCGAACCGGCGCATCCTGGCCAGCCTGCTCGAAAGCGCGGGGGCGCAGGTCGTGACGGCGGCGGGAGGACTCGAGGCGATCGCGCTGGCGCGCACGCATCGGCCGGAGATCATCTTCATGGATCTGAAGATGCCCGGCCTCAACGGGCTCGAGGCGACGCGGCGGCTGGCGCAGGACCCCGCGACAGCGGCGATCCCGGTCATTGCCGTCACGGCCAGCGCGCTCGGCAACGCGCGCGTGAATGCGCGCGCCGCGGGCTGCGTCGACTACCTGCCGAAGCCGATTCGGGCGCAGGAGCTCTTCGGCATGCTTCGTCTGCACCTTGGCGTTCACTTCATCGGTGGCGCCGAGCAGGCGGTCCATGCCACGCCGGGAGTCGACATGGCCCGCCGGCTGGATGTGGCGGCGCGCCTGCGCACCGCGGTCGGCGTCGGCGACGTCACCGACATCCACGACCTGGCGGGCTCGCTGATGCGGGGCACTCCGGCGGAAGCGGCGCTGGGAGAGCGCATCAACCGGCTGGTCGTCGAATTCGATTTCACGGGACTCGCCGAACTGGGCGACACGCTCGCGGGCTCGGGCCAGCCGTGAACAACACGCCGTCGCACGACCCGCAGATCCTGCTGGTTGACGACAACCCGACGAACCTGCAGGTGCTCTACCAGACGCTTGCCGGAAGCGGCTACCGCCTGCTCGCGGCGCGGAGCGGCAAGGACGCGGTCGCCATCGCCCAGCGCGTTGTTCCCGATCTGATTCTTCTGGACGTCATGATGCCGGGGATGGACGGGTTCGAAACGTGTGTGCAGCTCAAGGCGGATCCGAGAACGCGCGATTCGGCGGTCGTCTTTCTGTCGGCACTGACCGCGGCCAGCGACAAGGTGCGCGGCCTGGAACTGGGCGCGGTCGATTTCGTGAACAAGCCGTTCCAGGCCGAGGAAGTGCTGGCACGTGTCCGGACGCACCTGACGATTCGCGAGCTTCAGGGCGAGCTGCGCCGGCGCAACGTCGAGCTCGAGCACGAGCTGCTCGTCGCTCAGGAGCTGCTGCGCGAAGCGCGCGATCGGACCGCAGGCGTGCTCGTCGGCGACAGCGCCGTCGCCGTCAGGCTTCGCCGCGACATCGCGGACGCGGCGGCAAGCGACGAACCGCTGCTCATCAGCGGTCCGGTCGGCAGTGATCACGAAGCGGTGGCACGCGCCGTCCACCACCAGTCCCGGCGCGCGTCGCGCGCGATGATCAGCGCCAACTGCCTGGCCATCGTCCCTGAAGCGTCGCCAGCGTCACGGCAGACAGGCTCGGGGGCTGACATCTTCGAAAAGCTGCGCCTGGCACGGGCGGGCACGCTGTATCTGGAAGGCGTGCAGCATCTCTCGGCCGAGTCGCAGCAGATGCTCGTTGATTGCCTCGCCCCGTCCGACGAGGCGCGGAACGCCGCCCAATTGCCGTCTGATGTGCGCGTGATCGTGGCCACGACCCGCGACGTCGACGACGAAGTGGCGTCTCGACGGCTGCTGCCCGCGCTGCGCCGCGTCTTTCGCACGACGATCGACCTGGCGCCGCTGCGCACCAGGCTCGAGGACCTGCCATCGCTCGCGCCGCTCATCGTTCGCCGCCAGGCGGAGCAGGCTGGAAGAACGATTCCGATCATCTCCGACGAGTCGCTGCAGCGTATGCAGCGCTACCGGTGGCCCGGCAATCTACGGGAACTGCGTAATGTCATCGGCTCCGCGATGGCCGTCAGTTCCGGGCCGGTCCTCGAGATCGGAGAGCACCTGCTGAACAACGAGGTGCGCGTCGGCAGCTACAACCTGATCGAACGCATCGGCGCTGGCGGGATGGGCGAAGTCTGGCTCGCACGGCATCAGCTGCTGGCGCGGCCGGCGGCGGTCAAGATCGTCCACGAGACCGCGCTCGGCATTGCCGAGAATCCGTCGGCGGCGCGGCAGCGCTTTGCGCGCGAAGCGCACGTCACGGCCGAACTGCAGTCGCCGCACACCGTGCAGCTCTACGACTTCGGCATCACCGATGCCGGCAGCTTCTACTACGTGATGGAGCGCCTGCGCGGCGTCGATCTCCAGCGCATGGTCGAACGGCACGGGCCGCTCCCGGCGGAGCGGACGGTCTTTCTGCTGAAGCAGGCGTGCCTCTCGCTCTCGGAAGCCCACGCGCTGGGACTCGTGCATCGCGACATCAAGCCCGGGAACCTGTTCGTGTGCCGGCTTGGCCAGCAGTTCGACTTCCTGAAGGTCCTCGATTTCGGCGTCGTATCGCGCCGCGGGCGCGGCGGCGCGCCGGGACCGGTCACCGAAGCGGGGCTCCTGCTGGGCACGCCCGCGTATCTCGCCCCTGAGCTCGTCGCCCAGGAGCCATTCGATGGACGCGTGGACATCTACTCGCTCGGCTGCGTGGCCTTCTGGCTGCTGACGGGGCGGCCGCCGTTCGAGGGCGCTGACGCGATCTCGGTGCTGATGCAGCACTCCAGCGCCGCGCCACTGGCACCGTCGGAGGTGTCGGAAAAGCCGGTCCCCAAGGATCTCGACGCGCTGGTTGTCGAATGCTTATCGAAAGACCCGCGTGAGCGGCCTGCCGACGCCGAGCGGCTGGCAAGCCGTCTCGACAGCCTGTCGGTGACTGGCTGGTGGACGCAGCAGAAAGCGCGCGCGTGGTGGGCGTCGCATGAGCCGGAGCTCCTCGACCCGGCATGAGCGCCGCTCGAGGATCGTGGCGCGGACCTTGTCAGGTCCGCGATCCGGGCCTCTACTGCGGCGGTTTGCCCTGTGACTCGACGACGCGTCGAGCGAGGTAATTCGTCACGTCGGCGTCGCTGCGCGCCGCGGCAAGATAGGCCGACCGCATCAGCTGCTCGCGTCCGGCCTTGAGCGCGTTCGTGATCCGGTCGCGCACGCCGGGCGACGACAGGTCCCGCTGACCCGCCGGCTCGCGCGCGACGACGAACACGATCGTGTGCGCCCCGCCTTCGCTGACGACGCGCGCCGAGCCTATGGTGGTCTTGGTCGCCGCCTCGCGCAGCAGCGGCGGCGCCTTCTGGATCGCGGACAACGGCACGAGCCCCAGATCGCCGCCGCGCGGCGCCGTCTGCGGATCCTCCGAATAGTCGCGGGCCAGATCGGCGAAGGGCGCGCCGCCCTTCAGGCGTTCCATCAGCATCGACACCTTGGCCGCCGCCGCCTGCGGCGTCGCCGCATCGTCGCCGGTCCGGTTGGCGATCTGCGGCTCACGCTGCGGCGTGATGACAATCTGCGCCAGGTGATACGCCTCTTCGGGAATGTTGAACTGGGCACGGTTGGCGTTGAAGAAGGCGCCGACGTCCTGATCGCTGATCGAGATCTTCGCGGTGACTTCCTGTTCGAGGACTTTCCGCGCGAGCATCTCGCGGCGCAGCCCTTCGCGCATGTCGGTGGCGGTCAGGTTGCGGCGCCCCAGCTCCTGCTGGAACGCATCCTCGGTCAGGTTTTTCCTCGCTTCGGCGTAGGCGTTGTCCAGCTCGGTCTCCGGGACGACGATCTTCAGCGCCTCGCCCTTCGCCAGCAGGATCCGCTCGACGATCAAGTCCTCGAGCACGTTCATCCTCGCGAGGGTCAGCTCTTCATCAGACAGCGTTTCCGCTGAGTTCCGCAGCCGCCGGAACTCCTTGTCCACCTGCTCGCGCGTGATGTCGACGCCGTTGACGGTCGCCCAGGTGTCCGCGGAGGCCGTGCGCGCCGGCGGCTCCGACGGCGTCGAGCGGCAGGCCGCCAGGAGGGCGATGGCGGTCATCGCCGTCGCAAACAGACAGCGGGCGGCCATCTCGTGGCGTCCGGCTTCAGCCGGATTGATCGGGCGATTCATACGCTCGCAGATTACTCCGTCCACGCGAGGCATGTCAGTAGAATACCGGCGGCATGGCGCTGATCCCCGGAACTCGCCTCGGCAACTACGAGATCGTGGCCGCTGTGGGCGCTGGCGGAATGGGCGAAGTCTATCGCTCCCGCGATCCGCGCCTGAACCGCGACGTGGCAATCAAGGTCCTCTCGCCGCAGCTCGCGAACGATCCGGCGGCAGTGGGGCGGTTCGAACGCGAGGCGATGAGCGTGGCCCGCCTGTCGCACCCGAACATCCTCTCGATCTTCGAGTTCGTCCAGCAGAACGGCACTGCGTTCGTCGTCACCGAGTTCGTGGAGGGCGAGACGCTGCGCGCCCGGCTCGATGGCGGACCCCTGGCGGCGAGACGCGCCGTCTCCTACGCGCTGCAAATTGCCGGCGGCATCGCCGCGGCGCACGCGCGCGGCATCGTGCATCGCGATCTCAAGCCCGAGAACGTGATGATCACGCGCGACGATCACGTCAAGATTCTCGACTTCGGCCTGGCCAAGCCGGTGGCAACCACCGCGATGGACCAGACGCTGGCCACCGGCGTCGCCACGGCAGCCGGCATCGTCCTGGGCACCTTCGGATACATGGCGCCGGAGCAGGTGCGCGGTCTCGAGGTCGATCACCGCGCGGACATGTTCGCGTTCGGCGCCGTGCTCTACGAGATGCTGAGCGGCCAGCGCGCCTTCAAGGGCGAAACGGCGGCAGATACGATGTCGGCGATCCTCTCGAAGGATCCACCGGAGCTCGACACGGCGCGGCTGGCGATCATGCCCGGGCTCGATCGCCTCGTGCGGCGCTGCCTCGAGAAGTCTCCAGACCTGCGTTTCCAGTCGGCCAACGACCTCGCGTTCGCGCTCGAGACGCTGACGACCGCCTCCACCGCCTCATCGCAAGCGGCCCTCGCAGCAGCCGCGCCGGCGCCATCGCGCACGTCGTGGTTACCGTGGGCGGTTGCCGGACTGGCGATCGCCGCCGCCGCGATGATCGCGGTGTTCGCAGGGTCGAATCCCATCACACGCTCCATTCTGGGCGGAGGGGCGCGCGAGCCGGACGCCCGGTGGTCGTCGTTCACGCGCATCAGCGAGGCCGGCGGCGAGGAGACGTCGCCAACGCTGTCGCCGGACGGGCAGACCGTCGCCTACGCGATGCGCGTCAACGGCAGCTGGGACCTCTACGCGCAACGCGTTGGTGGTCGGAACGCGACGCCGATCGTCAACGATCCGCAACGGGACGAAAAGGGTCCTGCCTTTTCGTCGGACGGATCCCAGATCGCGTTCCACGTCTCCGATTCCGTCGGGGGAATCTTCCTTGCCGGCGCAACGGGCGAGTCGGTTCGGCGCGTCACCGAGAACGGTTTCGATCCCGCGTGGTCGCCGGACGGGAAACAGATCGCCTATGGCACGGAGGAAGTCAACGACCCGCTGTCGCGGCTGGGCATCAGCACGCTGTTCGTTGTGAATGCTGCCGGCGGCGCTCCCCGCAAGCTCGTTGACGGCGACGGAGTGCAGCCATCCTGGTCTCCCTCCGGTAACCACATCGTCTACTGGAGCAACGTCGGCGGCCAGCGCGACCTGTACGTCGTGCCGGCGACGGGCGGAACGCCCGTCCGGATCACAAATGACCCGGCCGTCGACTGGTCACCCGTCTGGTCGCCCGACGGCAAGTTCATCTACTTCTCCAGCGATCGCGGCACCGCGTTGAACCTGTGGCGCATCGCCGTCGATGAATCAAGCGGGGCCGCAGGCGGCGCGCCGGAGCCGGTCACGGCCGGCGTTCAGGCGTCCATCGGCCTGCCGAGCTTCGGCATCAACGCCTCGCAATCCCTGCGGACGTGGTGGCAGAACGACTGGATCCGCCCGCAGGATCCTCGCGGCTGGTTCCAGTGGTATGGCCG
>JBOGIQ010000268.1:0-8514 GCA_050742535.1 Vicinamibacterales bacterium | reverse complement strand
GTGGTCGTGGTGAGCGTTCGCTGAACCGGCGCAAAATCCGGCCAGTCGTACGCATAGGCCACGGTGCGTATGATGTCCTGGGTCAGACGGGAGCTGTTGCCGCTATTGCCGTTGACCATGACCGCAGCGCCATCTCCCTCCTCATAGGCCAACATATAGGCCGAGTAGCCTGCGTTACCACCGGGAAGAAAAAAGTACTTGCGATCGGTCTGGCCTCCGGACGGGAATCCAAGGCCCACCGGGCCTGGGCGCATGGAGGGGGCCTGCAATCCTTGCGGACCACCGCTCAACATCGAGCGCACGCTGGCTTGCGACAGCACACCTTCCGAAAGGCCTGCCAGTGCCCGCTGAATGCCGATCGCAAACCGCGCCAGGTCGGATGCTGTGGTCCATAAGCCAGCGGGAGCCATTTCCGGATAGACATGCGGCCCCTCTCTCAGCGGAGTGCCATCGATGGCGGACGGCATCGCCGCCCGGGCCAGAAGCGCTGGCGTCAGGGGCTGTTCGAAGGTGCTTTGACTCATGCCAAAAGGGGCGAGCACCCGTTCACGCAGCAACTGTGGAAATGGTGTTCCCGTCCTGTCGAGCAGCGCCTGCTGCACGATCACGTACCCGCCGCCTGAGTACCGCCTGATCGTTCCAGGGGTGACATCAACTCGGATGGGCGGATTCCTGGCCGGGGCCTCGCCGTTCAATACCTGGACCAGTGTGGGAATCGGTCCTCCGGCCCAGTAGCCTCCGAAACCACTCTGGGTCACGCCGGCAGCATGACTGAGGAGCTGACGAAGCGTCACCGCGCGTTGATCGGTGAATGAGGACTGCGGAATCTTCCAGCCTTTCAAGTACTGATTGACGTCCGCGTCAAGATTCAGCGTCCGATCCTGCACCAGAGTCATTACCGCCGCTGTCGTGAGTCCCTTGCTGACCGAACCAGCCTGAAACAGCGTATCGACGGTGACTGGAGAGCCCGCTTCGTCCCTGATACCGAACCCGCCGGCCCATTCGAGCTTGCCGTTGCGGATTACCGCGATGCTGACTGCCGAGACGTTCAACTCCTTCATTCGGGCCGTGAGCGGCGTCCGCGCCAGAGGCTCATTTCGCACCAGCACCGGCGGTATGAGACCCGCATTGATGTGCTGTTCGACAGTGAGCTGCTGGGCAGGCACGGGGACGTCGATCAGCGCGCACAGGATCGCGATGAGGGGAATGGAGTAGCGGCTCGGTGCGTTTATAACTGACATGAACAGATATTATGTAGACAGACATCAAGTGTCAACCGTTGAGCCCCGAATCGTCTTTTTGACGTCGCTTTTGCGAGACGGTTCGGAGGTGAAATCGCAGGCAGCCCTGGCTAGACGCCGGTCAGATGCCGGCGTACCAGGCCCAGCCGTTCTTCGGGTTGCCGCGATCGCCGCCGTCGTCGAGATGCGCCGTAACGATCATCTCGGTCAGGAACTTCATGCTCTTGTAGCCGACCTGGCGCTCCACTCGCAGCCGCAGCGGGGCGCCGTGCGCCACCGGCAAGTCGCGTCCGTTCATGCCGTAGGCCAGCAGCGTCTGCGGATGGAGGGCGTCGAGCAGGTCGATGCTGTCGTACCAGCCGTCGAGCGACTTGAAGGTCACGAACCGCGCCGACGGCTCCAGGCCTGCGGCATCCAGCACGCGACTGAGCGGCACGCCCGTCCACTCGCCGATGGCGGTCCAGCCCTCCTCGCAGGCATGTTTCGTGATCTGCGTCCGCGATGGCAGCGCTTTCAGCTCCTGGAGCGACCACGCCCCGGGCCGTGCCACGGCGCCGCTCACCGACAACCGCCAGTCGCTGAACCGTCCGGTCTGCCATCGACGGTAGGTCTCGGCCACCTCGGGGCGTTTCGCGGATGCCGGATCGATGGTGCCGACGGCGGGGAAAGATGAGAGATCGGCACGGCTGTACTCGCGGACGAGCGACTCGCCGGGAAGCAGCGTGCGGTGCGCAACGTAGGTGAAGTTGTCGGCGAGGCGCAACATGCTGCCGTAGGTCGGCGGCAGCGGTCGAGAGCAGGCGCCGAGCATCACGCCACCGGCGGCGGCGATACCAGCGGAGAGGGCTTCGCGGCGGGTCACGAGTCTGGACGTCATCGTCGGTCTCCCACAGTCATGGCGCGGACCTGACGCGCGAATCCGGATCGAATCACCATGACGAGATGCGCCGCCGTGAAGAGCGTCAGCACCGCGAACGCGCCAAAATGCAGTGTGCGCGCTGACTGATGCCCACCGAAGAGATCCAGCAGCATCGGGAGCGCGGAGGCCACGGCGGGCGACATTGTCAGGCCAGTCAGGACGAGAAGAGGCGCCAGCACAAAGACGACGAGCGCGTAGCTGGCTCGTTGCAGCGGTCCGTAATCAGGGCCGCCCGAAGGCGTCGGCACTACGCCGCGCAGATGCTCCCGCAGGTCGCGACCGAGCGCCGCGGGCGAGAGCGTCTCGCGCCCGCCGATCACGTGACGATGGAAGTGTCCCGAGACGACGCCGGCCGCTACGTAAACCAAGCCCACGGCCATCAGCATCCACGCGGACAGGAAATGCAGGCTGCGTCCCCACCCGTTCTGGTTGAAAATCCTAACCGTGCGCCCGGCCGAGACCGGTGCGCCCGGGCCATCCACGAACGGTATTGGCACAGTCCAGCCGCCATGCCGATGGTTACGGCTGATCGGCAGCTCCAGGAGTGCCGGAGTCAGGTCGTTACCTGCCTCGCCCCAATAGAGGCGGGGATGCACCATCAGGATCTCGATGCCGCTGAAGGCCAGCGCGGCCACACTGACGGCAGCGATCCAGTGCGTGAGCCGAACCCACCGCGCGTGCCCGGATTGCCTCCCCATGAGATCCATCGCTCCACGCTTCAGCTCACGGTCGAGAGCGCGCGCGTCTATACCTGACATGAACAGATAGTATGCAGACAGACATCTGGTGTCAAACTCGCCCTCGAGGCGCATTCGCCGGAGAATGAAGTGATATGGCGAAGCTCGTATTCGGAATGAACCAGTCCCTGGACGGCTACGTCGACCATATGGCCTTTGCGCCGAGCCCTGCGCTCTTCCGCCACTTCATCGACGAGGCTCAGGGGCAGGCGGGCAGCGTCTACGGTCGCCACATGTATGAGGTCATGCGTTACTGGGACGACGATCATCCGGAGTGGAACGGAGAGAAACGCGCGTTCGCGGCGGCGTGGCGGAACCAGCCGAAATGGGTCGTCTCGCGCTCGTTGAAGTCGGTCGGCCCGAATGCCAGGCTTGTTGAGGATGATCTGGGGGGCGCGATCCGCGCGCTGAAGGCCGAGCGCGACGGGGAGATCGAAGTTGCTGGCCCGCACTTAGCGCACAGCCTCACCAAACTTGGCCTGATCGATGAGTATCGAATCTACCTGCACCCCGTCGTGCTGGGTCACGGCAAGCCATATTTCGCCGGTCCCCGGCCGCCGCTCCGCCTGATCGCTCATGATCGGATTGCCGACGATGTAATCAGGTTGGCCTACGTTCCTGCTTGACGTCGCAACTCGCAGACGCGGCCATCGAACCCTCGGCGCAACTACTCCACCCGCAGCGCGGCGAGCGGTTCGACGCGCGAGGCGCGATAGGCGGGAATGGCGCACGCGGCGAGCGCCACGGCCATCAGGACGACGGTCACGGCGCCGAACGTGAGCGAGTCGTGGCCGTCGGTGCGATAGAGGAGCGACGTGACAGCGCGGACAGCCGCGAGCGAGACGATCACTCCCGCGGCCAGCCCGATGGCGACAAGCGTCAGCCCTCGTCCGATCACCATGCCCACGATCGCCCGCGGCTCCGCGCCCATGGCCAGGCGCACCGCGATCTCACGCCGCCGCTCGGCCACACTGAAGGCCAGCAGCCCGTAGACGCCGACGGCGGCCAGCAGCAGCGCGCCCGCGGCGAACGCGGAGAGCGTGATGACGCTGAAACGCCGCGCCGCCGTCGCCTCGTCGATCCGCTCGTCCATGGTCTCGATCGACTGGATCGCCAGCTGGCCGTCGATCTCTGCCACCTCGGCGCGCACGCGGGAGACGAGCGCGCGCGGATCGGCGTCGGTGCGCAGCGCCAGCTTGACGAGACGGCCGTAGAAGACGTTGGACACGTTGTCGAGATGTATGTCGGGAAACTGGCTGAACGGTTCCCACGCGTGCAGGTACGGTTCGGTTCCCGGCGGCCCGTCGACGACGTCGGCGGCGACGCCGACCACCGTGAGCCAGGGATTCGGGTTCCGCGGAGTGTCCGGTACGTTGATGCCCCAGCGGATCCGCTTGCCGAGCGGATCCTGTCCCGGCCAGAAGGTTCGCGCGAGCCGCTCGTTGACGATGACGACGGAGTGGGCCTCGACCGATTCCACCTCCTCGAACTGGCGCCCCCGTGTCAGCGGGATGCCGAGCGTCTCGAAGTACGGCCCGTAGATCCATGACAGATTCGTGCTGGGCCGATCGCCGCCCGGGGCCTCCACGCCTTCCGCCGTCAAGGCTCGGCGCTCATAGCGCTCGAGCGGAACGTCGGTCGTCAACGCCGCCGAGCGCACACCCGGAAGCGCCGCGCCTCGCGAGAAGAGCTCCCGATGAAAGGTGCGGACGCTCGCCGCCGTGCTGTAGCCGGCACGGGGCAGCGTCATCGACACCGCCAGCACGCGATCGGGATCGAAGCCCGTGTCCTCGCCGAGCAGCGCCGAGAAGCTGCGGATGAAGAGCCCCGCGCCCACCAACAGGACGCACGCGAGCGCCACGGTCGACACCACCAGGCCCGCCTGCACGCGATGACCCCGCGCACTGGTGGTCGTCCGCGACGCTTCCTCCTGCAGGACGCCCGCCTCGCGGTGGCGCTCCATTCCGACCAGCGGCAAGAGAGCGAAGAGGATCGTCGTGGCGATCGTGAGGGCGGCGGCGAAGACCAGCACGCGCCCGTCCACCGGGATCACGCCGGACGTGGGCAGCCTCTCGGCCACGGCGGTGGGCAGCGCCCAGACGATCAGCCGCGATCCGAGGATGCCGAGCACGGCGCCGGCGAGGGAAAGAACGGCCGCTTCGGCGAGCAGCAACTGCGCCAGTTGCATGCGGCTCGACCCGAGGGCCGCGCGGACGGCGAGCTCCCGGCTGCGCGAGGCGGCGCGGCTGAGCACGAGGTTCGCGATGTTGGCACACCCCACGAGGAGCACGAGACCCACCGCCCCCAGCAGCAGCAGGAGCGGCCGCTCGAACTGCCCGGCGATCTGCTCATGCAGGGGGATGGCCGAGAGGTCAATCGACGAGGCGCGCACCTCCCGTGGGGCGGGTGGATAGCGCTCGGTGATGCGCGCGGCAATCGCCTCGAGGTCCGCGTTCGCCTGGTCGAGCGAGACGCCCGGCTTCAGACGGGCGACGGCCGAATAATTGGAATTTGCGTTGCGCGACGCCTGTCGCTGGCCGTCGGTGAACGCGATCGGCACCCAGACGTCCCCCGGCTCCCCGAACGGTCCGCCGGTGATCAGCCGGCGCCCCGGAAACTCGAACCCTGCGGGCATCACGCCGATCACCGTGTGCGGTCGCCGTTCGAGCACGATCGTTCGTCCGACGATCGAGCGGTCGCCGCCGTACTGTGTCTGCCAGAGCCCCCAGCTCACGACCGCCACGTCCGCACCCGGACGATCCTCCTCGGCCGTGAACGTCCGCCCCAGCAGCGGCGAGACGCCGAGCACCCGGAAGAGCGCGGCCGACACCCGCGCGCCCACGATCCGCGCGGCCTCGCCGGTGCCCGACAGCTCCGCGGCCATGGGCATCCACACCGCGACGTCCTTGAACGACTGCTGCTCGCGCTCGACGTCAAGGTAGTCGGGAGGCGAGAAGGAGCCGAAGCCGCCGAAGTCGACGCCGCTGCGACCTTCGCGCAAGGAGACCAGGCGCTCCTCGTCGGGGAACCCCAGCGGCCGGAGCAGCACGGCGTTGACGATGCTGAAGGTGGCGGTGTTGATGGCGATGGCGAGCGCCAGGGTAAGGACGACCACGCCCGCGAACGCGCGGTGCCGGACCAGCGTCCGCGCGGCGTAGCGCACGTCGTGGACGACCGACGACAGGCGCGGGGCGACGGCCCACGCGTCGCGCAGCTCCTCGCGGATGCGCGTGGTGCTGCCGAAGCGGCGGCGGGCCGCGTCCCCGGCGTTGGCGGCGCCCGATTGACGGAGCTGCTCCTCGCGCATCGCGAGGTGAAAGTCCATCTCGTCGTGGAGGTCCCGGTCGAGCGCCGGGCGGCGCAGCAGGGACCGCATGCGCAGGCGCAGACTGTTCAGCCACTCAGCCATTGCAAACTCCTCAGACAGCGTCGAGGACGCGGTTGATCGCGGTGCTCGTACGGCGCCACGAATCGGTGGCGTCCTTCAGCCGCTTTCGCCCCGCTGCCGTGAGCCGGTAGTACTTGGCGCGGCGGTTGTTCGCCGATACGTCCCACTCGGAGGCGAGCAATCCCCGGAGCTCCAGCCGGTGCAGCGCCGGATAGAGCGCGCCCTCTTCGATCGAGAGCGCCTCGGCGGAGGCCGCGTGGATCCACTGCGCGATGTCGTAGCCGTGCTTCGGCCGGCTCGCCACCGTCCGGAGGATCAGCAGCTCCAAGGTGCCCTGCAGGAGGTCGGCCGGCTCGGCGGTTCTTCCCATAATCCGCTTATGTGACCGTAGTGTTCCCTGAGATGCTTATGGAAGTCAAGCGCCTGTGCGCTGTTCGCCCCGATTCCGCCCTGGGCTTCACGAGGCGCGCAGGGATGAACGTGCGTGTTAACCGCAGATTTTCATTGGCGTCTAATTCGACAGGGGCGCGTCGCATGAAGAGACAGGAGACTTGAAATGAATCGCAGCATGACGACCTTCGCGTTGGTGGCTCTCCTGTGGGGAGGCTCGGGCACGCTGCTGCACGGCCAGGTGTTGATGCAGGAGCCTCTGGGTGAGACCACGGAGCCGAAGATGGCCCTGTTCACGCTGTCCTTGGCGCCAGGGCGGGCTGTCCCTTCGCATCAGTACGCTGGGGTCGTGTTCGCGTACGTCCTCGAGGGCGCGATCGAGAACCTGGCCGAACCGGGCCAACCGCGAATCCATCGCGCGGGCGATTTCTTCCACGAGCGTCCCGGGCAGGTTCACCGCACCTTCCGAAACCTGAGCGAGACGACTCCAGCGAAGATCCTTGTCTTGCAGAACGCCGGTACTCTGCCACCTGGTGTGAAACCGCTTCTGCACGAGTCGCTGACCGATCTCACCAACCAGGAGATCAGCCTCACGAAGAACACCACGCCCCCTGGAGGGGCTTCCCCGGGCCCGCACAAACATTCGGGGCCGGTCTTCGCGTATCTCGTGAAAGGAGAGGTCGAGAGTCAGGTCGAGCCTGGCGAGCCCACGGTCTACCGCTCGGGGGAAGTGTTCTACGAACCGCCGCTGCACACGCACCGGTTCTATCGGAATCTGAGCAAGACGGAGCCCGCCGAGCTGCTCGTATTTCAGGTGGTGCCAAAGGGTCAGCCCCGCACGATCAGGGTCGATTGAATTCGTAGGAAAGCTGCTAGGGTGCGATCCGCGGCGTTTGCGCTGGCCGGTGCCTGCCTGATCCCGTCTGCGGCTGCGGCGCAGCGCCCCCCGGACGCGGTACCACCGCCGCCCGTGCCACCGGCAGTCATGACACGCGACGCCGCGGGCCGCGCCGCCGTGCGCGCCGTTCGCGTCACCTCTCCGCTTCGAATCGACGGGCGGCTCGACGAGGAAACCTACACCACGACGCGTTCGGTCTCAGGACTGATCCAGATGGAACCGCGCGAAGGGGAGCCGGCGACGCAGAACACAGAGGCGTGGCTGCTGTTCGACGACGAGAACGTGTACGTGGCGGTCAAATGCTGGGAAGCACGTCCCGATCGGATGATCGCAGACGAAATGCGCCGCGATGGGTCCGGCGTGTTCCGCAACGACTACCTCGCGCTTCTCTTCGACACGTTCTACGATCGCCGCTCCGCCTACTACTTCGCCGTGACACCTGCCGGTGGCGTGACCGACGGCCAGATCACGAACGAGCGGCAGTTCAGCAGCGACTGGAACAGCGTCTGGAACATCGTGGTGGGGCGCTTCGATGGCGGGTGGACCATCGAGGCGGCCATCCCGTTCACGTCGCTGCGATACCGGCCCGGGCGAGAACAGATCTGGGGCTTCAATATCGAGCGCAGCAATCGCTGGAAGTTCGAGGAAGCGTTCTTGACCGCGATACCCGCGTCGTTTGGGTGGAGCCGCGGCTGGCTGCAGGTGTCATATTCGGCGACCGTGTTCGGCATCGAAGCGCCGCCAGCCTCCAGGAACATCGAGGTGAAGCCCTACGTGGTGTCGAATCTCGCGAGCGATCGCACCGCTTCTGTCGCACTGCCGAATCCGCTGTCCGGCGCTGCCGGCATCGACGTGAAGTACGGCCTGACGCAGAACCTGACTGCCGATTTCACGTACAACACTGATTTCGCCCACGTGGAGGCGGATCAGCAGCAAGTCAA
>JBOGIQ010000267.1:0-8534 GCA_050742535.1 Vicinamibacterales bacterium | reverse complement strand
GCCACGGCGGTCGCACAACGGGTTCAGCCGACGCCACCAGCACCGGCGCTGCCGGCGGAATTAGGCACGCAGACGGGTCGCATCAAGGTGACGCAGGTCGCGTCCGGTCTCGTGCATCCGTGGAGCATTGCCTTCGTCGACGCCAGAACGATGCTCGTCACCGAGCAGCCGGGTCGTCTGCGCGTCGTGCGCGACGGCCAGTTGCTGCCGGATCCGGCCTGGGTGGCGCCCTCGCCTGCCCTGGCGCCCGGAGCGAAACCCGCTACCGATCTGCTGCACTTCGTCGCGGTGCACCCGCAGTTCGCGCAGAACGGGTTCGTCTACGTCTCGCATCCGACGTCACGCGACAAGGTCAACACCATCGCGATTTCGAGAGGACGATTCGACGGCACTACCCTGCGCGACGTAAAGGAGATTTTCGTCGCCGACGCGTGGGAGACCAGCGGGAATACCGCTGGACGCATCTTCTTCGGACCGGGCGGCATGCTGTTCATGACCGTCGGCGATCGCGATCGGCTGTGCTGCACCGGCACCGAAGACAACAGCCTCCGGATGAAGGCACAGGCCCTGGACAACCACGTCGGCAAGACGCTCCGTCTGCGCGATGACGGAACCGCACCGCCGGACAACCCGTTCGTCGGCCGCGCCGGCGCGAAACCGGAGATCTACACCTACGGCCATCGCAACGGCTACGGCCTCACCGTGCATCCGCAGACGGGTGAAGTGTGGCAGGCGGAGATCGGCCCGCTCGGCGGCGATGAGGTCAACATCCTGCTGCCCGGCCACAACTATGGCTGGCCGCTGGTGTCGATGGGCCGGAACTATACGGGCTCGCTGGTCTCCGAAGAGCCATGGTTCCGCAAGGGGATGGACAACCCACGCATGTTCTGGGTGCCGTCGATCAGCCCGTCGAGCCTCCTCTTCTACAACGGCGACCGATTCAAAGGGTGGAAAGGCAGCCTCTTCGTCGGCGCGCTGACGACGCGGTCGCTCATTCGCGTGTCGTTCAACCAGCCGTCGCAGGCCGAGCGCCGCGAGGTGCTGCTCGGCGACTTCCGCCAGCGGATCCGCGACGTCATCGAAGGACCGGATGGAAATCTTTACGTTGCAACGGAAGGGCAAACCGGTGGGACGGCGGCCGACGGAACCGTGCTGCGGATAGAACCGATAAACTGACGCGTGGCTTCCGCCTCGAGGCGGCAGCTCGCACTGTCCAACCTGATCCCGAGCACCTTCGAAGAAGTGGTCACTCGTTCCGGAACGCGGCCAGCGGATCCACGCGCGCGGCCCGCCAGGCGGGCGCCGCGATGGCGATGGCCGCCGTCATGCCCACGAGGAGGGCGGCGGCCGCAAACGTCACCGGATCGAGCGGTTCGACGGCGAAGAGGAACGTCGAGATCGATCGGCTTAGCACCGCCGCCGTGATCAGGCCGATGGCGATCCCGATGCCGATGACGCCGGCGGCGCTGGACATCACCAGCCGCAACACGCTGGCGGCGCTCGCGCCGAGCGCGATGCGCACACCGAACTCACGCGTTCTTTGCTCAACCGAGTAGGCGAGCACGCCAAAGACGCCGACGAGCGCCAGCGTCAGCGCCAGCAGGGCGAACGCGCCGACGAGGACCGCACGGACCCGGTGGCGCAACGTGGCCTGCGTCTCAATTGTGGCGAGCGTCCGAAACATCAGCGGCCGCTCTGGCGCAACACGCGCGATCGCGGCACGCACCGCCGGTGCGAGGGCCTCGGCCGCCCCGCCCGCCGGCTGCACCACCAGCGTGGCCAGCACCCACGTGTCCTGGGCCAGCGGCACGTAGAGCTGCGGCTGCGCCTCGGGTTCGTCCGGCCGCTCCTTCACGTGTTTCACCACCCCCACGATTTCGCGAAGCACGGCCGGCGACTGCGACATCGCGTTGACCGACACGCGTGTGCCTATCGGCGCGCGGCCCTTCAGATAGCGGCGCACGAACTCTTCATCGACGATGCCCACCTGCGGAGCGTCAGGGGCATCGGCCTCGGTGAACATGCGTCCCTGGAGCAGCGGGACGCCCAGCAGGCGAAAGTACGACGGGCTGACGATCTGGTAACCCGTGACGTTGCGATCGGCCGGAGGCCTCGGTGGATCGCCGTCGATCTGAAATGTTTGTCCGTAGAAGGCCTGCTCGAACGGCAGCGCGCTGCCCCAGGTGACGTCGCGCACGCCGGGTGCACTCCGGGCGGCGCGCTCGACGTTCGGGTAAAACTGGCGCCTCGCGTCGGGAGTTGTGCCGAATCCTGGACCGACGGCGGCGGTCAGCAGGTCGCCGGCACGATTTCCGGGGTCGACGCTTTCGAGCGTGAGCAGCGTGCGCAGCAACAGGCCGGCGCCGCACAGGAGCAGCACGGCCACGGCGACTTCGGCAATGGCGAGTCCGCGCCGGAGCTTCGAACTCCCGCCGGTCGCTGTGCGCGACTCGAGCGACATGACGCGCGTCAGCGCCGTGCCGGTCGCCTGCCAGACGGGCGCCAGCCCGTACAGCATCGCGAGCACGAAGGTGGCGGAGACCGAAAATATGAGCACGCGCGCGTCGAAGGCAAGTGGAACCGACCGCGGCAGCAGACCTGGCGGCACCAGTGACGGTGCCGCCTTCAGAATGGCCGCGCCGGCTGCGATGCCGAGCATTCCTCCCAGCGCCGCAAGCACCAGGCTCTCGGTGAGCAACTGACGCCCAATGCGCGTCCGTCCCGCGCCGAGCGCCGATCGGACCGCCAGCTCGCGTGTGCGGGCGCTCGTGCGGGCGAGCAGCAGGTTGGCGACGTTCGCGCAGCACATCAGCAGGACGAAGGCGACGACGCCGAACAGCAGCATCGAAGTGAGGCGCAGGTCGCGGCTGGCCACCCGCTCACGCAGCGGATCCACGGTGGCGTGATGGCCTTTGTTCGTGGCCGGCGATTCCTCGGCCAGGGCGTTCGAGATCGCGGTCATCTCGGAGCTGGCGGCTTCGATCGTCACCTCCGGCTTCAGGCGGGCGATCACCGACAGGTAGTGCGGATATCGTTCCGCGGGGGCGCGGCTGCGGGGCGGATTAAGCACGGTCCAGACCTGGGTTGGTCCAGGGCTGGGGAATCCGGGAATGTCGAACTGGAACGCCGCCGGAACGACTCCGACCAGCGTGAGCGTGCGGCCACCGAGCCGGACGGGACGTCCGACCGCGTTCCGGTCTTCTGCGAAGTGGCTTCGCCAGAGTCCTTCTCCGATCACAACAACGCTCGGCGCCGGGCCCTCGTCACTCCGCTGAAACGTCCGGCCGACGATCGGCCTGACCCCGAGCACTTCGAAGAAATGGGCGGACACCGCCTGTCCGCCCAGTGGTTGCGCCACTCCGTCGATGCCTGTGATCGACGTTTGGCTCGAGACGACGGCCGCCATCGCCTGGAACGAGCGGTTGCGTTCGCTCCAGTCGACGAAGTCGAGCGGGTTGGCGGCGCCGCGCCCCCCGTCTTGCCTGATATCCGACACGGCGACGAGTCGCTCGGGGTCTGGAAACGGCAGCGGCCGGAGCAGCGTGGCATCGGCAACCGCGAACATCGCGCTGTTGGCGCCGAGCCCGAGCGCCAGGGTGAGCACGATCACAGCCGTGAACGCGCGCGCGCCGCGGATCTGGCGGAGCGCGCCAGTCACGTCATGCCGGAATTCGTCGAGCCAGCGGGTCAGTCGCATCTCACGCTCCCGTTTTCTCCCGAGGTCCACGCACGTCTGCTTCAGCCGCACGACGTCGCCCATGCGGTCGAGCGCGGTTTCACGCGCCGTCTTCGGATCCACCCCGCGGGCAACGAGCTCGCGCGTCACCATCTCGACGTGGAAGGCCAGCTCTTCGTCGACCTCCCGATCCACGGGGATCTGCCAGAGCCACGAACGAAGGGATCGGCTCATGGGGCAAGCAGCAGCTTGGACACGCCGGCGGCGAACCGACGCCAGGTGGCGGTTTCTCTGGCAACCTGCGCGCGCCCGTCGCGTGTCAGGCGGTACAGCTTGGCGCGGCGGCCCAGCTCAGACGTACCCCACTCGGCTGCGACCCAACCGCGACGCTCGAGGCGGTAGAGGCCAGGGTAGAGCGACCCCTCCTCGACGAGCACCGCCCCTCCCGTGGTGCCTTCGATGAACTTGGCGATGGCGTAACCGTGGAGCGGGCCCCCGGTTAACGTCTTGAGAATCAAGGCGTCCAGCGTGCCGTGGAGCAGCGCATTCGGGGTCTTTTCGCTCATCGTGTTTCGGCGATTACCAAGACTATCTTGGTAACGGCCGGTTAGACGGATGGCACTCGCGAAAGGTTGGCTGTCGTATGTAGGGGCCAGGAATCGGCTGAGGGTCCAACCATCCGACCTATTTCTTGAACATCACGAATCCGAGCGGCGGGACGGTGACAGTCAGCGAGTGATCGAAGCCGTGTGACGGCCGATCCTCTGCCATCACTCCCCCGCCGCTGCCCATGTTGCTCCCGCCGTACATCGCGCCGTCGCTGTTGAGGAGTTCCCGATACCAGCCGCCCGCCGGAACGCCGAACCGGTAACCCGGGCGCGGCACCGGCGTGAAGTTCACGAGCATCACGGTGAAGTCCTGCGGATTCCGGGCGCGCCGGATGAACGAGACGACGCTGTTCTCGTGGTCGTTGCAATCGATCCAGCTGAAGCCGGCCGGCTCGAAATCAACCTGGTGCAGCGACGGCTCGCGCTGATAGGTGTGATTGAGGTCCTGCACCCACTGCCGGAGGCCCTGATGCCGCGGGTCGTCGAGCAGATGCCAGTCGAGGCTGGACTCGACATTCCACTCGCGCCACTGGCCGAACTCGCTCCCCATGAAGAGCAGCTTCTTGCCGGGATGGCCGAACATGTAGCCGTAGAGCGCGCGCAGCGTCGCATGCTTCTGCCAGAGATCGCCCGGCATCTTGTCGAGCATCGCGCGCTTGCCGTGCACGACTTCGTCGTGCGAGAACGGCAGCACGAAGTTTTCGGTGAACGCGTACAGCATCGAGAACGTGATCTGTCCGTGATGCCAGCGTCGATGGACGGGATCCTCCTGCACGTACTGCAGCATGTCGTGCATCCAGCCCATGTTCCATTTGTAGGTGAAGCCGAGCCCGCCTACATAGGTCGGGCGACTGACCGCCGGCCATGACGTCGACTCCTCGGCCAGCGTAATGGTCCCAGGGACCCGTCCATGGGTCTCGGTGTTCAACTGCTGCAGAAACGACACCGCCTCCAGGTTTTCGCGGCCGCCGTACTGATTCGGAATCCACTCGCCGTGGCGGCGCGAGTAATCCAGATAGAGCATCGACGCCACCGCATCGACGCGAAGGCCGTCGATGTGGAATTCCTCGAGCCAGTAGAGAGCGTTGCTCATCAGAAACGTGCGTACTTCGTTCCGCCCGTAATTGAAGATGAGCGTCCCCCAGTCCCGGTGCTCTCCGCGGCGCGGGTCGGCATGCTCGTACAGCGACGTCCCGTCGAACTGCGCGAGACCGTGCCGATCCTTGGGAAAGTGGCCCGGCACCCAGTCGAGGATCACGCCGACGCCGTGCCGGTGGCACTGGTCGACGAAGTAGCGGAAATCGTCGGGCGAGCCGAACCGGCTGGTCGGCGCGAAAAACCCGATCACCTGGTAGCCCCACGAGCCCGAGAACGGATGCTCCATCACCGGCATCAGCTCGACGTGGGTGTAGCCCATTTCGCGCACGTACGGCACCAGCGTGTCGGCCAGCTCGCGATACGTCAGATACCGGTTTCCCTGCTCGGGGACCCGCCGCCACGATCCGAGGTGCACTTCGTACACCGACATCGGCCGTTCGTTCCAGCCGCCGAACGACGGCCGGTCATGCAGCCACTCGGCGTCGCCCCATTCATAGCGGCCGCCGCTCCAGATCACCGAGGCGCTGTTCGGCGGCACCTCGAAACGCTGCCCGTACGGATCGGCCTTCTCGAGCAGATGTCCGGCCACGGTGCGGACTTCGTACTTGTAGCAGGCGCCGTCCGGCACATCGGGAATGAAGATCTCCCACACCCCGGACGGCACGAGACGCCGCAGCGGGTGCACGCGTCCATCCCACCGGTTGAAATCGCCGACGACGCTCACGCGCTGGGCGTTTGGCGCCCACACGGCGAAATGCACGCCGGAGACACCATCGACCGTGATCCGATGCGAGCCGAACTTCTCCCACGCCCGATAGTGCGTGCCTTCGCTGAACAGATGAAGGTCGAAGTCGGCGAGGATCTGGCCGAACTGGTACGGGTCGAGAATGTCGCGAACGTCCGATCCGTCATGGACGCGCAGCCGGTAGACAAAATCCGTCAGTGCGTCCGGCAGCGGGACGATCGCCTCGAACAGACCGGCGCTGCGGCGCCGCTCCATCGGCGTGACGCCATCAGGCGTCACCAGCTCCACCTGCGGCGCCGCCGGCTGCATCGTCCGGACGACGACAGCCGGCTGGCCGTTGCGGCGGACCTCATGGCGGCCGAGGATGGCGAACGGATCGTCGGAGGTGCCGGCGGCAACCGCGTCGAGCTGCTCGTCTTCGCGGCTGGGAACGGCGCGGCTCATAGGAAAATTCTAGAGTATTCTCTGGCGGATGCCCGTTCTTGCGACATTTGTCACCACCGAAGGCACCTTCACGGCGCGGCTGTTCGATCAGGAAGCGCCCAAGACTGTTGAAAACTTCGTCGGGCTCGCCGAGGGCACGAGGGAGTGGACCGACCCACGAAATAATCGGAAAGTGCGTCAGCCGTATTACGACGGCGTCATCTTTCATCGCGTGATCGATGGATTCATGATTCAGGGCGGCGATCCGCTGGGCCAGGGGATCGGCGGTCCGGGCTACACGTTCGCGGACGAGTTCCATCCGAAGGCGCGGCACAACAAGGCAGGTGTCCTGTCGATGGCCAATCGCGGACCCAACACCAACGGCGGACAGTTCTTCATCACGCTCGGGCCGACGCCGCACCTCGACGACCGTCATTCGGTCTTCGGCGAAGTGGTCGAGGGCATGGACGTCGTCCGGAAGATCGGCAGCACGCCCACAGGCGACCGCGACCGGCCGCTCAAGGATGTGGTGATCGAGTCGATCCGGATCGAAAGGACGTAGCTTCCGCCTTCAGGCGGAAGCCACGATCAACCTCAGGGCGGAAGCCACGGATGATGGGACCGGCGCCCGATCGCGTGTCGCGGCTGATGCCGCTCGTCTACGACGAGCTCCGTCGTATTGCCGATCGATACCTCCGCCGCGAACGGCCGGGGCAGACGCTGCAGGCAACGGCGCTCGTCAACGAAGCGTACCTGCGACTCGCCAACGAACGCCCGCGCGAATTCGCCAACAAGACCCACTTCGTCGCGATTGCCGCGCTGTCGATGCGCCAGATCCTCGTCGAGAAGGCACGCCGGCGAAACGCCGCCAAGCGCGGCGGCGCTCCGCATCGCATCACGCTCGACGACAGGAACCTCGACGCTGCCAGCACGCCGGCGGATATCGACGTGCTGGCGCTCGACGAAGCGCTCACGCGCCTGGCCGCGCTCGATCCGGATCACGCCCGCATTGTCGAACTCCGTTATTTCGGAGGGCTCACGGTCGAGGAGACGGCCGACGTGCTCGGTTCGTCGCCGGCAACCGTCAAGCGCCATTGGGCTCTCGCGCGAGCATGGTTGAAGAAGGAGCTTCTCGCGGATCAGGAGGAAGGAGGAAGGAGGTAGGAGGTGCCCTCCCGCTTCCACCGCCTCCAGCAGGTCTTCGACGGCGCGCTCGCCCAGCCGATCGAAGGCCGTCGCGCCTGGGTCCGTCAAACGTGCGGCGACGACGCGGCGCTGCTGCTCGAGGTCGAAGCGCTGCTCGACGCCCATGAAGCCCCGGACGACGGTTTTCTCGAACAGCCTGCACGCATCGATCCCGCTGATCTCGACGCGCTTCCGGAAGGCACCAGTCTGGGGTCGTATCGCATCCTGCGTGAAATCGGACGCGGCGGCATGGGGATCGTCTATCAGGCCGAGGACAATCTCGGGCGCTCGGTGGCCATCAAAACGTTACCGCCGATTCTGGCAGCGGACATCCGCCTGCGCGAGCGGCTGGCGCGCGAGGCGCGCGCGGCGGCAACGATCACACACACCGGTGTTGCCACCGTCTACGTGTTCGGTGAGATCGATGGTCATCTCGTCATCGTGTCGGAGTACGTTCCTGGCGAGACGCTGCGAACGCTGTTGAGCCGGGGGCCGCTCGAATCGTCGCGCGCGCGCGCAATGGCCACGCAAATCGCCGAGGCGCTGGCTGCCGCGCACGAAGCCGGCGTCATCCATCGCGATCTGAAACCCGAAAACATCGTCGTCACACCCGCCGGGGTCGTCAAGGTCGTCGATTTCGGCATCGCACGCATCCAGCCTCCACACGCGGCGCGCCTGAGGGCAAGCAGCACCGGAGTGGGCACACCCGGATACATGGCACCGGAACAACTCGCCGGCGGAGACGTGACACCGAGTACCGATGTCTACGCGTTCGGAATCGTTTTCAACGAAATGCTGA
>JBOGIQ010000266.1:0-8555 GCA_050742535.1 Vicinamibacterales bacterium | reverse complement strand
GGCGTAGTGCTCGATCGTCGACGGCTCGCCGGCGGGCGCCGCCTGAAGCGCGATGCGGGTGTTGTTTTCCAGCTGAAACCAGACGCGGCCCTGCGCGTCGCGTGGCCGCTCGGCAGCGGTCCCGTACACCATGCGGTAATAGGGCAGTGACTTGTCGAGGCTGGAGACCCGCAGCAGCACGTGATCGACGCCGCGCGGGGTGACCAGCCCGTCGCCCTCGACCGGCAGCGGCGATTTCACCGCCGCCGTCACGAGGCCGGCGGGAGGCTGGAACAACTGCAGTTCGAGTCCGTCGGGGTCGGGCCACATGCCGAGACCGCCGGCGCCGCGGATGCCGGCGAACCCCGCGCCTTCCAGTGTGCGCCCCATGCCCGCGCGGTCGTACACCTTGGCCAGGACGCAGTAATGGCCGATCGACGGTTTCCGCCCCTGCGCGGCGCCAATGGCCACGTAGCCCACCTGCCGGTCCGGCGGAAGATCGCCGAGTAGAACGAAGTAGCGCAGGCCTCCCTGAAGCGGCTGCTGATGCAGCGCAGTCTTGAAGATGCGCGCGTAGAAGCGTGCGGATGCTTCCGTATCCGGCACGATGATGTCGAGGTGCTCGAGCCCGAGATTCTGAAGCGGGAGCGCCGCGGGCGCCTGGGCAACGGCCGCAGCGGCGAGCAGGACGCCGCATGCGGCCATCACGCTCCGGCGCACGAACAGACGTTTGGGATGAATCATCAGATGGCTACGCCGGCCTACTGTAGCCGGTGATCGGTCTTATGCCAACGAATAGTCGCGTTGGGTGCGGGCATATTCGATGAAGTAGTCCAACGCCTCGACGTTGGCCACGGCGGCGCGGTTGGCCGCCTTTTCCACCGGGACGCCCATGAGAATGCGGCGGACCGGGACTTCCATTTTCTTGCCGGTCAGGGTGTACGGAATGCCCCTGACCTGAAGGATCTTGTCCGGAACGTGGCGCGGCGAGTACTCGCGGCGAAGCCGCGCACGGATCTGGCTGGCGATCTCGTCATCCAGGGGCGCATCGTTCCTCGTCTTGACGAAGAGCGGCATGAAGAACCGCCCTCCGGGGAGATCCAGATTCACGATGAGAGAGTCTTCGACGCCGGTGACTCCGAGCAGGGAGCGGTACACCTCGGCGGTGCCGATGCGGACGCCGTGGCGATTGAGCGTGGCGTCCGAGCGGCCGAGCACGAAGCAGCCGCCGCGCGCGTTCACGCGGAAGAAATCACCGTGGCGCCAGACGCCTGGGTACACGTCGAAGTACGACTCCCGATAGCGGCTGCCGTCGGTGTCGCCCCAGAACCCCACGGGCATCGACGGCAGCGGTTCCGTGAGCACGAGCTCGCCGACCTGATCGACGACCGATCGTCCTTCCTCGTCAAACGCGTACGCCGCCACGCCCAGCTGGCGGGCCTGAATCTCGCCCGCGTACAGCGGCAGGTTGACGACGCCGGCGACCAGGCCGCTGCACACGTCAGTCCCGCCGCTTCCGGAGTGGGCCCACAGATCCTTCTTCACGTGCTCGAAGAACCAGTTCTGGCATTCGGCGGTGACCGGCGAGCCGGCCAGTACGATGGTCTCGAGGTTCGCAAGCGCGAAGCGCTCCCGCGGCACGATGCCGGCACGCTCGAGAAGGCCCTGGTAGCTGGGGCTCGCGCCGAACAGATGCGCGCCGGTGTCGTCGGCCAGCTTCCACAGGAGGTCTGGCGTGGGCCACGTCGGGTTGCCGTCGTAGAGCACGGGCACCACATCGACGATCAGGCTGCTCGCCAGGAAGTTCCACATCATCCAGCCGGTCGTCGTGAAGAAGAACATGTGCTGCCGGGGATGCAGATCCATGTGGAAGTGAAACAGCTTCAACTGCTCGATCGTGATGCCGCCGTGGCAGTGGATGATCGGCTTCGGAAGCCCCGTGGTACCGGACGAAAAGAGAATCCACAACGGGTGCGCGAACGGCACCTGTTCGAAGTGAAATGCCTCGCGGCCCGGATCCGGGCCGGCGATCACCTCGTCCCACGGCAGCGCGCCCGGCGTGATCGGTGTGCGGTCGTCCGGGTCGAGATAGGGAAGATGGATCACATGCGCGAGCGTCGGCAGCTGGCCGATGATGTCGCGGATGTCGGCGCGCCGATCGAACGGCTTGCCGCCGTAGCTGTAGCCGTCCACCGCGAACAGCAGCTTCGGCGCGAGCTGTGAGAAGCGGTCGAGCACGCCGCGGGTGCCGAAGTCGGGACCGCAACTCGACCAGACCGCGCCGATCGCGGCGGTCGCCAGCATGCCGATCATCGCTTCCGGCGTGTTAGGCAGATACGCGACCACGCGATCGCCGGGCCCGATGCCGAGGGCACGCATGCGGGTCGCCAGCGCACGAACCTGACGCGCGAGATCGGTCCAGGACAGGGCGGTCAGCGGCCGGCGCTCGGAGAGATACAGCAGGGCGTCTTTGTTCGGACGCTCGTGACGAAGTGCGTGCCAGGCGTAGTTGAGCCGCGACCCTGGAAACCACTCCGCGCCGGGCATGGTGCGCTTTCCGAGCACGCGCGACGGCGGGGTGGAGAACTCGATGCCGCAGAACTCCGCGATGGAGCTCCAGAACGCGTCGAGGTCCGACACCGACCATCGCCAGAGCGACTCGTAGTCGTCGAACCGGTGGCCGCGCTCCGCGAGCCAGTTCAGGTACCGCGTGAGATGCGAGCGCGCGACGCGCTCTGCGGACGGAGTCCAGAGCAGCCGGCCTTCTTCGACCTTCATGCGGGACGTCGTGGTCGCTGGTTCATCTTCTGGAGTACGGCAGGCCACAAAGGTGATTGGCGGAGCAACGGTTCCAACGGCCGCAGCAGTGTGGCGAGGATGATCGTATAGCGCTGATCCACGGCTTTGCTCGCCCACTCGACCGCCTGATCGAGATCTCCCCCCGCGACGAAATACATCATGAGTCCTGCGGAGCCGCCGTAGGCGTCGCCGCGCAACCGTGCGAGATACGTCTCGGCTTCGCGGTGTCGCTGAACCTTGGTGAGGACCGCGGCCATCAGGCCGATCGTGACGGGCGACCACGGTGCCTGCGCGATCGCCTTCTCTGTCGACGACAGCGCCTCGTCGTGCTGCTGCTGGATCGCCTGAAGCGCGCCGAGCCACATCCATCCGACCCAGAAGCCAGGGTCGATGTCGACCGATTTTCGTGCCGCTGCGCTCGCGTCCTGCTGATGTCCAAGGGCGCTTAACGTCGTCGACAACGTGTAGTACCACGTCTGGCAGAGTGGATCGTCATCCAGCACCCGGCGGTGCTCGGCGAGCCCCTCCTCGGCGCGGCCGGTGGATAACAAATGAAACTGCGCATGCCACTGGCGCAGATGCGGCGACATCTGCTCGCGTTCTGCCGCCTTGAAGCGCCGCGCCGCCTCGGCCCAATCGAAATCGTAGTGCCCGGCGACGATGCCGAGCATCGCGTGCGCTTCAGGGAGATCCGGATCGATTTCACGCGCGCGCGTCGCCAGCTCCCGCGCGCGCGGCATCGCGGCGTGGGACGAAATTGCCCCAACGGCGGAGAGCGCGAGGTACGAGTCAGCAAGACCGACGTAGGGCAGTGCGAACGCCGGGTCGAGCGCGATCGCCTGCTCCAGGCACTCGCGACTGCGTTGGGTGGCCTCCGGCGTGAACTGCCATTGGTACGAACGGTATTTGAGATAGGCCTCGTAGGCGGCGACCTTCGGCATTCGCCGTTCCGGCGCGGGTGCGAGCTTCAGCTTCAGTGCATCCGCGATAGCCGCCGAGATCTCGTCCTGCACGTCGAAGACGTCCGCCATCTCGCGGTCGTAGCGCTGCGACCAGAGATGCGCGCCGTCCGAGGCCTGGATCAGCTGCGCCATCACGCGGATGCGGCTGCCCGCGCGCCGCACGCTGCCCTCGAGGATGGTGGTCACACCCAGCGTCTCGGCGATCCTGCGAATGTCTTCGTTCTTCCCTTTGAAGGCGAAGGCCGACGTGCGCGCGATGACCTTCAGACCGGGCACCTGCGCCAGCAGGTTGATAATCTCCTCGGCCAGACCGTCGCTGAAGTACTCGTCGTCCGCGTCGCGGCTCATATTCGCGAACGGCAGCACCGCGATTGAGGGGCCTGACTGGCGCCGCGCCGGACGATCAGCGCGGATTTGCTGCAGCGCTGCTCTGACCTCGCCCATTGTCTGGAACCGCTGCTGCGGCTGTTTCGCCAGGCAGCGCTTGATCACGTCCCACGCCGGAGAGTCGGGCGGCGCGGGATCGTCGTGCACCACTGCGCTGAGCGTGTCGAGCATCGACGCGCCGCCGAAGGCGCGCTTGCCGGTCAGCATTTCGTACAGCACGGCGCCGAAGCTGAAGACGTCGGAACGCGCGTCGGCGGGGCGCCCCTGCGCCTGCTCCGGCGACATGTACGCGGCGGTCCCCAGGACCGTGCCGGCCATCGTGCGCGTGGCGTCAGCCTCGGCGCTGTCGGACACGATTTTGGCGAGGCCGAAGTCGAGCACCTTCGCGCCGGTGCGCGTCACCATGATGTTGGCCGGCTTGAGATCACGGTGGAAGATGCCTTTGCCGTGGGCCGTGTCCAGGGCATCGACAATCTGCAAGGCGATCCGGATCACATCGTCCAGCGGCAGCGGGCCTTGCACCGGCGTTCCATCGAGGAACTCCATCACCAGGTAGTCGGGTCCGACGTCGTGGAGCACGCAGATGTGCGGATGATTGAGCGAGGCGATGGCCCGCGCCTCCTGCTGGAATCGCGGTCCATGTCCGCCGGTCAGCGTTTTGATGGCGACCGTCCGGCCGAGCCGCGTGTCGGTGGCCTTGTACACCTCGCCCATGCCGCCCGCGCCGATGGCAGATTCGATCTGGTAAGGACCGAGACGGGTCCCGGGAAAAAGTGGCACTGGGAAGTGTCGATTATATCGACCGTCCGGAAGTTCCTTGACTCGCCGGGGAACCGGTCAGCAGAATCCGTGGCGCCGGGCGGGCCGGGAGGACTAGACTCACGCCCTCGGCTTCAGCGGCAGCGACGATGACTCCACACCCGTTCGGCCAGAACGGGCTCGTCAACGAGCCCGTCTCTCGCAAGCTTCGTATCTTCGCGTTCGACCCGGGGGTCTCCGCGCAGTTCGATCTCGCCGGCATCGGCGAGATCACCATCGCGGTTCCGTGGGAACGCGATCTCGCCCCCGGTCCGGTCGGCGAATACATCGAGGTCGTCGACGCGGATCCGGCCAGCGGTGTGGTCTACAAGCCGATCGATCTGAACGATCAGTGGGTCCTTGCGCAGAACGGCGTCGCTCCGTCGGAGACGAATCCGCTGTTTCACCAGCAGATGGTCTACGCCGTCGCGATGACGACCATCGGGCACTTCGAGCAGGCACTCGGGCGCGTCGCGCTCTGGTCGTCGCGCCGCGACCGCACACAGGACGGCGAAGCGCAGTTTGTTCGCCGCCTGCGGATCTACCCGCACGCGCTGCGCGACCGAAACGCCTACTACAGCCCCGAGAAGAAGGCGCTGCTGTTCGGCTACTTTCCGGTGGGGGTGAAGGACGCGAGCAACACGCCCGGTACGCTGGTGTTCTCGTGCCTCTCCCACGACATCATCGCGCACGAAACGACGCACGCGCTGCTCGACGGAGTCCACCCGCGCTTCAACGAGCCTCACAACCCGGACGTGCTGGCGTTTCACGAAGCGTTCGCCGACCTCGTCGCGTTGTTCCAGCACTTCGCGTATCCCGGCGTGCTCCGCGATCAGATTGCGCGGACGCGCGGCAACCTCGCCGCCGAGAACCTGCTCGGTCAGCTCGCGCAGCAGTTCGGCAGAGCCTCGGGCCGAGGCATGGCGCTGCGCGACGCGCTCGGCGGCATCAACCCGGAGAGCGGCCGATGGGAGGCGAAGCAGCCTGACGTCACCGCGCTGGATCGCACCTCGCAGCCGCATGCGCGCGGCGCCATTCTCGTCGCCGCCGTCTTCGGCGCGTTCCTCAAGGTGTACAGCGCGCGCACGAGGGATCTCTACCGGATCGCGAGCGAGGGCACCGGCGTCCTGCGCGCCGGCGATATTCCGCCGGATCTCTCCGGCCGGCTCGCGGAGGAGGCGGCGCGGATTGCCCTCACCGTGCTCCAGATGTGCGTCCGCGCGATCGACTACTGCGCGCCGGTCGGCATCACGTTCGGCGATTACCTGCGCGGAATCATCACCGCGGATTACGACCTGAATCCTGAGGATCCGTTCGGCTATCGCCTGGCGTTCGTCGAGAGCTTCCGGCAGTGGGGCATTCATCCGGCACGGATGCAGAGCATGTCAATCGAGAGCCTTCTCTGGCCCGATCTGGCGGCCGCGCAGGAGGTGAGATCGCTGTTCACCGAGGAACAGCCGACCGATTCGCCTGAACAGGCGGCGCAGTTCAGGTCGTCGACGCAGAGACCGGGGAAGCTGAGTCCCTGGAATCTCGAGGGCGACCGCTATGCGACGTGGGAAGGCATCGAGTTCAATTCGGCGGTGCTCTGGGGCTGGTTGATGAAAGGCAAAGGTCGCCCGCTTTTGCCGTACATCGGCCTGGTGACCGAAGATACCGACCCGAAGGTGCAGCCGACGGTCTACCGCTCGCGGTCGAGCAACCGCGTCGCCGTGGAAGTGCACTCGGTGCGCACCGCGCTGCGCCGGGGGCCGCGCGGCGGCATCGTCTCGGACCTGGTCGTCGAGCTCACGCAGCGGCGCCGGGGCTACTTCGATGCGGACGCGCAGAAGGCGATGGACGCGAAGGATCCGTCCGACGTGGCCGAGGAGAAGCCGGACTTCGTGTATCGCGCCGGCTGCACGCTGCTGATCAATCCGATCAGTCTGGAAGTGCGCCGCGTGATCAAGACCCGCGGCACCATTGCGGACAACACCGAGCTGGAGCGGGTGAGGGCCTTTCTCGTCGATGGCGGTCTCGAGCCGCCGGATTCGTTCCACCGGGCGCGCGACGTCGTGAACGCGCGCGAACCGTTCGCGCTGTTGCATCGCGAGGAGGCTTAGTGGCGGGCCGTCTGATTCCGGCGCCGGGAACCGTGGTCGTCCGGATGTACCGCATTGGCCACGGCGACTGTTTCCTGCTCGCATGTCCCGGCACGGCCGCCGACAAGCCCGTCTACGTGCTGATCGATTGCGGGTACAAGCCGGGATCGCCGAAGTTCATCAAGACGACCGCAAAGGAAATCACCGACGACATCCGCGAGGCGACCGGCGGCCACATCGACGTCGCCATCATCACGCACGAGCATCAGGACCACGTGAATGGCATCTCGCAAACGAACTTCAAGAACATCACGATTGGCGAGGCGTGGTTCGCGTGGACCGAAGATCCGGACGATGACGTCGCGAACGATCTGCGAACGGAGTTCAAGGACAAGCTGCTGGGGCTGCTCGCGGCCCGCAATCGGCTGCAGGCCGACGGCGATGCCGAGATCGCGGCGAAGCTCGATCGCTTCCTCGCGTTCGAGCTCGGCGGCGAAGACGAGGCGTTCAACGCCACCGCCGCGCTGACGCTGCTGGCCGCGGACGATCCCTTGAACTCGATGAACAAGAAGTCGATGAAGCTGATCAAGGATCGCGCGTCGAAGGGTACGAAGTTCCTGCGGCCGCATTCGAAGATTCGCAACGTCCCCGGGGCCGACGGTATCAGGGTCTTCGTGCTGGGCCCGCCGCGCGATCTCGAGCAGCTCAAATCGCTCGACCCCGAGGGCGACGAGGAGTTTCACCTGGCGATGTCGTCGCCGGTTGCCTATTTCGGCGCCGCCGCGCGCGCGGCACACGGCGATCGGAGTCCGCAGATTCCATTCGCACCGCGCTATTCGGTCCCGCTGGCGGAGGCGAGCGCGATCCCGTTGTTCGTGGACCATTACGGCACGACCGGAGACGCGCCGAAGACGGCGCCACGCGCCGGCGCGCTCGAAGTGCCCACCAACGCGGACTGGCGGCGGATCGACCGCGACTGGCTCTACTCAGCCGAGCAACTGGCGCTCGACATGAGCGACTACACGAATAATTCCAGCCTCGTGCTCGCCTTCGAGCTGGGGAAGGGCGGCAAGGTGCTGCTGTTCGCGGCCGACGCGCAGCGCGGCAACTGGAAGTCGTGGGCCAAGAAGGGATGGACCGAGGGCGGCAAGAAGGTCACGGTCAAGAATCTGCTCTCACGGACGGTGCTCTACAAAGTCGGTCATCACGGCAGCCATAACGCGACGCTGAACGGCACGACCGATGCCGATTACGCGAACATCAGCTGGATGGCGGAGGGCGACCATGGCCGCGAGTTCACCGCGATGATCACCGCCGTTCGGAAGTGGGCGGAGACGCAGGATGGCTGGGACCACCCGCTGAAGGCGATCAAGGACGCGCTGCTGCAGAAAGCGGGCGGCCGCGTGTTCCAGACGGATACGGACTTCGACACCATGGAGAAACCGAGCGGCGCTACCGCGGCCGAGTGGAATCAGTTCACAGGGCGCACAGTCGGAGACAAGCTCTACTTCGATTACACGATCTCCCGCACGTAAAGGGGGTGCCGATG
>JBOGIQ010000265.1:0-8567 GCA_050742535.1 Vicinamibacterales bacterium | reverse complement strand
CGGTGGCGCGAGAGCGGATCACATCTTCGCGGACCCGATCCTTCACCTCGTCCAGGTTGGGCGTGTACGCCGCTTTCTTGCCGGAGACCGTGATGAAGACCGGACCGCGCGAGGACGCCAGCGGCTCGCTGACCGCGTTGTCCTGCATCGTGAACGCCGCGTCGGCCACTTGCGGCGCCGCGCCCAGTCCGGGCACGGGCTCGGCGCGCTGAAAGAAGCCGGTTTCCTCGACCTTCAGCCCCAGCTCCGCGGCCACCTTATCCAGATCGGCCGGATTCTTCACGCGGCTGGCAAGCTGCTGCGATCGATCCGTAATCTGCCGATCGGCAATCTGTGACGCGAGGATTTCCTGAATGCGCGGGCGCACCTGCTCGAGCGTTTGCGTCGTGCCGGCTTGCTTGTCCACGACCTTGATGATGTGGAAACCGTACTGCGTCTTCACGAGATCGCTGACCTGTCCCGGCATCAGCGAGAACGCGCTCGCCTCGAACTCCGGCACCATCTGGCCGCGCGGGAAGAAATCGAGATCGCCGCCCTTCTCCTTGCTGCCTGGGTCCTCGGAATACTGCTTCGCGAGTGCGGCGAAGTCCGCCCCCGCCTTGACCTTTGCCAGCAGCTCCTCGGCCTGCTTGCGGACGGCTGCTTCGTCCTTGCCGCCGGTGTTCAGCAGGATGTGGCTGGCGCGCACCCGCTCGGGCGTCTGGTACTGCTGAATGTTGTCGTTGTAGTAGCGCTGGATATCGTTGGGCGGCACCGCCACGCGCTGACGCGCCTGCTCGCGATCGAGCAGCAGGTATTTCACCTTGCGCTGCTCGCCGACGCGATAGTCCGTCTTGTGCGAGTCGAAGTACGCGGCGGCGTCGGCGTCGGTGACGGTCACCTGCGATCGGAACTTGTCGGCGGTGAGCGCCACGACCTGGAGCTTGGCCTTCTCGTTGCGGCGACGGTATTCACCCTCGAGGTCGGAGTCGGACACGGCGATCCAGTCGGTGAGCGCTGACCGCAGCTTGTCCAGGATCATGTTGCGGCGCAGCGAATCCTCGAACTGCGACTTCGTCAGCGGCGGGTTCTGCGAGAGCAGCAGCTGCTCGTAGCGCTCTTCGCCGATGAAACGGCCGTTCTCCTGCAGCTGCGGAATCGCGAAGATCTGCTGCGCGAGCTCTTCGTCGCTGATGGTGATCCGGTGGCGCTCCGCTTCGATCAGCGCCACCTGCTCGTCGATCATCTGCGTCAGGACCTGCTGATCGACGCCAAGCTGCCGCAGCAGCTGATCGCTCATGCCGGCGCCGAACTGATTGCGGTAGTTCTGCATCTGCAGAAGGTAGCGCTGCTGGAAGTCGCCAGCCTTCAGCTCCCGTCCATCGACCTCGGCGATCGCCTCACCGGGCGCCGCGCCGACCGACGTCGTCGGCTGCAGATAGTCCTGCGGAATGAAGAAGATCACCATCGTCACCGCGACCAGGCCAAGGCTCCACTTCAGCCAGCCGCGGTGCCGACGCATGCGATCGAGCATGGTCATGGAGGAAATACCTCGACGAAAAACGTCATCGTACCACGAGGAATGCCGCTAAGGCACTGGGAACGATGGTATATTTGTTACACCTATAAGGACTTAGCGTCGCTGAGGGGCGTCGTTGAGCAACACTGCCTCCCGTTGCCATCGGTGAAACCGATTTCCTCGAAGCTTCACGTCGCGTCGCGCGGTTCCCGCGGCGGCCGGCGGGCCGATCTCGCGGCCCGGCTCAAGGAGCGCATCCGCGCCCTCCGCGCCCGTCTCGACCATCGGGACGCCATCGTCGAATCCGTCCGGGAATCCAACGAGTCGCTCGACCCGAAGAAGATTGCCGACTGGCTCGTCCGCCAGGCGCACGACTGGCTGCCGGCGCCGTGCTGGGCGGTCGTCGCCCACGACACCAGCGGGCAGCTGAACGTGATGGCCGACCTCGGACTGACGCCGAGCCTGGGCCCGTCGCTCTGGACGTCGGCAAACTGGGTGTTCCGCCATGGCGTGGAGTTCGCGTCCCGCGACCTGACGAAGGACTCCCGGGCCACGCCCGGTGCGGCGGGGACGGCCATCGGGTTCCCCCTGATATGCCGTCACAAGACGGTCGGGGCGCTCGTCGGCCTAGACCCGGCCCCATCGAAAGCCGCCCCGGCGCTAGGCGCGGCGCTCGTGGCCGCCGTCCGCACGGTGCTCGAGCCCGCCGCCATTGCCCTCGATAACGCAACCGCCCTGCAGAAAGCGGAGGCCTTGTCGGTGACCGACGACCTGACCCGGCTCTACAATAGCCGTTATCTCAACCAGGCCCTCCGCCGCGAGACCAAGCGGGCCACGCGCGGCGGCCGCCCGCTGTCGCTGCTGTTCCTCGACCTGGACGGGTTCAAGACGGTCAACGACAATCACGGCCACCTGGCCGGGAGCAAGGCGCTCGCCGAAACGGCCGCTATTGTGCGCGGTTGCGCCCGGGAGACCGACATCGTGGCGCGGTTCGGGGGGGACGAATTCGCCCTGATTCTGCCGGACACCGGCCGGGACGGCGCATTTTCGGTGGCGGCGCGCATCCGCGAGCGGGTGGGCGCGGCGCAATTCCTGGCCTCGGACGGCCTTTCGGTGCATTTAACCGTGTCCATCGGGGTTGCCACTCTGCCGGATTCGGCCGGATCGGCCGAAGAATTACTACGAGCGGCGGACGCGGCTATGTACCGGGTCAAGGCGTCCGGCAAGAACGGGATACAAGCATTTGCGGTTAGTGAGCTGTGAATCGGTGAAATCATCAATCACCAATCACCAATCACCAACCAATCACAGATCAACGATCGGACCTCAAAAATAACTATGCCTCTCGGCTCGTTCCTGTCGCTCTTCTCCAGCGACCTCGCGATCGACCTCGGCACCGCCAACACCTGCGTCTACGCGCGCGGGAAGGGCATCGTGGTCAACGAACCGTCGATTGTCGCCATCAACAAAGTCAACGGCCGCGTTGAAGCCGTTGGCAAGGACGCCAAGGAGATGCTCGGCCGGACGCCGGGCAACATCGTGGCGATCAAACCGATGAAGGACGGCGTCATCGCCGATTTCGAGGTCACCGAGAAGATGCTGACCTACTTCATCAAGAAGGCGCACAACCGCAACGTCTGGGTCCGCCCCCGCATCGTCATCGGCGTCCCCTCGGAAATCACGCAGGTTGAAAAGCGCGCGGTGAAGGACAGCGCCTACCGCGCCAAAGCGAGCGAGGTCCATCTCGTCGAAGAGGCGATGGCGGCGGCGATCGGCGCGGGCATGCCGATCACCGAACCGTCGGGCAACATGATCGTGGACATCGGCGGCGGCACCACCGACATCGCGGTGATCTCGCTCGCCGGCATCGTCTACAGCAAGGCGGTGCGTGTCGCCGGTAACGAGATGGACGAAGCGATCATCCAGTACATCAAGAAGACATACAACCTCCTCATCGGCGAACGAACCGCCGAGCAGATCAAGATGGAGATCGGCTCCGCCTACAAGCTCGACGAGAAGATGACGATGGAAATCAAAGGGCGTCATCTCATCGAAGGCGTGCCGAAGACGATCACCATCAGCGACGAGGAGATTCGCGAAGCCCTGGCCGAGACCGTCAACGTGATCGTCGACGCCGTGCGCGTCGCACTGGAACGCACGCCGCCGGAACTGTCGGCCGACATCGTCGATCGCGGGATCGTGCTCACGGGCGGCGGCTCGCTGCTGAAGAATCTCGACAAGCGTCTCCGCGAGGAAACCGGGCTGCCGCTGGCGATGGCCGAGGATCCGCTGTCGTCGGTCGTGCTCGGCGCCGGCAAGATGCTGTCGGACTTCAACCTGCTGCGGAAAATCTCCATCGACTAGCCGCGCTGCAATTCGCGATGGCTCTCCTGGATATTCGACAGCGCACCGGCTGGTTATTCGGCGCGATTGTCGTTTCCCACATCATCCTGATTTCCGCCCAGGTCACCACCAAGCGTGGCGTGCCGGTGCTGCAGGAACTGACCTTCGGCGCGTTTGCGGAGATGCAGCGCGCGGCGACGTCGGCATTCGGCAGCGCCCGCGAGGGATGGCAGAACTACTTCGCGCTGCAGGAGATCCGCCGCGAGAACGAACAGTTGACGCAGGAGGTAACGAAGCTGCGCGTCTCGCTCGAACAGGAGCGGAGCGTCGCGCAGCAGACCCGCACGCTGCAGCAGCTGCTCGACCTGAAGTCGGCCACCGGTTTCGAGACGGCTGCCGCGATGGTGATCGGCAGCGGAGCCGACCCGGAGTTCCGCACGATCACCATCGACAAGGGCACGCAGGACGGCTTGCGTCCCGACATGGCGGTCATGTCTCCCGCCGGGATCGTCGGACGGATTCTGATGCCGACTGCGCGCGCCGCGAAAGTGCAGCTGATCATCGACCGCGACGCTGCCGCTGGCGTCCTGATCGAGCGGTCGCGCGTCAACGGCGTTGTCGAAGGGCTGGGAAGCGGGGAAGAACTCGGGTTCAAGGCCGGCATGATCAGCCTCAACTACGTCCCCGGCAGCGCCGACGTGAAGCGCGGCGACCGCGTGGTGACGTCCGGAATTGATGGCATCTACCCTAAAGGCGTGCCTGTCGGGGAGATACAATCAGCGGAGCGTGCGGGCGGCGAATGGCGTATCCGGGTGAAGCCGACCGTGGATTTCGCCGCGCTCGAAGCGGTGCTGGTCGTGCTGAAGGCGCCTGAGCCTCCGTCGGAGACCGCCGACGACGGTAAGAAGTGAAAGCGCTCGCAGTTTTCATCGCGATCGCGCTCGCGCTGGGGCTGCAGACCACGCTGGCCCGGTTCGTCGTGGGCGGCTCGGCCGCAGTCGATCTCGTACTAGTCGCGGTCGTTGCGGTGGCGTTGACGATTGGCCCGGTTGGCGGGATGCTCGCAGGGAGCGCGGCGGGCCTGATCCAGGACGCGCTGTCGAGCGGCGTGATCGGCATTGGCGGCCTGGCGAAGACGATCGTCGGTTTTCTGGCCGGAGCGTTCGGACAGCAGTTCATCGTCACCGCCGCGTTGCCGCGGCTGGTGATCTTCGTCGCGGCGACGGTGCTTCACGGGGCGGTGTTCATGGGGCTGTATTACATCCTCGACCTGCGCGCGTTTCCCTCACCGTGGAAGCCGCTGGCCGCGCAGGCACTGGGCAACGCGCTGGTCGGCATCGTGGCGTTTGGCATTATCGAGTCGCTCCCGGGCATCGTCGAACGGCGGCGGTCGCGCCGCGGGCGGCGATAGGGGTGACACTGGATAACCTCCAAGTCCCAATTCCCAACTCCCAAGGCTTGGAGTTGGTCGTTGGGAGTTGGCGGTTGGGAGTTGGGAGTTTTTAGCGGTGGCTGCACCCACAGAAGATCGACGGCGGGTATCGTCGCGCGTGGCCGTACTGCAGGTCGGAGCCATCATCTGGTTCGCCGCACTGGCGATCTGTTTCTGGGTGCTCCAGGTCGTCCAGACTGAAAAGTACGCCGAGATGGCGAACAGCAACTACCAGCGGACGCTCTCGCTGCGGGCGCCGCGCGGCGTGCTGTTCGATCGCGACGGCCGCGTGCTCGTCGAAAACCGCGACTCGTTCACCATCTCGATCGATCGCGAGCTCACGAAGGACATCGAACAGACGATTCGCACGGCATCCGCACTGCTCGGCCTGGATGCCGAACAGGTCACGCAAGCGGTCGATCGGCACGTCAAGTCCGAGCCCGTCTACCGGCCGGTTGTTATTGTGCAGGACGCCTCGCTCGAGCAGGCGGCGCGAGTCCTGTCACGGCAGCGTGAGCTGCCGGAGCTGTCGGTGGAGCAGGTTCCGACACGCAAATACCCCTCTGATGCCATGGCGGCGCACCTCTTCGGCTACGTCGGGCAGGCGGACGAGGACCAGGTGAAAGCAGAGGGGCTCTCGCAAAACGCCATTGTCGGCAAGTTCGGCGTCGAGAAGGTCTACAACGCGGTGCTGATGGGGCAGGACGGCGCCAAAAGCGTTGTCGTCAACAGCGTGGGACGCGAGATCAGGGAGCTGGACAAGATTCCGCCGACCGAAGGCCGCCGCGTGCAGCTGACGATCGACTACGACCTGCAGAAGGCGGCTGAGGACGGATTCCGTCACGCCGGTTTCAACGGCGCCGCGCTGATCATGGATCCGCGGACCGGCGAAGTGCTCGTCCATGCCAGCATGCCGGCGTACGACCCGAACGATTTCGCCGCAGGGATCAAGAGCAAGACATGGGCGGCGCTCAACACCGACAAACTGCGCCCATTGACGAACCGCGTACTGCAGGGGCGCTACTCAGCGGGTTCGACGTTCAAGATCGTGGTCGCTACTGCCGCCATGGAAGAAGGGCTCGTGGACTCGAACTTCAGGGTCAACTGCACAGGCGGCGCGAATTTCTACGGGCGCTACTACAAGTGCCACTTGAAGGGCGGCCACGGCAGCGTTGATATGCGTCACGCGATCGAGAAGTCGTGCAACGTCTACTTCTACACGCTTGGCGAGAAGCTCGGTGTTGATCGCATCTACAAGTGGGCGGAGAAGCTCGGGCTCGCGGGTAAAACAGGGATCGACCTGCCGAACGAGCAGGAGAGCCTCGTTCCGAACACGGAGTGGAAACTGAAGCGCACCGGGGAGCGCTGGTACCCCGGCGAAACGATCTCGGTGGCGATCGGCCAGGGACAGGTCACGGTCACCCCCGCGGGGCTCGCGAACATGATTGCGACCGTTGCCAACGGCGGCACGCGCATCACACCGCACGTCGTCAAGGCGATTGACGAGGGGAATGGCTGGAAGCCGGTGCCGCTGAAGGCGGTCGCCGACCGGGTGGCGTTCCGTCCCGACACGCTCGCGGCACTTCACGATGGACTCTGGATGGTCGTCAACGCGGCCGGAACGGGTGTCCGCGGCAAGATCCCCGGGCGTGATGTCTCGGGGAAGACCGGCACGGCACAGCTGATTTCGAACGAGGGGCGCGCGCGGGCGCGTGGCACGACCCGCGACCTGCGCGATCACGGCTGGTTCGTGTTCTTCGCGCCGAAAGACAAGCCAGAGATTGCGGGGGTGATCTTCGGTGAGCATAACCTGCACGGCTACCTCGGCGCGCCGATTGCGAAGCACGTGATCGCAACGTATTTCGCAAAGAAGGAAGGCACGCCGCTCCCTGTGCTTGGAGAGACGCCGTCCAATGAGCCGCCGGTCGACGATCCCGACTCGCCGCCGGCGCTTCCGGCGGTGGAAATCGCCGACGCGCGACCGCTGCATTCACGGACGGCGGCACAGTAGATGTTCGAACGACGGTTGTATCACCACGTGGACTGGGCGATGGTCGGCGCGATTCTCGCCCTGTGCATGATCGGTCTCGCGCAGATCTACAGCGCCACCTACAACCAGCAGTCCGGCGTGAGCAGCATCTTCTACACGCAGATCTGGGCGATTCTGATCGGGTTTATCGCGCTGTTGGTTGCGCTGAGCATCGACTACCGTTCGCTGGCGGACAAGTCGCACTTTCTGTACATTGCCATCGTTGCGCTGTTGATCGGCGTACTCGTGTTCGGCGTCGTCCGCGGCGGGTCGCGGCGATGGATCGATATGGGGCCGATGAATCTGCAGCCCTCGGAATTCGCCAAGGCGACGCTGGCGCTCGTGCTGGCCAAATTCTTCGGAGAAAGCCGGCGGGGCGCGATCACCCGCATCGACTTCCTCATCGCGGCGGCGATCACCGCCGTGCCGCTGCTGCTGATCACGCAGCAGCCCGATCTGGGCACTGCGGTGACGCTGGTGCCGGTGCTGTTCGCGGCGGCCTACGTCGCCGGCATGCCCATGCGGATCTTCGGGATTCTGGCGATCGCCGCGTTGCTGGCGGCGCCCGTCGCGTGGAAGTTCGCGCTCAAGGACTATCAGAAGGAACGGATTTCGACGTTCATCAACCCGTCGCAGGACGCCCGCGGCGCCGGGTATCAACAGATTCAGGCCCGCATCACCGTGGGTTCGGGCGGGCCGTTCGGCAAGGGATTCCAGGGCGGAACGCAGGGTCAGCTGCGGTTCCTCCCCGTGGCACACAACGATTTCATCTTCTCGGTTCTGGCCGAGGAGCATGGATTTGTAGGCGTCGTCGTGGCGCTCGGGTTATATCTGTTCGTGATTTTGCGTTCGCTGGAAGCGGCCCGGCTGGCGAAAGACCGCCTGGGCGCGTACCTGGTGCTGGGGGTGCTGGCCAGCTTCACGTTCCAGGTGATTTACAACATTACGATGTCGGCCGGCCTTGCGCCGGTCAAGGGTTTGACGCTACCGCTCATGAGCTACGGCGGTTCTTCGATGATCGCGACGCTCGCGGGATTCGGCCTGATTCTCAATGTGCGGATGCGGCGATTTACGAATTGATTTTTGTCAGGGGCTGATTCGCTGATGCCTGCGCTGTTCTGGATCCTGCTGTCCTTCGTGCTGGTGCACGCAGCAGGGACTGGTGCGCCTCGGCGGCGGCTCCCGGAGAGCTACGGGCATGACCAAGGAGATGATCATCTCCTCGAGCGCCCACGAAACACGGGTCGCCATTCTCGAGGAAGATC
>JBOGIQ010000264.1:0-8599 GCA_050742535.1 Vicinamibacterales bacterium | reverse complement strand
TCTTCTCCGGCGGCATTCTGAAGACGGCAAAGGACGCCGCGGTGGTGCGTGAGCTCCTGACGTTCCTCCGCAGTCCACGAAACGCGGCCGTCCTGAAGAAGGCCGGGCTCGAACTACCCTGATCCGCGTGCGCCTGGCGCGGTCTGTGAGAGGAGTGATCCGTGAGTATCCGTGTGCGTCCGCGGACCGGCTTCGTTGCTGCGATCCTGCTTGGCGTCCTGGCGAGCCGCGACGTCGGGGGACAAACCGCCCGGCCAACGATCGCAACGGAAGCCGACTTTCGCCGGGCGATGAAGGAGCTCTCGAACTGGGGCCGGTGGGGCGACCGGGATGAACTGGGCGCCGCCAACCTCATCACCCCCGCCAAGCGGAAGCAGGCGCTGGCGCTCGCGCGGGAGGGACGGACAATCTCGCTGGCGCACGACGTCCCGCAGGAGAAGGCGACGGACACTCCGACCTTTCTGGACCGTGCCGTCGTCACCGTGTCGCCCGCTGTCGCCCTGGACCGTTATCAGTACACGGGCACCTACCATGGCGTGATCCACAGTCACCTCGACGCCGTGGACTGTCACATCATGGTCGACGGGAAAGGCTACAACGGCGTCTCGATGGAGGAGATCAAGGCCGCCGGCGGCTGCCCTCGAGGGAGCATCAACGCGTTGAAGGACGGCGTCGTCACACGAGCCATTCTGTTCGACGCCACGCGCCTGCCGGGCAAAGCTACGCCGCAAGGCTGGCTGGAGCCGGGAACCGCCGTCCATCGTGAAGATCTGGAGACGCTGGAAAAGATCCAGCGGGTCAAAGTCTCTCCCGGCGACGTGATCCTGCTTTATACCGGCCGGTGGAAGCGCCGCGCGGCCCTTGGTCCGTGGCCCAACGCGGCCGGGTTCGCCGGCTATCACATCGACGTCGCGTACTTCCTCAAGGAGCGCGGCGTCTCGTTCATCGGCGCCGACGGGCCGAACGATGTCTCCCCATCCGGTCTGCCGCAGGGCGTGGGTCTCCATCAGCTGGCGCTCGTGGCCATGGGAATCAGCATCTTCGACAACCTCGATTTCGAGAGAGCCGTCGAAGAGGCGCGACGGTTGAACCGCTACGAGTTCCTGTTCACCGCCGCGCCGCTGCGCATCGAGAAGGGCATGGGCTCGCCGCTCAATCCGCTCGCGATTTTCTAATTGCCGCGCGCGAATCGTCGTCCCGACGGATCCGCCTGAACGCGCCAATAGCGACGCATGGCCCTCAAACAGCTGAACGACGAACAGATCGCGACCTGGACCCGGCTCGAGAAGGACACATGGTGGCTGGAGAACGTTTACCGGGGCGAGATGCCGCAGCTCACGGTCCGGGCGGCAATCACCGGCTTTCTTCTCGGCTGCATTCTCTCGGCCACGGCGCTCTACATCGCGGGTAAGACCGGCATCTCGATCGGCGTCGGGCTCACCTCGGTCATCCTCGCGTTCGCGATCTACAAGATCCTGTCGCGAACGGGGCTGATCGGCGATTTCACGATTCTCGAGAACAACTGCACCCAATCGATCGCCACGGCCTCCGGGTACATGGTGACGCCCATGGTCGCCGGGCTGGCCGCCTACATGATGGTCACGGGAACGATCGTGCCATGGTGGCAGTTGATGATCTTCAACGTCGTCATCTCGAGCGTCGGCGTGCTGGTCGCATTTCCGATGAAGCGGCGCTTCATCAACGAAGACCAGCTCCCCTTCCCCGAGGGGCGCGCCGCCGGCGTCGTGCTCGACGCACTGTACTCGGGCGAAGCGGCGGCCGGCATGCTCCGGGCGAAGTTGCTGGCCCTCACCGCGGTGTTTACCGGCCTCTACCAGTTCGTCTCGAGCGACGGATGGATGCGGCTGCTCCAGTTCACGCTGCTCCGAATGGACACGTGGGCCGGACTGGCGGAGCCGTGGCACTGGCAGGAGCGGTTCGACCAGTACTACTACGACGTGGCCGGGAGACTGAACCTCTGGATCCCGAAGATCCTCGGCACCGACATCCGGCAGCTCGGCCTGCGCCTGACACTCGATGCGGCGATGCTTGGCGTAGGCGGTCTGATGGGGGTCCGGGTCGCGACGAGCGTGCTTCTGGGCACGCTCGTGAATTTCGCGGTGCTCGCGCCGATCATGATCCAGCGCGGCGACATCCGGGCCTACACCGCCCCGGACGGCACACTCGTCGCCATCTCCCGTCCCGAGATCGTCAACCAGTGGGCGCTCTGGTGGGCCGTGACGATGATGGTCGTGGGCGCGCTCGTCGGCCTGTTTGCCAAGCCCGAGATCTTCACCAAGGCGTTCGCGGCGCTCACGACGAAGAAGGAGCCCGCGGCGCCGGCGGCCGATCCGCTGCGCCACATCGAGGTGCCGCTCTGGGTGTCGTTCGCCGGTGTCCCGATCCTCAGCATCGCCGGCGCCGCGATCACCCACCAGTTCTTCGGCGTGAGCTGGTTTCTCGCGCTGATCTCGTTGCCGTTGATCTTCCTGCTGACAGTCATCTGTACGAACTCGATGGCGTTGACATCGTGGACGCCGGTGGGCGCCCTGTCGAAGATCACACAGTTCAGCATGGGCGCGATCGATCGCGTCAATCCGGCGACGAACCTGCTCCCGGCGACCATGACCGCCGAGATCGCGTCGAACGCGTCGAACCTGCTCTCGGACATCAAGCCCGGGTACATGCTCGGCGCAAAGCCGCGGCAGCAGGCGGTTGGCCACTTCATCGGCATCCTTGCGGGCACGCTGGCGACGGTTCCGCTCTTCTTCCTGCTCTTCCTGCCTCCAGGACCGGACGGCGCGCGGTCGGCATCGACCATCGTCTCGGAGCAGTTCGCCATGCCTGCCGCCGTCCAATGGAAGGGCGTGGCAGACCTGATCACGAACGGCTTGAGCCAGCTGCCCTCGTCCGCAGTCATTTCGATGATCGTGGCGGCGATTCTTGCCGCCGTGTTCGAAGTGGCGCGAATCCGCACCAAGGGCCGCTTCCCGTTCTCCGCGGTGTCGATCGGCCTGGGGGTCGTGCTGCCGCCCGAGTCGTGCCTCGCGATGTGGGTGGGCGCGATGGTCTTCTGGTGGCAGGCTCGAACGAACCCCGCACCGGGCACGCGCGCCCATGCGATCTGGATCGAGGGTTATGAGTCGATCTGCGCGGGACTGATTTCCGGCGCTGCGCTGGTGGGCATCGGCAACGCGATCGTCAACGTACTCATCTCATAGAGAGTGTGGCCGAACCCTGCGGGTTCGCGAGGCGAGCCTGAAAGGCTCGCCCCACAACAATCGAGCTACCTAAGTAACCCAACGGCCTATCGTCCGTAGTCCCGATGGTAGTGGCGACTGTCGCGATCGAAACCGGTGTCTTCGACGTCAACCGTGAGCCGGCGCGCCAGGCGGAAGGTCACAAGCGACTCCGCCGGCAGATAGACCGATTTCCCTTTCGTCACGATTTGCGTGGCAGCGCCCGCTCCGGCCCCGACCGCCGCGCCGATCGCGGCGCCTTCGCCTCCGCCGGTGATCGCGCCGATGATGGTGCCGAGCAGCGCACCTCCACCCACGTAGACCGCCGTATCCCGATTCGCACCGATCGTCCGTGCTCCGGACTCGACGCGACCGGATGTCCCGACCGTACTCGGGTCCGCGACCACGGCGTAACGCCGGCCGTTCAAGGTGACCGATTCGAGATCCAGGGTCATCTGTCCCCTCCTGCCCGAGACGGTTGCAAGTGGGTCGCCACCCGGCGGGATTGAATCGCCGGGTCTGCCGGAAGAGATAAAGGTCGCGAGGCCGGTCAGCCCGCGGCAGGCGGCAGATGCTCGTTCCACCACGTGCGGGCGCGTGGCTCGTTCCAGTCGCGCGACAGCGCGATAGCGTCGAGCCGTGCCACCAGCTCACGCGCCGACTGCGGCCGCAGCGCTCGATCCTTCGCCAGGCATGAAAGCACCAGCGCATCGAGTTCCGGTGGAATCGGCATCTCGGTCCTCATCGATGGCGGATCGGCCGGCGTATGGGCGTGCGCCATCAGCAGCTTCATCGGCGTGTCGGCGCTGAACACCAGCTGTCCCGTCAGGAGCCAGTACGCCACGCATCCGGTCGAGTAGATGTCTGCTCGGGCGTCCACATCCGTGCTGCCCAGCGCCTGCTCGGGGGCGATGAAGGCCGGCGTGCCATGAATCAGATTGGGTACCGTCAGCGCCATCTCGGTCTCCGCGGACGGCGCATGCACGACTTTCGCAATCCCGAAGTCGAGCACTTTGACGAAATCGTGGTCCTCGCCGTAGCGGCAGAGAAAGATGTTCGCCGGCTTGATATCCCGGTGCACGAGCCCGTGTGATTCGGCCTCGGACAGCGAGTGACACATCTGCCGGACGATATGAACGACGCGTTCCGCGGAGATCGGGCCGAAGCGTTTGATCAACGTGTCGGCATCAATCCCGTCCAGTAGCTCCATCACGTAGTAGCAGGCCCCGTCATCGGCGATGCCGTAGTCAAAGAGCGTCACCGTGTGCGGCGATCGAAGCTGTGCGATCACCTGCGCTTCGCGCTCGAATCGCCGCCGCATGTCGTCCGCGCCCCCGGCGTCGGCTGCTCCTCGCGCCTTGATCAACTTGATCGCCGCCGGCCGGGCGAGCAGGCGATGACTGGCTCTCCAGACTTCGCCCATGCCGCCCTGGCCGAGCCGTTCCTCGAGGCGATAGCTCCCCAGTTGACGTGCGCGCGTCACCTCGGTGCCGAGGTTATAGACAATGCGCGCGCCGACATACGCCATGATCACCACGAGCACGTAGGGGAACCCAAAGGCAAAGAAGATGCTCACGCCGCCCGGCCACACCGGCATCGGAAACATCGACATCGAGAGCAGCACCATGGCCGGTACCGATGTCACCGACATCAGCGCCGCGATGATGGCAACACGCGGCACGGTCGGGACGACGACGTTGAAGAGCAGCATCCAGACTGCGACCCACGACAGGCCGATCCAGGACTCGTTGCCGGTCAGCCCGAGAGGGTGCAGAAACTCCGCCGCCGCGATTCCGTAACTGCCGACGACTTCGAAAATCAAGGCAACCGCCGTGACCACCGCAGGCCGCAGGGGGACGACGCGGATCGCCAGCGCCACCAACACGGCGGCGGCGATCGAAAGGACTCCGGGCACCCAGTTGAGCGGGCGCTGCACGAGGACCTCCCATGCGCCTGGAATCAGGAGCTGCGAAACGTACGCCGCCATGAAAAACATGAAGGCGTAGAGCCACGCGAGAATCTGCAGCCGGGTGGCCGCGCGGCCCAGCAGATCGTCGGGCAATCCTGTCGTCGCGCGATCGGCCACCGAGGTCGTCCTGTCGTTCGCGACGACGAGCGTCTGGTGCTGGGTGGAAGGCATGCGCTTACGTAGTGTCCGCCTTCAGGCGGACCTCAGCCGCGGACGTACGTGCGCAGCCAGACACGAAACGGCTCCAGCTCCCCGATCGCCTTCGCCACACCACGAAGGACGTCTGCCGACGATACGTCTTCAGGGCCGAATAATCTGCCGACGTAAATGTCTTTCATGCACAGGAGGTCGGCGCGTGGATGCGCCGCGTCGAAACCGCGCGGTGGTTTCTCGAGCCGCGCATGGGTATCGACCTCGAAGCCCTTCCGCCGCAGCGCTGCGATGACCCTCGTGAGTTGCTGACCCGAGGCGTCGTCCGCGATCGCCTCACGTAATTGCCGCAGCGCTGCGGGTTCCGGTTTATACATTCCGGTGCCCACCCACAAACCTTCTTTCGACAAGGAAATGTAGCTGCCGGCAAGGCCCGTGGCGAGATAGTTCTTGTACGGCTTCTCTTTTGCGAACCGCATGTCCTTGTTGATGCGCGACAGCCGGCCGCGTCCGTAGAGCGGCGCCAGCTCTTCGATCAGCAGCTGCATCGGGCGGCGGACCGCCTGTTCGTAGCGGTCCTTGTGCGCCTGGAACCACTCGCGATTGTTGTTCCGTTCGAGGCCCTTCCAGAATGCGAAGGCATTGCGCGTGAAGCCGCTGAACTCGTCCGCCATCGAGGCGTATTCTGGACATGTACGAGTGGACGGCGCAACGCGTAAAATCGCAGGCTGGCGTGACAGAAAAGGACGCACCGGCGTCCGCATCTCGGGGCGCAGAAATCCCGTGCCCGAAGTGTCACCGGCGAGCGGCCGACGTACAGACCGGCGACGGCGTGCTGGAGTTCAGGTGCAGCGCTTGCGGGCACCAGTGGTGGCTGTTCGACCGATCGCCGCAGGAGGATAGCGCTGACGCGCGCCGTCTGACCGTGCGAGTCGCGGATCAGCGGCGCTGCCTGCCTCCGCCTCTTCCTCCGCGCCCCATCCCGCCCCAGGTCCAGCCGTCCGCCGGCCGCTCGATGCGTTTGAGGTGAATCTTCCGTTCCGATGCGGTGCGGCCAGGGCTCCCGGTGATGCGGACGACATCGCCTGGCTGGAGTCGATCCACGGTTACACCATCGCGCGCCAACCGCTGCGGGTTGGCCCATTCGGCCGAGAAGCGCTGCATCTGGCCATCGGCGTCAGGAGCGAGCACGTGCAGCCACGCGTGGGGTGAACGGTACTCGAACTCGGTGACGGATCCCTCGATCGTCACTGTCTGCTCTTCAAAGTAGTACGCGGCAAAGGAGTGGTGCGCGTGTGCGCCGGCGGCGGCCACGAGCGCAATGCAGAGTGCTATCGGGATTCTGGTCATGATCGCTCCCCGCTGCTTTGACGTTGCCGGCACGGCGCGGGTTGGCTCGCCTCTGGCGGATTATCCGGCCCGCTGAACACGACCGTCAAACACGTCCGTGCACGCGGGCATCTACGGTGGCCTGCCGGGCTGGTCCAGTCCGCGCTCGTTCCGGAACGAGTGCGCACACACGCGCTTAGAGTGCTTCGAAGACGACCAGGGACGAGCGTTGCGGCGTGTCCAGCTGGATGCCATAGCAGCCCGGCCCGGGAATCCACGTGGACGCCGGCCAGAACGACCATTCGCGACCAGTAAGGGCGGGCAAATTCGGTTGCCGCACACCGGTGCCGTCGACCCAGCCGGCGTCGAGCACGTGCGGGGCGGTCAGACGCATCAGCTCACCGTCGGGCGCACCGCCCTGCCCGAAAATCAGCGGCCGCCGATCGCGGCGAAGTGAACCGCCGCGAACCTCGATGACGCCTGAGTACGACGGGTCGGCGACAAACGCCGTCTTCGCCCGGCGCATCCCGTTCTCGATCGGAATCGGCGCGAGGCTGAATCTTCCTTGATCCCCGCTCGTCCACAAGAGCCCGACGTACGCAGGGCCGGTACCCCACCAGAACGGCCCGCCAAAGATCCGCGGCGACGGAGGCACCGCCTTCGTACCGGTGGCAATTGGACACGACTGGCCGTCCCCGAGCGCAGGCAGCGCGAGCGGCCGCAGCGGGCCGCCGGACCGCGCAGGTTCCTGCGCAGTCATCGTCGCGACCGAGAATGCGAGTGCAACGGCGAATTGGCGCATGGCCGTTAGACGTCCCGACCAGGGGATTTCTTCACCAAGGCGAAAGTCGGTCACGTCTTAGTCGCGGACCCAGCGGCGGAACACTTCGGCAACGCGCCCGTTGACAAAGCACACGCGGCGGCGGCTGAAAAACCCGCCGTCCCGGCCTCGACTGTAGACCGCGCATGCGCTCTCGGGGCGGCCAAGCGCTTCGATGACCGCCTGCCTGGGCAGCCCCGCGCGAACGCCGCGCCGCAGACACGCGTCAGGAGGATACGCATCCTCGACGATTCCGCCGGACAATCCCACCTGCGCGCACACCTTCGCATCCGCTCCGAAGGACATGAATTCGCGGAACGGCTCGCCAAGCCGCGCGCGTACGGACACGTCTGTTTGATGCCGACCGATGCCGGCAAACGCTTCTTCGGAGAATCCTGGCGCATATTCGGTGGTGTCACCGAGCACGGCCGCAACGATACGCTCGCGGAACGGGTCGGTTGACGTCAGCAGCCACAGTACGACGATCCACAGGGCCGCTCCGGCTCGGCGAAGCGCAATCGCACGCGTCGAGACTGCGCCCCGCCCCCGAAGCGCATACCGCCAGAGAGGCGCGAAGATGAAGGCTTCCCACATCGCCACCGTCAGTCCAAACCGCGAGAAAAACGCCAGCCCGATCGGTGAGACGGGGTATCGGCCGCCAGGGCGCGAAATGGCGCGTGCCGTCAAAGGGCCAGAACAGCGCGCAGCCAAGGCCGCCGTCCGTCAGGGTGTCGAGAAGTGGATGGCTGGCGACAACCACGGCCGCCATGGCGCCGGTCCGGATCGCTGCGCGTCGAAGCAGTCGCGCCGCGATTCCCGCGGCGACACCGATCACAAGCGCGAAGACAAAGGAGTGCGTCGCGCCACGATGTCCCCAGGCCGCCTCATACGGCACGCTCAGACTGAAGCCGATGACGTCGGCGTCCGGCACGAAAGACAAGGCGGACCAGCACACGACCACCGCAGGCGATGGCCGCTCGAGCGGCGCCGCGCGGTAAACCCGCGACGCAGCGGCGCCGACAGCGATGTGACCGAGGCTGGCCATGCCGTGTAGCTGGGTGGCCTGGGTAGCCTGGGTCGCCTGGGTATATG
>JBOGIQ010000263.1:0-8606 GCA_050742535.1 Vicinamibacterales bacterium | reverse complement strand
TCGATCTTGATGTCCTTCAGCGTCTCGACCTTGCCCTCGAGCTCGGTCGTTCCCACCTTGTATTTGCTCGACGCCAGCATGTAGGCCACGATGTCCGCTGCCTGCGCCGGCGTCAGCGAGCCCGGTGCGGTCGCCGGCATCGTCGTGTGGGTCTTCTCGAAGAGATCGGCGACGCTCTTGCCCTGCCAGCTGGCCAGGAAATCCTTGCCGGCCAGCGCCGGCATCGGGCCGGAGCCCTCGAGATTGTCGCCATGACAGGTCGCGCACTGTTCCTTGTACAGGACATCGCCGCGCTTGGCCTGTGCGTCCGAGTAGATGCCATCGTTCACAGACTTGCCCTGCGCGCCCACGGCCGCGTACAGCCCGGATACCAGAAAAACACCGCCCAGAATCATTATGAATTTCGTTCTCATGTCCCCTCTAGGTCCGCCTAAAGGCGGACACTACACTCCCCTACGGCCGCCTGAAGGCGGACACTACGCCATCGTAACTTAGGATTTCTTCTTCCGTCGAACCACCCGGCCCCGTTCCCCGCCGGTCCACCCGAGCTGCACGGTTGTGCCAATCAGTCCGAGCACAATCCACGCCACCGGAACCCACCGCTGGCCCGGCGCCGGGCTGAGCGGGTACGCGACCCAGACGTTCCCGGCCGCGGCCGCCGAGATCGCCGTCGGATTGCCCAGCAGCGCCATCATCCCGACGATCAGCGTCCACGCACCACCGAACGCGGTGCCGACGATGATGAAGTAGCGCTGCAGATACATCGCCGCCGCCGCGCCAACCACGGTCATGAACACCAGGACGAGGTAGTGCGGGCCCTGTCCGGTCGCGGTGAACAGCAGATTGGCCGCCACGGCGCCCAGCGCGGCACCGGTCAACGCCACGCCGACGAAATACGCGGCCAGCATCACGGCCGCGCCGGCCAGGCCGCCGATGCCGGCGGCGATCAGCATGGCCCAGGTATCGCTCACGCCGAAGATCGAGCTCGCGAGCAGCGCACCAATCACGAAGCCGGTGAACGCCAGCACGATGCGGAAGAGCCGGTAGCCGAAGAAGCAGGCGACGAGCCCGCCAACGAGCAGCACGATCGCTGCGGGAAGCTGATAGGTCGCGGGAAGCATCTAGTAGTCCGTATCAACTGGAAGAGTACCGCCAGCAACCAGGCTCGACCGAGGGTTTCCGGCCGCGACAACGGCGCGGCCTGTAATGAATTGGGAAGGACATACCACTAGGCGGTCAGATATCGCGACGGTTTTCCATCGCGCGCGTCATCGTCACTTCGTCGGCGTATTCGAGGTCCGATCCGACCGGAACGCCCATCGCGATGCGGGTTACACGGATGCCGAGCGGCTTCAGCAGCCGCGCCAGATAGAGCGCGGTGGCCTCGCCCTCGACGGTTGGATTCGTCGCGATGATCACTTCGTCCACCTGCCCTTCACCCACGCGCCCGAGCAGCCCCTTGATCTTCAGATCGTCCGGGCCGACGCCGTGCAGCGGCGACAGCGCGCCCATCAGCACGTGGTAGACGCCGCGGAACTCGCGCGTCTTCTCGACAGACGTGACGTTCTGCGGCTCCTCGACGACGCAGATCAGCCGCTGGTCGCGCGAGGCGCTGGTGCAGAACGCACAAGGATCGGTGTCCGTGATGTTATTGCAGGTCGAGCAGTAGGTAACGCGATCCTTGACGTCGCGGATGGCATCGCACAGGCGGTCGGCGTCTTCCCGCGGCGTGCGCAGGACGTGGAAGGCGAGACGCTGGGCGCCTTTCGCGCCGATGCCTGGCAGCTTCTGAAACTGCTCGATCAGCCGGATGAGAGAATCAGGGAGCGACAAGCGGCGTCAGAGTCCGGGGATCTTCATCCCGCCCAGCATTCCGGACATCGACTGACCGAGCTGTTCGTCGACTTTACGGTGGGCATCGTTGACGGCGGCGACGATCAGGTCCTGCAGCATCTCGACGTCGTCCTTCGACACGACCTCGGGATCGATTTTGATCGATTGCAGCTGCTTCGCGCCGTTGACAACGACAGTCACCATACCGCCGCCGGCAGTGGCCTCGACGCGCAGATCGGCCATCTGCTTCTGCAGGCGCTCCTGCATCTGCTTCGCCTGCTGCATCACGTTTGCGATGTTCATGGCTCCATCTCTTCGACGTCGCGGATTTCCGCCGGAAACACCTCGAGCATCGCCTGAATCGCGGCCGAGTTCCTGGCGTCCTCCTTGAGATCGCGCTTGCCGGGCGCGCCGGCGGCCTCGTTCTTGGGAGCGCTCGCTGGCCCGCCGGACGGGGCGGCGCCTTGTGCCGACTCCACCATCACCCGCCGGCCGGCAACACGCTCTGCCGTCGCCTCGACCCAGCTGCGCGACTGCTCGAACTGCTCGCGCAGCGCGCGATGGGTCGGCGAAAAGACGAACGTCACGCGATCGCCCGCAACCTCGATCTTCTGCGCCTGGGCGACGACGGTGTTGTAGAAGAAGGGCTTGCCGGCTTTGATCTCCGCCAGGAGGGCATCTTTGAGGTTAGGGGCGATCGGGCCGCTAGACGGTTCAACTTGGCTTCTGGCCGGTTCAATAGGCCTCTTCGCGGTTGGTGCAATAGGTGCAATTGGGCCTTTGCTGTCCATTGCACCCTTTGAACCCATTGCACCCATTGATTTGGCGCCTGGTGCTACTGGTGCGGCGGCGCGCGGTGGCGTCAGCCGCGGTGCGCCGCCGGTGCCACCCTGCTCCAGAAGCTCCGTCAGCGGCACGAGCTTGCGCAGGTGCATCCAGCGCAGGAGCACCATCTCGAAGTAATAGCGCCCGTGCGACGCCGTGCGGATCTCCTGTTCGGCCTTCGACAGCAGATCGAACGCGCGCATCAGGTCCTCGCGCGAGAAGCGCTGGCCCAGGGCGGTGAGCCGTTCACGCTCGCCATCGCCCAGTTCGCCGTCGCCGGCGCGCGACGGATCGACCGACAGCAGCATCATGTCGCGGACCACGCGCGACAGCTCGCGGCAGACGAGCCGGAGGTCGTGTCCGGACTCCACCGCGCGGTCGGCGAGCGCAAAGGCCTTCGGACCATCCTCCTCGACCACCGCCTCGATCAGATCCAGCAGCAGATCCCGTCCGACGAGGCCGAGCACCGTGGCCACGTCCTCTTCGGTCATCGTCTGCCCGGCAAATGCCATCACCTGGTCCAGCGCGCTCTGCGCGTCGCGCATGCTGCCTTCCGCGGACCGCGCGATCAGTGACAGCGCGGCATCGGTCACCTCGAGCTTCTCGGCGTCGGCGATCCGCCGCAGCTGCTGCGCGATGGTTTTTGTCGGGATCGTGCGGAACTCGAAGACCTGGGACCGCGACAGGATCGTGTCGGGGATCTTGTGCAGCTCGGTCGTCGCCATCATGAAGACAACGTGCGCCGGCGGCTCTTCGATCGACTTCAGCAGCGCGTTGAACGACGCGCTCGAGAGCTGATGCACCTCGTCGATGATGAACACCTTGTAGCGGTCGCGCGCCGGCGCGAACGATAGGCTGCCGATCACCACTTCGCGGATGTTGTCGATGCCGGTGTGGCTGGCGGCGTCGATCTCGAGGACGTCGATATCACGTCCCTGGGCAATCTCGATGCACGCGTCGCACTCGCCGCACGGCTCGGCGGTCGGCCCCCTGTCGCAGTTGAGCGCCCGCGCCAGGATGCGCGCGGTCGTCGTCTTGCCGCAGCCGCGCGAGCCGGCAAACACGAACGCCTGCGCGATGCGCCCGCTCGCAATGGCGTTCCGCAGCGTCCGCGTCACCGCCTGCTGCCCGACGACGTCGTCGAACCGCTGCGGCCGCCATTTGCGCGCGAGGACCTGATAGGCCATGTAAAGTGGAAAAGTGGAAAAGTGGAAAAGTGGAAAAGTTGAAAAAGTGAAACGCGGAAAGTACGCTCAGCTCGCGACGGCGAACGACCTACTTTTCCACTTTTCCACTTTTCAACTTTTCCACTTTTCAACTTTTCCACTTGGCGTGAGCCCCACCGCAGCCCGGATGGCCTGCGGCACACCTCAGGGTCTACTTAGCGCTGCTGCCTTCCGGCCCTGACGCGGTTCGCAGGCTGAAGTTGCACAGGGTCCGGGCCGCGGTGCGGCTCACCCAAACACTCAGTGTAGCAGGAGTCGCTTGATAAGCGACTCATAGAGATCGACCGCCGAATTCAGCTCGTCCACGGCGATGTGTTCCTCGTCCGTATGCGCCACGTGAATCGAGCCGGGGCCGACCAGCAGCGGCGTTCCCCACCCGGTCAGCATCGGCACGTCGGTCGTATACGGGAATACCGCCGTTTCGAAACCATCGAGCGTGTGCAGCCGCACGGCCGGCACTTCGTGAATCGGCTCGACGCTGACGAGCCCTTCCACCACGCGCAGCGCATCACGGATCGGCTCGCCGCTGCCGACGGTCCTGAACGACAGCTCCGCCGACGCGTGCGGCGAGACGACATTGGGCGCCACGCCGCCGTCGATCAGTCCAACGGTGTAATGCGTGCGGCCGAGCAGCGCGTCATCGGGCAGCTGCACGCCGCGGATCACCATCAGCGCGTCGAGCAGCTTGTCGATCGCCGACTCGCCCAGCTCGGGAAACGACGAGTGCGCGGCGCGGCCGGCGGCGCGCAGACGCACGCGGTAGAGACCGCGCGTCGCGGAGCCAAGACGACTGTCGGTCGGCTCGCCATTGATCAAATAACGCAGCCCGGCAGGCGCCTGCTGGTTCGCGACCTTTGCGCCGTCGCTGCCGCGCTCCTCGCCGACGACGTACAACAGCGCGAAGCGCGATTCGCCGGACGCGCGAACCCGCTCCGCGGCGGCGACCTGCGCCGCCAGGATGCCCTTCGCGTCGCACGATCCGCGCCCGAAGATCAGGCCCCGTTCCTCGCGGCTCGGGAAGAACGGCGGCACGCAGTCGAAATGCGTGGACAGGGCCACGCGCGGCGCCTCATCGAGCGTGGCCAGGACGTTGAACCGGCCATCCGCAACCGGCTGCTCGGTGACGCGGTAACCGCGCGTGCGCAGAAACGCCGCCAGCCATTCGCCGGCCGCGCGTTCGCGCCCGGTGGTGGAATCGATATCGACCAGGCTGCGGGTCAGAGAAACTGTGTCGACCTGCGAAACGGACTGCACGATCTCTTTTCTTCGTGCCCTTCGATCTCTTCGTGTTTTCGTGCGTTAAACGACGCGTGCCGCAGCTCCCAGCATCTTGAGCTGCTGGAGCACATTCATCACTTTCTCGCGCGTCGCCGCCGAGGGTGGGACCAGCGGCAGGCGGTAGTTCTCTTCGAGGAGCCCCATTGCCGCCATGGCGGCCTTGCACGGGATGGGATTCGATTCCGCGAAGTTCACCTGGATCAGCGGCAGCAGCCAGTGGTGCAGCTTCCGCGCGGCCGCATAGTCGCCGCGCTCGCACAGCTCGACGATCTGCACCATCTCCGCCGGTGCTTCGTTGGAAGCCACCGAGACGACGCCCGCGCCGCCAACGGCCATCGTCGCAACGGTCACCGGGTCGTCGCCGCTCAGCACGATGAAGTCGTCGCGGGTGGCCGAGATGATCTCGGACATCTGCACCAGGTCGCCGGGCGCCTTGATGGCCACGATGTTCTGCACTTCCGACAGCCGCGCCGTCGTCTTCACGTCCATGTTGATGCCGGTCCGGCCGGGGACGTTGTACAGAACCACCGGAATGTGGATGCTCTCGGCGATCGCCTGGAAGTGCTGGTACAGACCTTCCGGCGTCGGCTTGTTGTAGTACGGAGTCACCGAGAGGATGCCCTGGGCGCCCACACGTTCCATGTCGCGCGCCAGCTCGATGACCTCGCGCGTGTCGTAGCCGCCTGCACCGGCCAGTACGGGGACGCGGCCGTTCGCCTCTTCCAGCACCAGCTCGACGACGCGCAGTTTCTCGCGGTGGTTCAGCGTCGGCGCTTCGCCGGTCGTGCCGCAGGGCGACAGGAAGTGGATGCCGGCGTCGATCTGACGGCCCGCGAGGCGCTTGACCGCCGGCTCATCGAGCGACCCGTCCCTGCGGAACGGAGTGACGAGTGCGGTGCCAACGCCGGTAAACAGTCTGCGCATGTCAGGATCCTCAGGAACGCTGATTATCCCTCAGCACGTCGAGCATCGAGAACCACCCTTCTCTTTTCTGGATCCAGCGTGCCGCCAGCAGCGCGCCGCTGGCGAAGCCGCGGCGGTCGCGCGCGGTGTGGGTGAGCTCGATGGTGTCCGACGCGGCGTCGAACCCGATCGTGTGAGTGCCGGGAATCGTTCCGGCGCGGGTTGACGACAGGTCGATGGGCCGGTCGAACCCGGCCTGGATCATCGCGTCGCGCAGCAGGAGCGCGGTTCCCGACGGTGCATCCCGCTTGGTGGCGTGGTGCGCCTCATGGATCCATGCGCCATATTGTTCCTGCGGACGCAGGAGCCGCGCGGCCTCGGCGGCGAGGAGGTGAAACACGTTCACGCCAATCGAGAAGTTGGCGGCGGCCACCACGCCAAGCCGCGCTGTCGCCGCCTCCACACGCAGCCGATCGGCGTGCGCGTTCCATCCGGTCGTCCCGATGACGAGCGGCACCCGCAGCTCGCAGTAGCGCGGAAAGTTCTCCAGCAGCGCGTCGGCTGTCGAAAAATCGATGGCGGCGTCGGCGGGCGCCCATTCCTCGCGGCCGGCATCCACACGGCCCACGACCTCCATCCCCTGCTCGGCGGCGAGCTGGTCGACGAGCCGGCCCATCTTCCCGTAGCCGACGATCAGCAGTTTCATGGCTGGCACCCTTGAAAGGGTGCCCTACGATCTTGAAAGGGTGCCCTACGATGAGCGTTCACTGGAAGAACTCCTCGTGGAGACGTTCCATCGCGTGCGCAAGGTCGTGCTGACGCAGCACGACGGTGATGTTCCGGCGCGACGCGGCCTGCGAGATCATCTTGAGCGGCACTTCTTCGAGCACGCCGACGACCTGAGCGGCGATCTTCGGCTCGTCGCGCAGGCGATCTCCCACCGCGCACAGCAGCGCCATGTCCTTCTCGATCGACACTTCGGCAAACTCCGATAGCGCCTCCGTAATCGCCGGAATCGACTTCGGATCGTCCACCGTCACCGACACGCTGACCTCCGACGTCGTCACGACATCAACGGCCGTCGAGAAGCGTTCGAACACTTCAAAGACGCGGCGGAGGAACCCGTAGGCCATGAGCATCCTCGTCGAGGTGATGTCCACGACGATGACGTTGCGCTTGGAGGCGAGGCCGGTGAGCGGCGTCCCATCCAGCGACGGCTCTGCGGTGATCAGCGTGCCGCTTCCGTCGGGCCGCATCGAGTTGAGGATGCGCACCGGAATGTTCCGCTCGACCGCCGGCAGAATCGTGCTCGGGTGCAGCACCTTGGCGCCGAAATAGGCGAGCTCGGCGGCCTCGGCGAACGACAGCTTCGGCACGAGGCGCGGCTGCCTGATCACGCGCGGATCGGCGCTGAGCATGCCGTCCACGTCGGTCCAGATCTGAATCTCGCGCGCGCCGATGCCGGCGCCGACGAGTGCGCCCGAGTAATCCGAGCCGCCGCGGCCGAGCGTCGTGGTATGGCCGTCAACCGTGGCGCCAACGAACCCGCCGAGCACTGGAACGCGCTTCGCGTCGAGCGCGGCGACGACCGTGGCGCGCAGGGCCCGGGCGGTTTCGACCGGCAGCGGCGCGGCGCGCATGTGGTCGGCGCTGGTGACGATCGCCCGCCGCGCGTCCACCCACTCCGATTCGATCCCGGCGGCATTCAGCGCCGCGGCGACGATCCGCGAGCTGAGGAGCTCGCCCATCGCCGCAATCACGTCCAGCGTGCGCGGCGAGACCTCGCGCAGCACGGTCAGCGCCTGTGCCACGGCGGCAAGCTGATCCAGCGTGGCATTGATCTCCGTCGTCAGCGCGTCGTGATCGGCTGCTGCAGCCAGTTCACGGACGGCGGCGAGATGCCGCTCGCGCAGCTGTTCGATCTTCGCGAGCGCGTCCTTCGTGCCTGAACCCGAGCCCGCCGCTGACGCGATGCCGAGCAGCAGGTCGGTCACGCCGCTCATCGCCGAGACGACGACAGCCGGACCACGACCGTCGCGGGCGCGGGCGGCCCGCACGATTTCAATCAGGCGCCGGATGGCGGCGGGGTCGGCGACGGACGTGCCGCCGAATTTCTGGACAACCATGTGAGAAGGTTCTACAAGGCAAAGGTCAAAAGGCAAAGGTCAAAAGGCAAAGGTCAAAAGAAAGCCTTTTGCCTCACTTTTGACTTTTCACTTTTGACTTTTGACTTTCAGTGTCCGACGGCCTGCGCGGAACGCACCGCAGCCGGTGTTTTCAGGAGAATCCGCAGCATGCGGCGCAGCGGCTCCGCCGCTCCCCAGAGCAGCTGATCGCCGACGGCAAACGCTGTCAGATACTCGCCGCCCATCGCCAGCTTGCGCAGCCGCCCGATCGGGACCTCCAGGGTGCCGGTCACCGCCGCCGGCGTCAGTTGCGCGAGGCTGGCCTCTTTCGTGTTCGGCACCACCCGCACCCATTCGTGCGCCGACTGAATCAGCGACTCGATCTCGCCGAGCGGCACGTCGCGGCGCAGCTTGA